>JACMNQ010000056.1 GCA_014378465.1 Oligoflexia bacterium | reverse complement strand
CCGCGGCTTTAAGGGCGGGAGCGTCGTTCACACCGTCCCCGGTCATCGCTACCACGGCCCCATTGAACTTCAGGGCGCGCACGAGCCGCAGCTTGTGCGCGGGCGCGACTCGCGCAAAGACAGAAATGCCTGCGATTCTCTGACTGAGTTCGCTGTCCGTAAGTGACGCGAGCTCGTGGCCCGTGATTCCTTCGCCTTGGAGATCAAGCTGCCGCGCAATCGCGACCGCAGTCTCCAGATGGTCTCCGGTGATCATCTTGACCTCGATACCTGCGATTTTGCAGCGCCTGATCGCTTCGCGCGCCTCTTCCCGGGGGGGATCCATGAGTCCGATCATCCCGAGAAACTCGAGATGATGGATCTCAGAAAGGGAGTCGCGCGCTGAGGAGACCCCCCCAGGGGCTGTTTGACTCTTCGAGGCCATGGCGATGACTCTCATCCCCTGACGCGCGAAATTCGTGAGCTCACGCCTGATTTCTGCTCTCCCTTCGTTACCGAGGGGCGCGATGCCCACTGCCGTCGATATCCTGTCGCATTGGGCAAGCAGCACGTCGGGCGCTCCTTTCACGAAGATCCGCTCTCCGCCTGAGGTGGAATGAAATGTCGCCATGAACTTGCGTTCTGACTCAAATGGAATCTCGTGAGTTCTGGGATTTGCGTCGCGAACTTGGGAAACGTCGCAACCCAGATCGACTGCGAGCTGGACCAGGGCAGTCTCCGTCGGGTCCCCCACAAGCTGAGTTTCGTGGAGTTGAACATCATTGCAGAGGACAAGCGGCGCCATGAGTGCCTTGAGTTGCGGGGCTTTGGCATCAACGAGTCCATTTCGGACACTGTAAGATCCCGAGCGAACCCAGATCCCCTCGGCGGTCATCCTGTTCAGTGTCAAGGTTCCTGTTTTGTCCGTACAGATGACGCTTGTTGACCCCAGAGTCTCTACAGCTGCCAGACGTTTGACGACGGCCCGCTTCTTGGCCATCCGTTGCAAACCCAGCGCTAAAGTCACGGTAACCACGGCGGGAAGCCCTTCCGGCATGGCGGCGACTGCGAGCGAAATCGACTCAAGCGCGATCTGGACGAGAGTATCGCCTCGTATGAACTCGAGGATTCCAATCGCGGCCACGATACTGACGGCAATTGCCGCCAGACGCTTTCCCAGCCGATCGAGTTGCCTTTGCAGCGGTGTTGGAGGGACCTCGATCGAGCCGATCATCGCGGCTATTTTACCGATCTCGGTTCTCGCACCAGTCGCAGTCACCAGCAACTCCGCGCGACCTCGTGTGACGACTGTATTCATGAAGCCCATGTTGCCACGGTCGGCGAGCGGTGTTTCTGGCTTGAAGATCACGTCATGTCTCTTCGTCGCCGGAACGGATTCTCCGGTAAGTGCCGATTCATCAAGCTCCAGGGATTGCGCGAAAACCACTCGCCCATCGGCGGGGACCCGATCTCCCGCATCGAGTGGCACCAGGTCTCCTGGAACGATCTCTTCGGCGTCGATCTCAAGAAACTCACCGTTGCGACGCACTCGGGTTCTTTTCGGAATCATGCCCTTGAGGGCTGCAAGCGTTTTTTCGGCCTTGTACTCCTGGAGGAACCCGAGAAGGGTATTGAAGGTGACCACCCCGGCGATCATGAGAGCATCTTTGATGCTCCCGATGGACCAGGCGGCAATCGCCGCAAGTCCAAGTAACAGATTCAAGAAGCCTTTGAGTTGATCAAACACCACTCGGAAAGCAGATCGAGGCGGAAGTTCCGCCAGACGGTTTGGCCCAGAGCAGGCTCGACGAATTCGGGCTTCGTCGTTTGTGATGCCCGTTGGAGGAGATTCGACGAGATTACGGGCGTCCTCGACGGATAATGACCAGGGAGGGGGAGCAGGCGTTAATACATTCTCTTCTAAAGTGGAATTTTCAAGAACGCGGGAGTTGGCCATAGGGTATTCAAGGAAGGAATGCACGAAGGAGTCCGTCAGGCGAAGTACTGATGAATGGGGTCCACTTTTGTAGCCAAACCCATTACCTGTGATTTGATCACACCGAACGCCTGTTCTGAGCTTTTCTTGACCTAGCTCCGAGATGGAGATAGATAGGGCCAATGAAGGGCAACGGACTCAGCTCAACCACCCGAACTCTACTTCGAAAGGCGAACCGGCAGGCGACCTTCGCTACCCATGAGCAAAGCTTTCTTGCCTCCAAAGAGAAGCAGAAGTCACTCCGCATGCAGGCTGAAAAAGCCCAGCTCGAAAGACAGAAGCGCGACCTTCAGCGACAGGAGCAGCGCTTGGTTCCTCTTCAACCCGGTGAAAGCTCCGTCAGCAACTTCTGAAGCCAGACGATTGCGCGTCGATCCTCCGTTACCTCGCGGCTCCGCCGTAATTTCCCCCCCCAACTTAGATTGAGGGACAGTCCGTCATCCAGATAAACGCGTTGGTATTGAATATTCAGCTGAATCATGAGAGCTGTTGAGCCAAATATGTTGGGTGACCTTTTTCAGTCAGCGGGCTTCATGCCCCACATTCATTGCTACTTGGACCGACCCGCCCTGGTCTGGACGATGTTTGCTTCTGATCTCCTCATCGGCACGGCTTACCTCGCGATATCACTCACCCTGTGGGCGCTGGTCCGCAAAGTGCGGATCGCGTTCAGTTGGGTTATTCTCTGCTTTGGGCTTTTCGTTGGCGCGTTTGGCGTCACCCATTTCATGGAGGTCTGGACGCTTTGGCACGCCGATTACTGGGTGGCGGCTGCGGTAAAGGTACTTACCGCCGCTGCATCGGTCGGAACGGCGATTTATCTCTTTTCGCTACGGCATAAGATCTTTCAGGTGGCGGAGGCAGCCAAGCTCTTATCGGAGGCTGCAATGGAAGGCGACGCGCTTTTTCGCCAGCTCGCCGATTCAATGCCTCAGCTGGCCTGGATGGCCAGGCCGGATGGCTTCATTTTTTGGTACAATAAAGGGTGGTACGATTACACCGGCACCACTCCAGAACAGATGGAAGGTTGGGGCTGGCAAAGCGTTCATGACATGAACGATCTGCCGAAAGTACTCGATCGCTGGAACGCTTCGATCGCGTCCGGCGGGCCGTTTGAAATGTCGTTTCCTTTGAAAGGATCTGACAGCAAATTCAAATGGTTTTTGACCCGAGTCACTCCCGTTCGAGATATCAAAGGCCAGGTGGTGCGTTGGCTCGGCACCAATACGAATATTGATACCGTTAAACGCGTCGAGAAAGAGGTGGTCGATATCCTGGAAAGCATGGGGGACGCTTTCATTTCTCTCGACAAGGACTTCCGCGTTCTACGGGTCAATCACCATCAAGAGCGTATTTCTGGCTTGAACAGAGACCAGACGATCGGTCGCATCCACTGGGATATCTGGCCCAAAGAAATTACCCCAAACCTCTGGACGGCTTATCACAAAGCGATCCGCGATCGTATCCCCATCCGCATCGAAGAATTCAACAGTCATTTGAATATTTGGCTGGCTGTGGATGCGTATCCGACGCCCGAGGGTGGGATCGCTGTTTTCTTTCGAGACGTGACCACGCAAAAAAATGCGCCTTCTCTCATTGAGTCTGAAAAGCAAAAGTTCGAGGCCATTTTCGTCGATTCGCCTGCCTCGATGGCGCTTTTGCAGGGACCTGCCTTCATCTTTGAAAAGGTCAATCCGAAATACCAGGAGCTGATGGGCAGTCGCGAGTTGGTGGGGAAGTCCCTCCTTGAGGCGTTGCCTGAACTCGTAGGGCAACCCTTTCACGAACTGATGAAACGCGTCTTTGAAACGGGTGAGCCTTTCATCGCCAAGGAAATGGTCGCGCGTCTCGTGAGACGTGTGGGCTCGGAGCCCGAAGACACTTACTTCAACTTCACCTTTACCCGTGTCGAAGACGGCGGAGGCAAACCCTATGGGGTGTACATCCACGCCATGGACATCTCTGAAACCGTCTTGGCAAGAAAAGGTGCCGAGAGCCTGGCCAATGATCTCCAGGCCGCCGTGAACGCCCGAGATGAATTTCTTTCGATCGCAAGCCACGAACTCAGGACTCCGCTGACGAGCCTGAGACTTCAAATTCAGATGCTCAATCGCCAGATCGCGAAGAATGACCCCCCCGCCTACAGTAAACCGAGGGTCGACCAGCTGGTTGGACAAACCGATAAACAAACTCTGCGGCTGGTACGCCTCGTGGACGATATGCTCGATATCGCCCGTATCCGGTCCGGGAAGCTCACGCTCCAGCCGGAGCGTTTTGATTTTTGCGAGCTGGTTCAAGACACCGTGAATCGAATGCACCCCCAGTTCATGGGAGCAGGCTGTGGAGACCCAAAGCTCGTGCTCTGCGAGCCTGCGCAGGGTGATTGGGACCGGATGCGGTTGGAACAGGTGCTCAATAACCTTTTTACGAATGCCATCCGATACGGCAAGGGAAAGCTTGTCGAAGTTTCGGTTGAGTGCCTGCCCGAGCACGTCAGGCTGTCTGTTAGAGATCAAGGTATCGGCATTGCGCCTGAAGCGCAGTCGAAGATCTTTGATCGCTTTGAGCGGGCAGTCAATGCAAATGAAGTGTCAGGTCTTGGACTTGGGTTGTTCATTACGCGCCAAATTGTTCATGCCCATGGGGGAACGATCGGCGTTTCAAGTGAACTGGGTCAAGGTGCGATCTTTACCGTGGATCTTCCGCTTCAAATTTCTGAGTCCGTCTTGAAAGAAGGCGTCCATGTCTTGTAACGAAATTCTGGTCGTGGAAGATGACGCCGACATCCGGATCAATTTATGCCAAGTCCTTCAGTTGGAGGGCTATCAGGTTCATCAAGCGGAAGATGGCTTGGAGGCTTTGGCGGTATGAGCGGGCCTCTCAGTGGACCAGTTGCCCAGCTGCATCCTTCTCGACATTCAAATGCCTAGAATGACGGGAGATGAATTTTACCGCGTGCTTCAAAAAGACCATGCGGACACCTGGGCCAGGATTCCGATCATCGTTGCGACCGCCAAAGGAAGTCCCAAGTCTCCGTCGCAGATTCCCGGTGCAGTCGAGCGAATCCAAAAGCCCATGGACTTGGATGAACTCTTTCGGGTGGTTGAGAAGCAGTGTGGAAGGCCGGCTTAGAACTCCACTCTGAGATTTTATGCGCTGCCATGGCGACCCGCGTTACAGTTTAACCCCCTGGCATTATTCTATGGAGCAGGGTAGGAAAAGAGGGAGATGACCACCTTCACACCGGGTCTTGGCTCGGCATTATCTCAGGAGCAGAAAGAGATCGAGCGCCTTCGTGAGGAGGTCGCCGCGCTCCGCTCCAAGCTGGCGGCTACGGAACACGCTTACCGGGCGGTTACTCCACTTGATCTCGTTCGGCTCTCGAATTCCGACCCTTTCCGCTTCCTTCCCGCAGGTGGAGAAACGGGCGTACTGATCCGTGCCCTGAACTGGGAGAGGCATTCGCTGGGTCAACCCCAGACGTGGTCGCCCGTACTGAAGGTGACTCTGGCCACAATACTCGGCTCCAGGCACCCGATGTTTCTGTTCTGGGGACCAGACGCCCTCTGCTTTTACAACGACGCTTATCTTCCGAGCTTCGGCCAAGGCAAGCACCCAGCGGCGATGGGGCAGCCGGGTCAGCAGTGCTGGCCCGAGATCTGGTCCATCATCGGCCCGCAGATTGAAGACGTGATGGAAAGAGGCGTGCCCAGTTGGCATGTCGATCACTTGGTCCCCATTTTGCGGAACGGCAAAGTAGAGGAGGTTTACTGGACCTACGGTTACTCGCCGGTGAGAGAGACCGACGGGGCGATCGTGGGGACGCTGGTGATCTGCACCGAGACCACGAATGCTGTCCACTCGCGGGCGGAACTTGCAGCAGAGAGGGAAAAGCTCCAGTCCATATTCGCGCAGGCACCCGTGGGCATCTGCGTGACGGAAGGACCCGAGCACGTCTATTCACTCGTCAATCCTTTCGCGCTCTCCATGATTTCTCCGTCGAACGAGCGCGAGATGGTCGGGAAGACCGTCAGTAAAGCGCAACCCGAACTCGAAGGGCAAGGATTTAATGAGCTGCTGGACCGCGTTTATCAGACGGGTGAAGCCTTTACGGGCAGAGCATTACCGTTCGAGGTGGTTCAGGCCGACGGATCCAACAAGAAACTTTATTTGGACTTTGTGTATGTTGCCAAGCGAAATGCCGATGGCGCGATTGACGGCATCCTTTGCGTGTTCACCGACGTGACCGAGCGACAGCTTGCGATCGAGCAGCTCGAGACCGAGCAGCAGCTTCGTGAACAGTTCGTCGCGGCGCTGACCCACGATCTTCGCACGCCGCTCACGGCCGCCAAGATGTCGGCTCAGCTGATGATGCGAAATGCAGATGAGAAAACGCTGAAGCTCGCTTCTCGTATCTCGCACAATATGGATCGCGCCGAGCTGATGATCCGGGATCTCCTGGACGCTAGCCGAATCAAGGCAGGCGAAAGGGTCCCGCTGAAAATCGAAGCCTGTGACCTGAATTCTGTGCTGCATGGAACGGTTGAGGATCTTGCGGCGGCTTATGGGGATAGGCTGGTCTTCAAGTCCTCTGGCCAGGTTCTCGGGTGGTGGGACCGCCTTGCGGTACAGCGCTGCGTGGAGAATCTGGCGATTAACGCGGTCAAGTACGGATCGACCAGTGCTCCAGTTTCAATCAGCGTTGATCAAGATGGGGACTTTGTGCTGATCTCCGTTCACAACGACGGCATTGCGCTCTCATCCCAGGAAATCAATGGGTTCTTCAAGCCTTTCAAGCGTGCGGAGTCCGCGATGAGAAGCGGCCAGAAGGGTTGGGGTATCGGGCTGACTTTAGTCAAAGGTTTTGCCGAGGCTCACGGCGGGAGTGTCGAAGCAAGGAGCGAAGAGGGCCAAGGGACTACGTTTACCATGAGACTCCCTCTTGATACACGGCAAACCCACGCTTGATCTCACCGAGAGCACGGGGTGTCGCGGATGACTCAAAGGGCCCCGGTCTCAGATTTGCAGAATGGGTGCCGTATGGCGCATTCCAAATGTCCAAAAATATTCGTAATCGAAGACGATCGAGACATTCGCGAGGCCTTCGTTTCGATTTTAGAAAGCGAAGGGTACGGCGTTGAGTCATTCGCCGACGGTCAAAAAGCGATTGACCGCTTATACACAGCTCCGGAGCCTTGCCTCATCCTTTTGGATATGATGATGCCGATTATGAATGGCGAAGAGTTTATGGAGCATTTTCATAAACTTCCCGCGACAATTTTACCTATCCCGGTCTTTCTTGTATCAGCGACAAGCAACGCGAAGCATTCCGGAAAAATGGGATGCAAAGGCTTCGTAAAGAAGCCCATCGACCTTAATGCGCTTTTGATGATGGTCGGAGAGTTCTGTAAGAAAAATTCAAAAGCAGCGTAGTCACGCTCATCTGGAGTCTTTTATACGCCGGAGCCCCGTTTAGGCAGTTCATCCCCGCCCCGGCTTCAAGGCTGGCGGGACTTCGGCACCAGCGCGTCTCCATGTTGACGATCGGTGCACTACCCGTGTCCCGGACTCCGTGGATCCATTTGAGAAGACGTTTGCATTCAATCCAGTTCGCCAAACGAGTGACGGTGCGCTCCCTGACCTGCGAAAGCAGGGTCGACTCCTTGCAGCTTAGCTTTCCCTGTAAAAAAATCAGACACCGCCTGGTGCTTGAATGGTCCATCTTAGACCTAGAGATCCCCTCGTCATGGTCCATGAGTTCCCTCAATCTCTGAAGTGAATCAGGAGCTTAGATTGACCAGGGGGGAGACAAAGTCGCTGGAGAAATGCTGGGAGACAAAATCGCTGAACAATCACATTCCTTCAAGTATTCGGTCGCATAGACCGAAAAATTAACCATGACTGAATCCCAGCTTGGTTTCCGAAAGAAATTATCGATTGGTTTCACTGTAATCTCACTCGTGAGCATGGGAGTTTGCGGAGTGGTCAGCTACTATTTCACTTCCTCAATCGTACGGGAATTGACGATCAATAACCTGAGCGACCAGATCAAGGGCGTCGAATCCGCAATCCTGGTCTCCAGCGCCGATAACCTTGATCGGCAGAAAAAGCTCTCCGACTTCTGGTCAAAAAAAGTTCTTGGCCAACTTGATATTCGCAGCGACGAGCACGAGACGGTCACAGCTGAGAACCAGACCACTCACGAAAAAAACCAGGTGACCCTGCCGGCCCTCTTCCTCAACGGGACCAGGCTAGGCCAGCACGCCTTCGTGGACGGGCTTTCGGAGCAGACCGGTCAGGCGATCACCCTTTTTGTTCGGATCAAAGAAGGCTTCTACCGAGTTTCGACCAGCGTGCGAAAAGCCGACGGGATGCGGAATATTGGCACCTACTTGCCCACTTCCTCACCCGTGTACGAGGCCCTGATCAAAGGTGAGCGATATATCGGCCGAGCTCAGGTCGCGGGAGTCTGGTACACCACATCCTATGAGCCAATCATCAAAAACCGTGAGGTCGTCGGTTCATTCTTCATGGGCAGCCCCGAGTCAAGCTATTCGCGAATCAAGGAATACCTGAAGTCCCAGAAAATTCTTCAGACCGGCTACTTTTACATTCTGGACTCGACGGGCAAGCTCCTGCTTCATCCTTCCAAAGAAGGTGAAAATGTTCTCTCGGCCACCGATCTGGACGGACGAGCGATCTTCAAGGAAATCATCGAAAAAAAGACAGGACACATTGAATACCGCTGGTTGAACTCCGAAAGCAAAATGCCGCAGGAGAAGCTGGCCCTCTTTCAACATTTTCCTCAGATGGATTGGTACATAGCCGCGAGCGTGAATGTGGAAGAGGCGCAAGCGGCAATCGTGCATCTGAAATGGGTGCTCTTTCTGATTGCGGCTGGAATGACCACTGCGATGGGAGTTGCCACGATGATCTTCGGAAAATATGCGGCTGAGAAACTCATCGCGATTTCAGGCGGTCTTCGAACCTCTGGAGAGCAGGTGAGCCAAAGCTCTCAGGAACTCACTGAGGTCGCCAATGCCCTGGCTCAAGCGACTCTCGAGCAGGCTTCAGGTCTTCAGCAGACCGTTTCAGCGGTTGAGGAGATCCGCACCATGGTGAACCGCAACCTCGAAGGAACCGGTGTGACCGAAGAGCTTTCCAAAAGGATGTCTGAGTCTGCCGCAACGGGTATGAAGACTCTGGGTGATCTTTCTGCCAAAGTTCGCACGATCGCTTCGACCAACGATCTCCTTCAGAAGGAAATCAAGTCCAGTCACCAGCAGATTGAACGGATCGTCGGCGTGATTTATGATATCGGCGAAAAAACCAAGATCATCAATGAAATCGTCTTTCAGACGAAACTCCTCTCCTTCAATGCTTCAGTCGAAGCAGCTCGCGCCGGCGAACATGGCAAAGGATTCTCAGTCGTGGCTGAAGAAATTGGAAGACTGGCAGCCCTCAGCGGTACGGCTTCCGGAGAAATCAGTGCAAGTCTGGAGAGCAGCAAATCTGAGGTCCAGGCAATCATCAGTCAGGCCAAAGCTCGGACCGAGAGCCTGATTGCCGATTCGGAAAGTCGCATCAGCGAGGGCGTCGCGATTTCCACTCAGTGCAGCTCCACTTTCGCGAATATTCTGCAGCAGGCTTCCCAGACTCATCAGGCCATAGAAGGTATTTCGCACGCCTCTCGGGAACAGACGCAGGGAATCGAAGAAATCAACAACGCCATGCTTCAGATGGACAAGATCACTCAGCAGAATTCAGGCGCCGCTCAACAGGTGAAATCCCTTGCAGCCCAACTTCATGCCGAATCCATCGGAATGGAAAATGGCGTGATGGAATTGGGAAATTTCCTGAATGGGAGCCAAGCGGAGCAGTCTGCAAGCGTAGGGTCTGAAGAAGCCGTGCCAGTCATGCCCGCTTCAAAGGCCCCAGCTCGAGCTTACCGAAAGAAAGCTGCCTAGCTCGAGATTGAGTAGGCCGCCTCATTCAGGCACGCCTTCCCAGAGGAAAATCAAGACCTGCACGAAAGATTTCAAGCAGCAGGCTCTGGAACTGGCAAAGTTCTATTCCCAGTTGAAATTGCTGCTTGAACTCATTGAGTTGAGATTGATTTCACCACTGAAATCAAAACTAAACGAAAGAAAAAGGTCACGCATGAGTTTGAAGCTGCATGGGAAATCTTAGAGAACCAATGTCCAGAATGAAAGTGTTCAAGAATTTGCGTCACAAGAGGCCTGGGGCTGTGAGAGCAGACTCATCGATGATCCAGATGCTCACCATCATTGGCGGCCGAAAGGGCATTTAAAAGGGCATTCGGAGAGTGGTGGGTGACTCTGCTGTCATTGCCCGCTGTCAATGCCCGCTGTCAATGTCACAAAAGGGAAAACGTACTGACTTACCTCGGTAAAGAAAGACGACCCGAGTGGAAGAGAAGGCTTCAGTCCGCGTGGGAGCAGCCGAGCCACGAGCTTGCCAAAAAAGCGCTCTCTGCCCTTCGTGCAGAACTGAAGCCGATCAATGGCTCGGCGGCTGGAAGCCTGGACGAGGGCATGGATGAAACCCTGACACTCCAAAAGCTCGGCAAGTGTGAAAAGCTGCGCCGGAGTTTCAAGACGACGAACTGCACCGAGAACGTGAACAAAAGTCTTGAGCTCTGCACGGTTCGAGTCAGTCATTGGCAAATCGGACGGAAAAATGAGATCAGCGGGTATTGCAGGGACCGCTCCAAACAGATTGGGAACTACAATTTGTATGGCAAGATCAAAGCTTGTACTTTGAATTTCCTGGAGGCCCGAGTCACGCCTTTGCTTTTGAGCGGCGGAACACGACGAATCCCTGAAGTCCTGCACTGTGATTCAAATGGTTCGCAGGTTCAAGGCCGAATGCCTTTGAGGTAATGGGTCATGACTCGGTCGGAGCTCAGGGTTCCTGCATAAATGGCCACGTCTTGGATCAGGCCGTTCGTAAAGAGTGAAGAGCCCCCGCGGGTCATAATATAGAGGTTGGCATTTGCGAAATTGTTAGTGTTGTTGGAATTTCCGGCCCCAAAATTCAGACTGGTGAGTATGCCATCGACGTAGGTGGAGATTTCGTTAGTGCTTCGAGACTTGTCAAAAACAGAGACATAGTGATGCCAGATTCCCGCACTTGGCCGGGTAAAATCTCCGCATGTGTAGCCAGCATCTCCTTTGTGACACGATCTGAAAAACCCGTTGCTCCCATTGGGGTCGACGAAGAAGCCTGTGGCAAAATTGTTCACATTGGTCGTCAATTCAAGGGCGAGCCCATCGTCATTGGCGTAGGAGCTCTTGTAAAGCCAGAACTCGACAGTGACCGTTTGAGTTGTGGATAAGTTCACGGGTGCGGTCATGTATCCTGTGGACCCATTGAAGCTGGCAGACGGGCTCGGATCCGAAGGCATAGCTCCAGTTTGATTCAGAGTGAAGCCACCTGTGTAAGTTCCGTTTGAAGCGGCACCGGCTGAGCCCAGGTTGGTTGCAGTTGTTCCACCGGTTTCTCCCATGCGCCAATAAGCGAGAGGGTTATCCGATAGAACCACACTGCTGTAGGGAGGAGCAAACTGGGAGCGGGTCGAAGTGAGGTTGGTTGCAATATTTCCCGTCAACAAGACTGAATTGTACAACCGAAGATCCGCGACGCTTCCAGAAACCGGGTTGGCGCCGGCTGAGTCAACTCCTACACGCATAGTATTTGTGCTGCCGGAGTAAGTCGTGCCGGCATTTGCGACAGAACACTCAAGTGCGCCATCGACAAAAAGATTGAGTCTGGAGGTCGAGTTGTTGAAAGTTCCTGAAATCGAGTGCCAGACGTTATTGGTGAGAGTTGACATCGAAGTGCAGGCCGTTCTTGTCCGGGCAGCGTAATGGGCCTGGATCCGGGTCGGGCTTAACGCTGTCTGATATATGGCAGCTTCGTCAATTTTTCCGGCGAAGAATTTGTTGTTGCAAGAGCTCTTTACTCCGATGTTTGTCAAAGCGAGTTGACGGATTTTCGCCGTATTGACTGCCGTAGCTTGCAGAACTCCGTTCACATAAATTTGCATACTCGAAACCGAGTTGGACACAACGACAATGTGGTTCCAGCCGCTCAGTGCCGCATTGTAGGCGGCAACGATAGGTGCGTGTGCGCCGGTATGCTCGCTGACGCTGACGCCGTTGGTACCCACTGCAACTTCAACCCCAGCGAAATTTGTGTTGGCAATATAAGCCATAAAAGTCCCATTGGTGGTGTTGCAGCCTGTTATCCCGCTCGTGGCAGTCGCAAAAGGGGTGCCGCCCATGGCAGTGGTTGGGTTGGCCCAAAATTCATAAGTGAAAACGGAAGTGGCTAGAGTGGTTCCCGCAGTGGCAAAGTTCCCTGCCACGCCATCTAAAATGGGTGCTGTGTCCGAATCTCCAGGCAGAGCACCGGTAGAGCCATATGTAACTCCAGAAGTTGAATAATATCCGTTATTGCCATAAGTTGAGCTGTCGACGGTCGCCGTTGCTGATTTATCACTCAAGCGGTAGTAGGCAAGGGGACTGTCAGCCATCACTTCGTCGGCGTAGGATTTTGCTCCGATAGAAATTTGCAGAGCGCGTGGTGCAACTGTCGATTGTTTTAAAGTCAGCCCCAGATCGGTGCTTGTCGAACCTGCGATGGAGCTGCTTCCGTTTGAAACGATTACGGATCCTCGAGTCGTACTTGCAGTCGGCATGTACCACGTTTCAAAGCTGAGGTCAGCACTGCCATTCATGGCGGCCCCAATGTCGGAATAGGCTGAATGGGTCGCTCCATCGAATTTTAAAGCATAGGGACTTGCTTGAGTGCCCGCGCCCGTCCATCCATTAGCGGCGTTATACCCAAAAAGATTCAACTGTCCGTCGTTAGCTGTGGAACTTTGCGCAAGATCTTTCCAATAGGCGGTGGCTGGTGAATTCGAACCTGGGCCCGTACCACTTGCTGCCAATCGGGCTTGATAATCTACAGCCGGAGTGGCGGTTAAAAATTGAATGACTCCAGGGTTGCTCAAAGTGACTGCATCGCTTGTATCGATTGCTGTGAGCGTTGCTGTTCCAGGCGAGAGTGACGTGACGGTGAAGATTGCGACGCCGCTGGCATTACTGATTGCTGATGCAGGTGAGATGGTGTCTCCCGCGCCACGACTCGAAGTCAAAGTGACCGTTTTAGAGGGAATCGTTTGCAGCGCAGCGTTTTTCAGAGTGACGGTGACGGTGATGACTGCTGCACCGTCAGCTTTTACGCTTCGCGGTCCTGCTGACACAAGAGAGTCGGCCGCCGTGGCGAGTCCCTGGTAGAGGATTGATGCAGTCTGCGTGAAGGATACGGTATCGGTCGTATCAGTCGCCGTATAGACTGAAGTCCCATAGGAACTTGACTGAACGGTAAAGACCGCGACTCCCGAAGCGTTGGTTGCAACTGAGGCAGGACCGATCGTATCCACTCCGGCTCGGCTCGAAGCCAGAGTCATCGTCTTGCCCGCAATAGGATTGGAGTTCGCGTCTCGAGCAGTGGCGGTGATGATGGCGTTTGTCGCGAGCGAAACAGGGCCAGCACTTGCCACCAGAGTCGAAACGGCTTGGCTGATCGGTCCCGGGATGAAGGCGACGGAAGAGGTCTGCGTGACGACGAGATTACTATCAGTGGTATCCGTCGCGGTGTAAACCGAGATTCCAATGGTATTGGATTTTACCGTGAAAACGGATTGACCGTTCGCAGCGGTAGTCGCACTTGCTGGACTGATGGTGTCGAAGCTTGAACGGCTGGAGGTGAGCGCTACTGATTTTCCTGAGACTGGATTTGAGCTGGAGTCCAAAAGCGTCACCACGATACTTGAAGTGGTCAGGTTATTTGCGATCACGTTAGTGGCTGGGGTCGCGACGTGAGTTGAAGTCGCGGGGCTCACGGCCCCGGATACGAAAGTGATTGCCGGGGTCATCGTCACAGTGACTCCGTCTGAGTTATCTGTTGCTGTATAGGTCGAAGTTCCCTGTACTGCGGACTTCACGATGAAGTTCACGACTCCCGAAGCGCTCGAAGGACCCGAAGCTGCTGAGATCGTATCGCTCCCGCCACGGTTGGACGTCAGCGATACTGATTTCGCCGGAATTGGATTGGACGAAGAGTCAAGTAAAGTGACCGTAATAGTGGAGGTGGCAATTCCGTTGCCCAAAACGGTGGTACTTGAAGCCGTCGCAGAAGAAAGTGTCGCGCTGACCGGCCCACTGGTCACAGTGAAAGTCGGCGTTGTTGAGAAATTGCCGGTTCCCGCAAGGACGGCCCCGATCGTATTTGCTGTTCCAGAAGTCACCGCGGTGAAATTAACCTGGTAAACGCCCGGGCTGCCTCCGACTGGAACGACCGCTCCAAAGGATCCACTGCTTGTACCCGTCGCCAATACTGAAAAAGTGATGTTGGACGCTTGAGAGCTGTCAGTGACGGGGTTTCCTGATCCATCCTTGAGAGTCAGCGTGACTGAAGTGCTCACTGCTGCAGTCAAGTTAGAGGTGGCGATCGTGACGGTCGACTGTGTAGGCGATATCGTACCGGTGCCGACAGTGACAGTGGGCAAGACGCTGGTGATCGCCAATCCATTGAATGATGCAGTGAGTGTTGTGGCAGTTCCGGCAGTTGCGGCGGTGAAAGTTGCGGTATAAAGTCCATTGTTGGCGTCAGTCACTGAGCCGATCGAGCCCGTACTGGTTCCACCTGAAGTACCCAGAACTATGGTGCGACCGCCAACGGTCAGCCGATTTCCGTTCGAATCTTTCACAGTTAAAGTCAAAGTTGCCGTCGCGCCTGCCGCCAGAGTGGACGATGAGACTCCCAAAATACTTTGCGCCAATGATGCAGCTCCAGGAGTGACGGTGATCGTCGGAACAGTACTGGTCACTGCCAAGGCGTTTATGGTCGCTCCGACAGTGGTTGCAGTGCCGGAGACAATTCCCGTGAAAACTGCGGTGTACGCTCCATTGCCGTTATCGTTCGTCGCTGAAATTGAACCCGTGGACTGGCCACCGCTGCGATTGAAAGCCACTGTGCTCCCGCCTGCAGTCAGAAAGTTTCCGTTCATGTCTTTTGTCGTGAGAGTGAGAACAGTCGTATTCGCGGATAGAATCGAGGCACTGCCGAGAGTCAAAAGTGAATTGGCAAGGGATGGGCTGCCAGGAACGACGCTTAAGGAAGGTTTGGAGCTCGTGATCTGAATGCCTCCAATGGTGGCACCCATCACATTTGCGGTACCTGCGATGACACCTGTGAAAGTCGCGCCGTAAGTCCCGCTGCCATTGTCAGAAGTGGAACTCAGATTTCCGGTAGAAGATCCTCCCGTGCTTGTGAAGATGATGGTCTGTCCACCCGTCGAGATCAGATTTGCATTCGAATCCCGCGCTGTCAAAAGGAGGCTCACCGAGGAGCCCGAAGCAACTGTCGACGGCGAGCCAGCGATCGTCACGGTTGATTGAGCCAGAGAGATCACTCCCGGAATCACGGTCACAGTCGGAAGAGCACTCGTCAAAGCAGCTCCGCCAACAGTAGCGGAGAGAGTGGTAGCGGTACCGACCGTGGTGCCCATGAAAGTCGCCGTGTAAGTGCCAGTTCCACCATCGGTGGTGGCAGAAAGAGTGCCCAAACTGGTTCCACCCGAGCGTGAAAAGACGACGGTCTGTCCAGGGGTTCCGAGGTTATTTCCGGCAGCATCTTTCAACGTGACACTGAGGTTGATGGATGAACCGGAGACGACCGTACTGCTCGAAGCTCCTAGCGGAGTTTGGCTCAGGGAGAGAGGCCCAGGAGTGACGGTAACCGTGGGAAGAGCACTGATGACTGAGCTGCCGCCGACCGTGGCAGTGATCGCCGTCGCCGTTCCCGACGTGGTCCCGGTAAAAACCGAAGAGTAAGTTCCATTGCCCAGATCAGTCGTGCTCGCATGAGTTCCTGAGGTGCTACCGCCTGAATGGGCGACGATTACGGTCTGTCCACCCACCGCATAAGTGTTTCCGTTGGCGTCTTTGGGTGTGACCGTGACGGTGAGGTTTGACCCCGAAGCCAAAGTAGTTGCCGAGACGGTGACAGTGGACTGGGAAAGGGACACGACTCCCGGAATAACGGTGATGGTGGGAAGCGCGCTGACGACAGCACTGCCGCCGACGGTTGCATTGATTGTGTTTGCAGTTCCTGCAGTCACAGCAGTGTAAGTCGCCGTGTAAGTTCCGTCTCCATTGTCGACAGTTGCCGAGATGGTGCCAGTACTGGTTCCGCCTGTGCGACTGAATACGACGGTTTGCCCGCCTGTTCCCAGTAAGTTTCCGCCAGCATCTTGGGTGGTCAGAGTCAGGCTTGCGGTTGCGCCGGAACTGATTGAGGTGGCAGACACTGAAATGGTGGACTGCGCCAGTGAAAGACTTCCCGCGACAACCGTGATCGTAGGCAAGGTGCTCGTCACAGAAGCGCCGCCCACTGTTGCTGACACGGCGGTAGCGGTACCCGCAAGAGCTCCAGTGAAGACTGCAGTGTAATTGCCATTATTCAAGTCAGTGACAACCGAAAAGCTGCCGGTACTCGTACCGCCGGTCCGCGCGAATGAAATACTCTGTCCACCCGTTCCGAGGTTGTTCCCATTGGCGTCTTTTGTGGCCAAGCTCACTGTGACTGTCGATCCCGCCACCACGGTGTTACTGCTCACACTCACTGTGGTTTGAGCGAGTGACAGAGGACCGGGTACGACCGTGAGAGAAGGAGCTGCTCCTGTGAGTGCACTCCCATCAATCGTGGCCGAGATTGTTTTTGCGGTGCCCGACACCATTCCTGAGAAGGTTGCAGTGTAAGTTCCGTTGCTCTGATCAGTCACTGCTGAAAGCGTGCCCGTGCTGGTGCCGCCTGATACGGTGAAAAGAACTGTGTGACCTCCTGCTCCTATTGAGTTGCCGTGAGCGTCTCGGGTCGAAAGGGTAAGGTTTACTGAGGATCCGGAGGCGACGGATGCTGATGATAGACTCGCCAGGGATTGTGACAGCGAAAGTGCGCCGGGATTCACGCTGACTGTGGGGAGCGTATTGGTCACTGCCGCTCCACCAATAGAGGCGGTCAATGTGGTGAGGGTACCTGAATTGAGTCCTGTGAATACGGATGAATACGTGCCATCGGCATGATCCACCACTGGGATGAAGGAGCCCGTGCTGGTTCCGCCCGAATTTGCGAATGCAACGGTGAGTCCACCAGCAAGAAATGGATTTCCAGTACCATCCCGTGCTGTGAGGGTGACGGTGACCGTGGATCCGGAGGTCAAAGTTCCGGCGGTGGCCACGACAGTGGACTGTGCCAGGGAGAGGTTTGCTGGGACAACACTGACTGCGAGCGCCGGAGAGGTGAGTACGGATCCATCAACCGTGGCTGAGAGCGAAGTTGCAGTACCTGAAGTGGTGCCAGTGAAATTGGAAGCATACGTTCCATCGGTGTGATCGATGGTACCTGAAAAACCACCTTGGCTGGTTCCGCCTGAGCGAGAGAAAACAACGGTTCGACCTCCCGAAGGAAGGTTGTTTCCTGCTGCGTCTTTCGCCTGGAGAGTGATGGCGAGGACGCCGCCCGAAATGACACTCGTGGCTGTGGCCGAGAGATTGGATTGAGCCAGGGAGAGTGGCCCCGGAGAAACGGTGATCGTCGGAAGTGCGCTGGAAAGAGTTGCAGCATTGAGGGTTGCGCCCAGCGTAGTCGCTGTCCCTGAAGTCACTCCCGTGAAAGTCGAACTGTAGGTTCCATTTCCGTTGTCAACAGCCGTGATGATATTTCCAGTGCTGGTCCCTCCGGAACGATTGAAGAATACGGTACTTCCGCCCGTTTGAATCGCGTTTCCATTGGAGTCGCGCAACACCAGAGTTAAAGAAGTCGTCGATCCTGAAATCAGCGAGGCGGTTCCTACGGATAAAAGCGACTGACTGAGTGAAGCAGTTCCGGGGACCACTGAGATCTGCGGCGCAGTGCTGGTGAGAGGCGTGCCGCTCACTGAAGCCCTGAGAGTCGTTGCAGTTCCTGAAACCGCACCTGTGAATGTCGCAGAGTAAGTTCCATTGCCATTGTCGACGACGGCACTGATACTTCCCGTGCTTGTACCACCCAAAGCTGCAAAAGTGATCGATTGTCCGCCAGCAAGCAGCAAGTTACTGGCAGAGTCTCGAGTTTGGAGTGACATGCCCACTGCCGCGCCAGAAGCGACTACTGTTGCATTTCCTGCGAGAGTCAGCGTGGATTGCGCCAGAGAGAGAGCTCCAGGTGAGACCGTGAGCTGCGGAAGCGTACTCGTGAACGCAATCCCATCGATGGATCCACCGAGAGTGGTCGCCGTGCCTGCGGTGCTCGCCGTGAAAGTCGAACTGTAGGTTCCGTTACCCAGGTCGCTCACTGCGGAAAAGGAACCCGAGCTGGTTCCGCCCGAACGCGAAAAGAGCACGGCGTGCCCTCCAGTGGCAATGAGATTGTCGTTCGCATCTTTCGTGGTGAGGACCACGTTGACCGTTGAACCGGAAGAAACACTGGAGCTCGATAAAGCGACCAACGACCTTGCTACCGAGATTGGCCCCGGAGTGACTACGACCGTGGGAGCAGTGCTCGTGACGGTAGATCCCTGGGACTGCGCATGAATTGCCGTGGCCGTACCCGATCCCACTGCAGTGAAGGTTGAGGTATAGGTCCCGTCGCCGTGGTCGAAAACTGCGGAGAAAGTTCCGGTACTTGTGCCTCCTGAATTCGAAAAAGTGACGGATGCTCCTCCTTTGGGAATATTGATTCCCGTGGAGTTCTTCGCTTGAAGAGTGGCAACCACGCTTGAACCGGATCCCACCGTATTTGAACTGAGAGTGATCACGGATTGAGCTGGATCAGGTGGGGCTTGACCGACATTGATCACGGCGATCCTTGAAGCTGAACCCGAATAGCCATCGTTCACTGTCATTTGAAATTCGTAGGAGGTCCCGGAACTCGTCATGGGCGGAGTCCAGGAGAACGATCCGTTCGTCGTCGAAAACGAAGCAGAACTGCCGTTTTGATTGAGGAGGCTTGAACACAAGGCGGCCCCGCCGGCAACGCTACCCTCCACCAAAGTGTCGTAGCGGCAACCAAAAGTCAGGGTGTCTGCATCTGGGTCCGAGGCACCGGGTGCAAAGGGGACAATCGGTGTACCGGCGAGGAGTGTCTGATTTCCGATGACATCGAGAAGGGGTGGGCGGTCGGTATCCGCCACGTTCACATTCAAAGTCTGGGTGTATGCATTTGGCCAGGAATCCAGCAGACAGGTGAGTGTAAGGGTCGAGTTCCAACTGGCGTGACCGGTTTTAAATCCGGGAAGACACTGAATCCGGTAGGGATTGGTCAGAAGACTGCACCCTGACAACGGATCTGACTGAGCGGCGATTGCCATGAAGGACGGATAGTGCGATTTTGCGTCGGTGCAGTTCAGTCCAATGTCGCCACTGGTTGATGTGCCACCTTCGGCACTCGCGAGAACCGGTGGTGCGGAAAAACTGCCCAGAGCATCGGTTGTACTGAGCTGCACCAAGCTGTTTGAATCCGGTTGCCCGAGAGCATTCATTGCTTTTGCTTGAAAAGAATAAGCCGTATTTGCATTGAGATTTTGCACCATGTAGGTGGTCGCTCCCGCGCTGGCATACCCATCGATTGCAAGGGGGCTGCCCACCACGGATTTATAGAGGGTGTAAGAGCTCGCTCCTGAAACGGGAGTCCACGAAAGGGGCACTGTCGTTGTCGTGACCTGATTGGGGTCAATGGGATTCAGCCCGGCAAAAGTGAGCTGAGCGACACCGATTCCGGTGAGAGTCACTTGGGTGGTGAGATGAATGTCGTCGGGAAAGGTTCCGAACATCGCTGTCAGTTGATACTGGAGAGGGCCTCCCACAGTAGGGCTGAAGTGAACCACCACTGCACAGGTGCTCTGCGGTAACATGGGGGTCGTACTGGCTGGGCAATTATTGGATACAATCTGAAAATTGGGATCGACTGGGCCCGAGATCGAAGACAAGTAAATGGGAACCTGACTCACGTTCTGGGTGACTACAGTGATGGAGCCCGGTGGTGCCGATACCGATACCAGGCCGAAATTGTAGTTCATGGGTGAAATATTGAGAGCGGAGTTTCCGATGTCTGATGTGACGGCTGCAGTGCCGCTGTTCACTACCGCCTCGATTGACGACCCGCTCGAACAACCGGTAAGATTCAGCACGATCAACGCCCATAGCCCACTGCTTTGCAGGGGCGAAGATTGACGGACAGTCGTGTTTCGGCCTGATTTCATAGGTTCGATTCGGGTATTGAAAGCCTCTGCACTGTTACGGTATTTTTTGAGATTTCATGAAGATAAATTGGTAACGGAATCATTTCAGTATGGGCTTCTCCATGATCCAAGCCAATTGGGTCACGAATGACCCAGATCTTCTGAGATTTTTAAGCGACGGCGCCAATGGATTGACAACCATTGATTTATCGATCCAATTGCCACAAGCTGAGGCTAACTTATGAAATCACGTCATTTTCAGACATGGGTACTCACTTGGATGACCGCTTCTTTATCCGGCTGTTTCAACTCGCCATCGCAGGATCTCAGCGCGCAAATTGTAAAGAGTCTTGCTCCGTCCACGGTGGTTCTTGAATATTCCGGGGGGAAAATCAGGGCCGGTGAACTCGAAGAAGCAGTTCGCCCTGAGCTTGAGCGAATGCGAGATGAGGCCGCAAGGCTCTACCGAGCGGCTGCTGCAAAAAAAGTTCTTGAAGCTTCGTTGGCGGTAGCAGCGAAAAGGGCTGGCTTCGTAGATACCGACGCTTTCATGACGGCGGAAAAAGCGAAGATCGAAGTCGATGACGGCGCAGTAGCCTCCTACTTGGCGAAAAATCGCCTGCCCGAGTCCTCATCGCGTGAGATCAAGTCGTTTCTCAAGGAGCAAAACTGGCTTTCAAAGAAAATTGAAATTCAAAACTTAGCACTCGCTGAAGCTCAACTGACCTGGCATTTACCCTTGGCTCAACGAAAAATTTCGGGAGTTTTGGAAGGCTTTTCCGAAGGCCCGGTCGCGGCTCGAATTCAGATTCATGAGTTCTGTGACAGGACCAATCCGGTCTGCGGTCCGCTCGAGCGCGGGATTGATCGAATTGCCGCGAGTCAGACCGTCAAGGTGCGAAGAACTTATCATCCCCTCTACAGTCCGAAAAATCCCGTGTCTCTCAGACTTGCGCAGCACACCGTCTGTGCTTCGCAGCAGGGCCACTACCTGGAGTTCGCTCAGAAAGTGAAAGCCCTTTCTCAGACTCTTGCGGGTTTGAGTCCTGATCAATTGTCTGCAGCGCTTGGCCTGAAGGCAGATGAAGTTTCGACCTGTGCCGTTGCCTCCGCTGGGGTCTTGGAAGTTGAGCGGAAGCTGGCCTTGAATTCGGGAGTCCTGACTGGGTCTGCTGTATTCGTCAATGGAGACTTGGCTCAGAATCTGGATGAAGTCGATCTTTTGGTCAGGCAAAAAAACGCGAGCGAATAGGGCTCCACTCGTGAAAATACCCTTTGGACTGCGCCCCTGAAGCTGGAGATTATCTTGATGATCTGAGGGCGAGGCGATTGTCCTGAGATCTTTGTGTGTTTCTCCATGAAGTCAGGGAGACGGGGCGATGAATGGATGTGTCGTGATGAGTGGACTTGATCAAAAGATTTATCATAATTCTTTGGAAGTCCTACCGACAGAGTCAAAGGATTGTCGCAGGGGTTCGGAAGACCGGAATGCTTGCCTTCAAGCACGTTCAGCTGCTTAAAAGTGATTCGTGAGATCGCAAGAAACTACGGCGTTCCTGAGGCCTGTAATCTGGATCAGGCTGGCCACTTTGGATCACAAAACTCAGAGCACGATACGACTCAGATCGGGAGAGCTCTCGGAGAGCTTGGAGTCAAAGCGATTTGAGCTGACACCCCGCAAGCCAAAGGGAGGATCGAAACACTCTGGGGAACTTTTCAGGACCGCCTGGTTGCGGAGCTGAGACTTCACGGTATCGACTGGATGCCGGGAGCCAGCGAGTTCATAACTCGGGAGTTCTTATCCAGCTACAACGAACAATTTTCAGTCGCCGCGCGCGACCCTGAAACTGCATTCAAACCATTTCAAGTCGACAAGGATCTCCGCTCTGTTTTTTGCAACAAGGAGACTAGGAAAGTCGGGGGAGCTCAGACGTTCAGTTATGCTGGAGAGATCTACCTGATGGATAAAGCAAGAGGCTACCTTTTCAGAAACGTTCACGTTCTCCTGCATGACGGCGGAAGGACAGACTTTGAGATCTACGGCAAAAAAGTCTCAGTAACCTGGATGAACCAAGCCCGAACCGAAATAATTCTCACCGCAGCCGCTCGTGCATCAAATCCGCACGAGCGGATTGACGGTTTCAATTGATTTTCAGAGACGCCTTGTAGCGATCCCAGAATGCCGAACTATTGCCCTTCTTTGCAATACGGGTGTTCGCCGTCGTTGGGACCGCTTCAAGCAGTCAGTCAAACGCTGCTGGGTCACAGTTTCTCATTGAAGGACCCAAGACGGCTCTCGATTGTGTTCCGCTTCTCCTCTTTGCCCACTTGAATTATCTCCCCAGCACTTGACTCCGCCGCTCGTGAGTACTGCGCAGCTGTGGTTCGAACCCGTCGTAACCGAACTCGCCGTGACGCCTGGGACCAGGACCGGGGTAGTAGAACCAGTCGTCGTCCCATTGCCGAGCTGACCACTTCCATTAGATCCCCAGCATTTGACCCCGCCACTCGTGAGAACTGTGCAGGTGTGAGACGCGCCCGCCGCGACCGCACTCGCCATAACACCTGGGACTAAGACCGGTGTAGGAGAATCAGTTGTCGTACCGTCCCCGAGTTGGCCAGACCCATTAGATCCCCAGCACTTGACTCCGCCACTGGTGAGAAGTGCGCAGGTGTGACCGTTGGCCGCAGCAACTGCACTCGCTGTGACGCCTAGGACGGAGACCGGGGTACTGGAGCTGTTTGTCGTACCGTCCCCGAGTTGACCAGATCCATTAGATCCCCAGCACTTGACTCCGCCACTGGTGAGAAGTGCGCAGGTGTGAGAGTTGCCCACAGCAACTGCACTTGCTGTGACGCCTGGAACCAGGACAGGGGTAGTAGAATTAGTCGTCGTCCCATCCCCGAGTTGGCCACTTCCATTGTTACCCCAGCACTGGACTCCGCCACTCGTAAGAACTGCGCAGGTGTGAGAGCTGCCCGTCGCAACCGCACTTGCTGCGACGCCTACTACTAAGACAGGTGTACTGGAACTCGTCGTCGTCCCATTCCCGAGTTGGCCATACCCATTATATCCCCAGCACTTGATGCCACCACTCGTGAGGACTGCGCAGGTGTGAAAGCTGCCCGCCGCGACCCCACTTGCCATAACGCCTGGGGCTAAGACAGGGGTAATAGAACTCGTCGTCGTCCCGTTCCCGAGTTGGCCAGACCCATTATTTCCCAAGCACTTGATCCCGCCACTCGTGAGGACTGCGCAGGTGTGAGAGCTGCCCGCCGCGACCCCACTTGCCGTGACGCCTGGGACGAAGACAGGGGTAATAGAATTGGTCGCCGTACCGTCCCCGAATTGACCATAAAAATTATATCCCCAGCACTTGATGCCACCACTCGT
>JACMNQ010000004.1 GCA_014378465.1 Oligoflexia bacterium | reverse complement strand
GCTTTGTCTGAGAGAATTCTTTGACCGGAAAGCACCATGGGCAGGTACCCACTCGACAGTTTTGCCTGAACAGCCAGAGACCGAAGTGAAAGTCCAGACTGGCTCGCTTTCAGGTAAGCGAGCCAGTCTTCCAGGAACTTCAAGTGATCGTGATAGCTGTGGATGTCAGGCTTTGACATTCAGTTCATTTCTTTTCAGCCAGGACGCCCTTGACTGACACATCCTCAAGTTTGAGTTTGATGTCTGAGCCAGTGGCAACCTGGGTGAGTGCTGAAAGAATATTTGCCACTCCGAGGTTCACGATCTGCCCGTCGGCGCCTGCTGAGAAGGTGCCGAAGAATTTCACAGTGACCCGCTCCTGGGTGACGAAGTCCGGAGTCGCCGTGGAGTTGGAGCTGCTCCAGATCTGCACGCTGTTTCCAGTTGCAGCCCCGGGACAGTTCTTTTCAAGATCAAATTCAATCCGTCGGTAGCTGCCGGCAGGCACTTTGACCGAGCCAATGCTCGTGTCACCGGTTGAGGAAAGGGTGATCTCGCCCGGACTGAAGTCCACGTTGTCACTGGAGCCAGCTTTTTCGGATTCATTCGTTTCAGCGCCCTCAACCGCTTTGAAGCGCAACCGCTTGAAGCAAAGAGTGACTTTGCTGACTCCCGGAAGGGCGGCGTAGGCATTCGGAAACAGGAGGTTTGACCAATTGTAAGCGAGGGCAGAATTCGTCATCTGAATGCTCACCTGCGGGGTCGTGGAGCTGGGTTTGCCACATCCTGAGGCTGAGAGAAGGGCTACGATTGCCAAACTAGCGGTCAAAGCTGAACTCTTCATCACTGGATACATACTGACTCCTTTTTGAGAACGAATGACTCGTTCTGCTAAAACAAGGATCTCAGATATGACTCAATACGTCAAGTTTTGTGATCATTCAAACGACCAAAATATGCCTAAAAATAATAAAACTATAATATAATCAAATGTTTATAATAATTAAAATAAATTAAGAATTATTAAACTGTCTCTATTTTGTGATCAGCGCGAGTTCACTTTGAACCGTGCCTCCCCTGGCAACGGTGAGATTTTCAGGAATGTATTTCATCCCTTCAATCACAACTGTGTGTGTCTTCGTTGCTGGAGCGGCCTGTACGGAATGAAAGGCGCCGATGACATTTGTCCCCATCACGAAGAAGGTCAATAAGGATTTCATTTCTGGAATTACTGGGTCATGAGGAGTGACTTCCAACTTTTTCGCAAGCGCTCCTGCCCAGAGGAGAAGGATGAGATGACCCATGAGAAGCGGAGGAAAGCCCTGAATTGCCTGGTGGCCGTGTCGAGGGATCCACTCTCGATGAGCTTGCCTCTCACCTGACTCATGTCGATTCGAAGGGTCAGGAGGATTTCCCGAGACAGTATTCGTGGTTTTCGAATGTGCTTCTTGCGCTTCATGGAGAATGCCACTGGCATGAGCGTCAAACTCGAGAGCGGTATCGCGAAAGGGGCGGCCGTCTGCCGGTTTTGCGTTCCCAGGTAGCGGGTCCCGCACGGACCTGCCGGTACCTGACTCAGTTAACCGTGCCGAAGCATTTTACGTACTTCATCCACGTGCTCAGTTTCAGTTCGTACAAATTCGCGGGCAAGTTCTTCGAGGGCAATGTCGTCTCCGGCAAGTCGAACGAGTTCTTTGTAGGACTCCAGCGTCTCAAGTTCAAATTTCAGACTCTCAATCAGAATGGTGTGAACGTTGTGCTGATGAGTCTCTTCGATGGTCGAACTGATCATGGGAGGATGTCCACCCAGTGAAGTGATTTTCTCACCGATGATGACCGCGTGATCAGTGCTCTCCGTGGCCTGGTCACGAAACCATTTCTGAATCGGGATCCGGTTGTGCCCCATGATCATGAAGGAGTAGTGAAGGTAGCGCATGATGCCGGCCATTTCAGACTGAAAGCACTTGCTCAGGCAGGCGAGGACTTCTTTACTGGCAGGCGACGGGTTCACGAAGGCAGGGTTGGTAGTTTGTTCCATCCGGATATTGAAAGGCCATTCGCGAATCTAAGCAACAGGAATCCTTTCTCGTGGCAAACCAACTGGTCAGCCTATCCGGTGTGAGCGATATAAAGCGCGAAGATCACTGAGACAAAGACCAACGCGGCACTCACGAGGGTTGCAAGCTTCGTGATTTTGGCAAATCTTCCCATATGTGAAAGTTGACTCAGGCCGCTGACCACGCTGAGTCCAATTCCAACCAGAGATATTGCGAGACCCAGGCTGAATTCCAGTGCCATCGCGGCGGGAAAGCAAAACTTGCTGAGTCCGTTGGTCATTTCAGGTGGGCCTTGATGACTGTCAGCACGTGGCCTTCAAGGAGTTCAGGCAGGAGACCAGTCAATGCACCTCTGCAGGAGGCAACGACGTTCAAAAGTTCGGAACAGTCCTGATCGTCAGGCAGACCGTTCTCGGCGGCATTGAGTCGTTTCTTGATTCGCCGGAGTCAAGCGACGTGTGCTTGTCCTTGTTTCCTGAGGTATTTGCCATGCTTTCAGTCGGCATAGGGGGCTACTCCATACAGGAGCCGGGGCTGGTTTGACTGATGCTTGAAATGATCCATGAATACATGGGACACAACAAGCCTTTGACGGGTAACTATTATTCAATTATTCTAGAAGTATGGAAGTATTTGAAATTCTTGAAGCGTTCGCCTCCCTTTCTCAGGAGACTCGTCTGCGGGTTTTCAAGCTCCTGATCGAATACGGAGCCGACGGCCTTGTCCCCGGAAAAATTGCGGAAGAGCTCCAGATTCCGGACAATACGCTTTCTTTTCACCTCTCACACATGAGTAAAGCGAGCCTCGTCACTTCAAGGAAAAGTGGTCGTTCGATCACTTACTTTGCGAATACGGATCTCATCGAAAGCCTGATTGAATTTTTAAAGGAAAATTGCTGCGTCAGAGAAGTGAAGAAGTCCAAGTCAAAACTTAAAGGCTGTAGCGAAGGGAAGTGCTGAAATGAAACGATTCCATATGCATGTCGGAATGAAAGATCTTGAGCGGTCAATCCAGTTCTATTCCACCCTTTTTGGACAAAAGCCCGTCAAACAGAAGGCAGATTACGTAAAGTGGCTGCTTGAAGACCCCAGGCTCAATTTTGCCATCTCAACCCGCAGTGAAGAAGTCGGAGTCAATCACGTGGGAATTCAAGTTGAGCATGAAGGCGAGTTGACTGAGATCACGGAGCGTCTCAAAAAAGCGGATCTTGGCGTTTACGATGAGGGTGAACCCTCGTGCTGTGGGTAAGGAGATGGAAAAGAAACTTTCATTCCTGGACCGCTTCCTGACTCTGTGGATCGTGCTCGCGATGATGACGGGGGTAGCGCTCGGAGTTGCAGTTCCAGCCTGGAGTCAGGTTCTTGGGTCCATGAACTACGGGTCCACCTCTTTGCCGCTCGCTCTGGGCCTCATCATCATGATGTATCCTCCCTTGACGAAGGTCAGGTATGAGAAGATCGGAGAAGTCTTCAGAGATAAAAGAGTTCTGGGCCTCTCCCTGATTCAGAACTGGGTCATTGGCCCCTTCCTCATGTTTGGTCTCGCCGTTCTCTTCTTGAGAGACCATCCAGACTACATGATGGGACTGATCTTGATCGGCCTCGCTCGTTGCATTGCGATGGTGATCGTCTGGAATGATCTGGCAGAAGGGAACCGGGAGTACTGTGCGGGACTCGTGGCTTTCAATTCCATCTTTCAGATCCTCTTCTTCCCTTTGTACGCATGGTTTTTCATGACGGTGCTTCCGGGCATCTTTGGCCTGGAATCCCTTGTCGTTCATTTTTCCATCGTGGATATCGCGCGGGCGGTATTCATCTATCTGGGAATTCCCCTGATCAGCGGTTTTCTGACACGAAAGGTCCTGATCTCGAGGAAGGGTGAAGTGTGGTTAAAATCAAATTTTCTGCCGAGAGTATCGCCGCTGACTCTGATCTTTCTTCTGTTGACCATCGGTCTGATGTTTTCACTGAAGGGTGAACAGATCATCAAGCTGCCCTTTGATGTGATCAGAATCGCGATTCCGCTCGCTGTCTACTTCATCATCATGTTCCTCGTCTCATTTTTCCTCAGCAAGAAAGTGGGAGCTGACTATTCCAGGTCGGTGACGCTTTCTTTCACCGCGGCGAGCAACAACTTCGAACTCGCGATCGCCGTCGCGATTTCCACCTTCGGGATTGCACACGGAATCGCATTTGCCACCGTCATCGGTCCGTTGGTCGAAGTTCCGGTCCTGCTGGCTCTGGTTCATGTAGCCAGGAGAATCAGAACCGTCTGTTATCCAGCCGAGGTCACAGTATGAAGATACTTTTTCTGTGTGTGTTCTATTCGGCCCGGAGTCTCCTCGCGGAGGGGCTTGCCAGACGGATTCGCGGCCACCAGGCAGATGTACGGAGTGCGGGTTCCGTCCCAAGTGGTAAAATGAATCCCAACGCCGTAAGGTTTCTCAGGGAGATTGGGATCGATGTCTCCCGGAATCATTCAAAGGCTATTGAAGAGCTTGAGCCTGAGTTTCCAGACGGGCTGGACTATTTCGGCCTTCATTGATCTGCAGTGGGAAGCGAACAGGACCACGATTCCAAGGATGAAGGCAATGCCGATCCAAGTGGCACCGGGTTTATTTGCCTTGGGTCGTCAGCGCCGCTTTCAAGCCTCGGGCCAGTTCAACGGTGGATCCCACACCCCAGAAATGAAGGAAGATGATCCTGGGGTTCTCGTTGGTCATGTGATTGTGAATTGCGACGACGTTGATCTTCGCGGTTCTCAAAGCTTTGAGAACGCCCTGGAGTTCATTTTCTTTCATCGCAAAATCACCATCTACCAACGACTTTTCATCACTCCCGACGAAAGCTGCCCAGGTATTGACTCCCATGGCATTGCCCATCTCGGCACCCATCATCTTTGTTTTCGCACCGATGGTCACCTTGAGGATGCCGTCTTTCAGTTCTCCGGGATGACCGAGAACGTCGGTCACAGGCTGCGGATTGAGCGTTGTCTTTGACGGGTCAAGATCAGCTTGCTCAAACTGTGGCTTGGTTTGCGCGGTCGATTTCAAAGTGGCGAACACCTTTCCCACTGCAGCTGCGATCTTCTCTTCTGGCCCCATTCCGCCGATGTGCATGAACATGACCTTGGGAGAATCGTAGAAGAAGTGATTATGAAGTGCCGTCACTTCCAATCCGTTCTCCAGAGCCACGCTCATGACCGGGTTGACCTGGTCTTCCGTCATGACGATATCTCCCATCGCCATCACTTCACCTTTCATCGGGGTGAATGCGGTCCAGGCCGTCAGCCCCATTCCAGGGGTCATCGTGACTCCAGCAGTTTTCACTTTCAGGTCTTTTCTGGGGTAAGAAATCTTGAAGACCGGTTCCTTGGCATCCATCTTTCCTGAGACGCCGGTAAGTTTCTCGATCACTTCAGGGTGGAGCTTGTTTTCGGCGCAGAAGCCCGACTGAGACGTCAATGCCAAAAGCGACAGGGCAGGCAGAACGAAGCTGAAAGAAGTCATCTAAGCATCTCCAAAGTTTGAATTTTTCAGGAGTTTACGAGGGTTGTGAAGGGGAGGCCCGAAGTTACAGCGGTAACAAGCAAGGGTCAATGAGTGAGAAAAAAACGGCTGCCATCATCAGTGTCCGTGCCGATGATGGATGTCAGGAGAGTGCGCGTGCGCATGTGTCAGAGGATCGTGGTGATGTTCGTGAGTGTGTGGCTCGGGTCCTTCACTGCCATCGTGAGTGTGCTGATGGTGTTCGTCGTGAGTATGGGCATGGCTGTGTCGCAAGGGCTCATGTTGATGCACATGGGAATGGCGCTCCCCATAGAGGGCCCAGAGTCCGGCTGCCATGAAAACCGCGGAAAGCCATTGAAAGCTCGAAGGGTGCTCACCCAGGAAAAATAAAGCCGCGACCATCCCGAAAAATGGACCGGCAGCGAAATACGTACTTGCGCGCGCTGAACCAATCTCTCGCAGTGCTTTGACGAAAAGCACCAGGCTGACCCCATAGCTCAGCGCTCCGATGGACAGACTGCCCGCGACCTGCGCCGGACTGACGAGCTTGCTCCCGAGTGCGAATGCAAGAGCGGTATTGAAAGTGCCTGCGCCCCAACCTTTGATGCTGGCGAGTACGGTAGGCGGGAGATCTTCAACGTCTCGTGTCAGGTTATTGTCAATTCCCCAGAAGAGGCAGGCACCTAAAATGAGGAGTGCTGATCTTGAAAAAACGAAGCCGAGATGCGGTTGCAGAGTGATGATGCCCGCTCCGACGAGAAGTAGAACTTTCCCGGTCCAGACTCTTGGACCGATGTATTCGTGAAAAATCAACCACGCGATCAAAGTGGTGGCGACCGTCTCAAGGTTGAGAAGGAGGGATACTTCGAACGCCGTCCCGGTCTGAATACCGAAGGTCAGGCAGAGCGGCGCCAGAATTCCTCCACAGACGACTGCTCCGGCGAGCTTCAGTTTTTGATGAAGCGCGAGTCCACGCAGTGCACTCCAGGTTTTCTGCCGCTGCCAGAAGAGGAGAAGTTGGAGCCCAAGTCCGGATCCCAGATAGAGCAACCCGGCCAGCAGAACGGGCGACATGTCGCCGATGACGAGTTTTGCAAGAGCGGGAGAGACGCCAAAAAGCGCGGCTGAAAAAAGTGAATAGAGGGGTCCCTGAGCGAGCATGGTTCGGGTATCCCCTCATTTGAAGATAATTGCAAATTTGACTTCCCTGGGTGGATCAAATACTTTTGAATGACCCATGTTCAAAAAACTGCTCACCTTTTTCCCCGTCCTCTTGATCGCCAGTTCCATGGCGTTCCATGGGCAAGCAGTTGCTGAGTTGCAGGAAATGGGTCTCATCTCTCATTTGGTGACCCACTCGCATACTCAGCTGGAGCAAAGTCAGCATTCAGGCGCAGACTCTGATACAGATCATGAAGTAGATGGAGACGACGATCACGATGTCAATGCTCACGATCATCATCGTCACTCTCCTGATCAGCCCATGCATTCTCATTCTCATTTCAATCCAGGCTCTTACACGACTGTTGTGCAGATCAGTCTGGAGAAGTCCTCCTCTTTCCTCTCTCTTCGCCTTTCCCCAGTGCTCGTTCTCAAAATGAAGGGCGATGATCGAATTGCACTCCACCGGGAAATCTCATTCGTCTATCGTCCACCGATTTGCTGAACTCTCAATAGAGTCTCAAGCATAATTCTGACAATATCGATCAGGTGTTCGGAGTGGATCCGAATACGGAAATGGACGTATTACCGTGATTTTTCGTCATTTATTCAAGTTCACAGTCGTGTGTGGAGTTTTCTCACTTTCGTCCAGTCTCGCATTCGCTGAGGCAACGGATTGCGGAACGATGAAAAATGTTCAAGATGTTCTGAGTTGCGCGCTCAAGGTTCATCCCGAATCCAGGCTTGCTGAATCCTCATTGAAGCAGGGCGAATCTCTCGAAGAGGTGGCCTCTCAGCGGCCCAATCCCGAGCTCAACTCTCAGGCGGTCGTGGGTACCACGCGCGCCGGTACGCAGTTTTCATATCTCGAGCTCAATCTGGCTCACAATTTTGAACTCGGCGGCAAGCGGGGAGCGAGGATTGAAAGGGCTCAGGCCGAGCTTGAGCAACGAAAGGCGAGTGCTCTGGGTGCGCAGGAACAGGTGTACACCGGAACGCTCCTCGCCCTTTACCGAATCCGTCAGATCCAGAGTGAACTCGAAGTGCTGAAGATCGCTCTGACGTCCGCCACCCGAATTCAGAAACAGTATCACTCCAGGCCACGACTGAATCCCGAGCAGACGGCTTCTCTTCGTATTCTTGAAATTTCCGAGGGGGATTACAAGCTGAGATCAGCTCCTCTTGAAGCGGATCTCGACCGACAACTCCGCGTCCTTGAATTGGCACTTGGCAAACCCTTTGAACCCCGTCCAGAGCTCTTGCCTGCGCGAAAAAAGTCATGGCCGGTGGTCAGCGAAAGCAAAACTTCTGAACCTGTTGTGGGATCCCAGGTCCAGTCGGCCTCTGCCGAGCTGAAGCTTGCGCAAGCTCAAATGGGAGTGGCCCAGAGTTCGGCATGGCCGGATTTCAAGATCGGACCGACTTTTGAAACCCAGAACCAGGGCCTGTCGAGCTTTCGCGCGATTGGATTCAATCTTTCCCTTCCGCTTCCGATTTACCACCTCAACGGTGCGGGCAAAGCATTTGCCAACCAGGGGATGAGCCGCGCAGAGCTCGGCCTGGACGCCACCCGACGGGAAGCTCAATACCAGCGCGACTACTACCTCAAGCGTTATCAGGGAGCAGTCAAGGCCCTGACCACCACTCTTGCATCCGGTGATCTCTTCAAGAAGCACAATGAAGTCGAAAGACTCTTTGATCGAGGTCTGCTGCCAGGAACACTGATGGTGGAGCTTCACCGGCAGATGATCGATTTCACAAAAAGTCAGAATGAGCAGGAAATCGCCGCCGTCGAATCGTTGGCGCGACTCCGCGCTTATCAAGGAACTTTGTTCAAGGAACAGCCATGAAATTTGAAACTACAGTCTTCATGATTCTTGTCTTCGTGACCTCTGCAGGGAGTCAGTCCGGGTGGGCTGAAGACTCAAAAGAGCAGGCCAGCGTTCCTCAATTGAACAAGGCAGTCACTCAAACTTCAAAGTCTGAAGGTTTCAAGCTCTCCGCCAAAGCTCAGGAGACGATCGGCGTGCGCACGATCAAAGTTATTTCCGACCGAAGTCCGCTCGTATCTCAGACGGCACTCGTCCGCACTTTGGGACAGATCGCGGTCTACCGGCTCCGGGACGGCTGGTTCAAGTTGATCCCGATTGAGCTGAAAGACGGAAAAGGTCCTCAAGTCGCAGTGAAGAGTTCAGAACTCAAACCAGGCGATCAGATCGCCGTTCAGGGTGTCGCGCTTCTCAGGGTTTCTGAGATGGACGCGTTCGGCGGTGGCGAATGATCAATCGAATCATCCATTTTTCAGTTTATCGCCGGGGGATCGTTCTTCTTCTGACCTTCATGATGGCGATTGTGGGCTGGATCACTTTTGAGAATCTGCCCATCGACGCCGTACCCGACGTCACCAACAACCAGGTTCAGATCAACACGACTGTCGAGGGCCTTTCGACGGAAGAAGTCGAAAGAAATGTCACCTTTCAGATTGAGACCGCCATGCGCGGAGTTGCGGACGTCACCCAAGTTCGTTCGCTCACCCGTTTCAATCTCTCTCAGGTCACCGTGATCTTTGACGATGAAGTGGATATTTACCGCGCAAGGCAGCTCGTCACTGAGAGACTCCAGCTTGTGGCCCCAAAACTCCCCAAAGGCGTCACGCCAAAACCTGGACCGGTCACCTCTGGCCTGGGAGAAATCGTGCACTACTCGATCGAAGTGGAGAAGTCGGCGCAAGGCGAAGAGAGGACTCGCCAGTTGATGGAGCTTCGTACGCTTCAGGAGTGGTATGTCAAGCCGCGACTCCTGACCGTCAAAGGTGTCGCTGACGTCAATACGATCGGCGGGTTTGAGAAACAATTTCATATTCAGCCCAACTCTCAGAAAATGGCCCGCTATGGGTTGCATTTCAGTGACCTTGAAACTGCGCTGGACCGCTCCAATCAGAACGTCGGAGGCGGTTACGTCCAGCAAACGGGCGAACAGTTTCTGGTTCAAGGGGTAGGGTTGCTCAAGAACATTTCCGACATCAAAGCTGTCCCTGTCAAAATGCTCGAAACTTTCAAGACGGTGACGATTGGGGACGTCGCAGAAGTTTCTCTCTCCACTGAGCTGCGCTCCGGTGCGGCGCTCGTTCGCGGCAAAGAAGCGGTTATCGGGACGACCCTGATGCTTCTCGGTGAGAACAGTCGCACGGTGGCGCTCCGCGTGGCGGATAGACTTGAAGAGATCAAAGCGGGACTACCTCCCGGGTATAAAATTGAAGCTCTGTACAACCGTTCTGACCTGGTGAATTTTACTCTGGGCACGGTGGAGCACAATCTGCTGACGGGCGCATTTCTGGTCACGCTCGTGCTTTTTCTCCTCATTGGAAATATCCGAGCGGCACTGATCACGGCGGTGACCATCCCGCTCTCCCTGCTGTTTTCGTTCATTTTCATGAAGAAATTCAATATTTCAGGAAACCTCATGAGTCTGGGTGCGCTGGATTTCGGGATCATCGTCGATGGAGCGGTCATTCTGCTGGACCACTGCGTGCGGGTCATTCAGACTCGTTCGAACGAACTGAAGAGGACACTTTCAAAGGAAGAACTCAAGAAGACGGTCTATGAAGCAGCCGTCGAGATTCGAACCGCTGCCGGCTTCGGGGAACTCATCATCGTCGTGGTCTTTCTGCCGGTCTTTTCCCTGGTGGCCGTCGAGGGAAAAATGTTCAAGCCAATGGCAGCCACTTTCATCATCGCCGTACTTGGGGCTCTTTGCCTTTCTTTCACGATGGTGCCCGCTCTGGCGAGCATTCTTCTGCGGGGCAAGGTCGCTGACAAGGAACCCTGGATCATGAGAAAGATCGAGCACCTCTATCGACCGTTGCTCGATGCGGTCCTGAAGTACCGCCGCGCGACGATCCTGGTCGGCGTCGCCGCGGTGGCCGTGGGCGCCGTCCTGTTCACACGATTGGGTGGGGAGTTCCTACCTCAACTGGATGAAGGGACGCTGCTTATCCAGAGCACGCGACCCGTCAACATCAGTATTGATCAGTCCGTGATGCTCCAGGAAAAAACGGAGGAAATAATCACTCAGTTTCCAGAAGTCGCGTACACCTTCTCAAAAATTGGAACCTCTGAGATCGCCAATGATCCGATGGGGGTCAACCAGTCCGATACTTACGTCGCTTTCAAGAATGAAAAGGATTTCCCATTGGTCGAAGGCAAGCGAAGAACGCGTGCCGAAGTTGCCCAGATGATGATTGCCAGGCTCGATGCTGAACTGCCTGGACAATCGGTGCTTCTCAGTCAGCCGATTCAGATGCGCTTCAATGATCTGCTCGAAGGCTCGAAGTCAGATGTGTCGATCAAGCTTTTCGGAGACGACATGGATCAACTCGCATCTCTCACGAAGCAAATTTCAGGCGTCGTTGGAAAAATCCAGGGAGCCGGCGAAGTGGAGGCTGAGCTCAGAGGCACCTCTCCACTTCTCAGAGTGACGCCAAAATACGGAATCATTCACAAGCTGGGGATTTCCACCCAGGAAGTTCTCGAGGCAGTGGGAGTTGCCATCGGTGGCAAGGAGACGGGCTTTCTCTACGAAGGTGAAAAGCGCTTTCCCATAATCATTCGGATGAGCGAAAAGGATCGCTCTGATCTCAAGGCGATCCAGGACTTGCCGGTGGGAATCTCGACCAATGCAACTGTCCCCCTCAAGGATGTGGCCACCATCAAATTTGATGAGGCTTACGGCGCAATCACTCGCGAGCAGGGCAAGCGTCGCGCCGCGGTCATGATCAATCCGCGAGGACGCGATACGGAGAGCTTCGTCCTTGAAGCGCAGAAAGCGGTGGCTGAACAAGTGAAGTTGCCAGTGGGCTATTATACGGAGTGGGGCGGCACTTTCAAGAACCTGCAGACCGCTCGCGCTCGTCTTCTGATTCTGGCACCGCTGGCGCTCCTTCTGGTTCTCATGATGATCTATGCCGCATTCAAGAATGTGTATCAGACTGCTCTGATTTTCGTCTGCGTTCCACTTGCATTGGTGGGTGGAGTGCTCGGTCTGATCCTCAATGGCTTGCCTTTCAGTATCACTGCAGGAGTGGGCTTCATCGCGCTCTCCGGCATTGCCGTTTTGAACGGAGTTGTCCTCGTCAATTACTTCAACGTGCTCCATGCTGAAGGAATGTCAGGCGAGAGCCTGATTCGGAAAGGAACTCTTCTGCGACTGCGGCCAGTCCTCATGACCGCTCTCGTGGATATTTTCGGGTTCCTGCCGATGATGCTTTCCCATGGGGTGGGTTCAGAAGTTCAGCGACCCCTGGCATCCGTGGTAATCGGAGGCATCGTGTCTTCGACTCTGCTGACGCTCTTCGTTATTCCTGCTCTTTACCGAACTTTTGAGAAGAAATTCGCCGGGGTGAGAAAAAATTCGGTCGAGTAAATCAGTGAGAAAGTCACTTCAGCAAGGGTTTGTTTAAAGCATGATCCCCATCTGAACGGTCCTCGGTGAGTCTATCCTTAGCCAGCTTACGGGCTCGACACGAGCAAAGGTAAGTCAGTGCGGGTCAGAAATCCTGCAACTGCAAAAATGAAGACGATCAGCGCCAGCTCCAGTTTCACTTCACGGCTGACGTGAGTAGCCACCAGGGTTTCCCCAGCCGTCTTCCATTTCCTCAGATGAATGAATTGATTGAGACCGGCAGCACCGAGCGCGAGTAAAAAGAGTGCAACCTTTGCAAGGATGAGCCGACCATAGTCAGTCGCCCATGGGTGCAAGAAATCAACACCCCCTTGGTAGGTCATCAAGATTCCCGAAACAAAAATGATCGCTACACTTCCCATGGCTACTTTTGAGAAACGTTCGACGACAGCTTGGATGACGCCGGCTGCATCGCCCTTTGCAGAGAGCTGAGCGCTCAGCCAAAAAAGGAGGCTGAAAAGTCCTCCCGCCCAGATACCGGCGGCCAACGCGTGCAAGTAATCGGCGACTGTTCTGAGGACTGAACCTTGTGCGGAGGCATGTCCAGTGAAGGTCGCGAACAGGGGCAATGTACAAACCAACACGACATACACCTTGGCCCAGGGAGTGTTCCTGAACCGCGGTGCCACAAACGCAAGTATGGCAATCAGGATCAGGCGGATGCACCACAGATGCCCGAAGTTGGTTTGACCGAGCGCCGTCCAGAGATTCGTGGGCTCCCAGGATTCAGCCATGTCCGAAGCAGTCAGCAGCGTCCAGGCCGAGGACGTAAGGAACAGGATGAAGCCCAATGCCCTGGTTCTCGCGCGAGTCTTCGCGTCCATGGGCTCCGCTGGGTCATCGTGGCCCTTCAGTACGAACTGTGTGCAAACCACTGATCCTAAGAAAAGCGAGGTGATCAGGAAATCCAGGGCATGGGTCGCGCTCAGCAAAATCGGCATTGGGTTTACTCAGATTTTTTTTCTTTGGCTCCCGGATCGACGCTGAATTTATAACTGCCCTGCATTTTGTGGGCGTCCTTGGACACCGCTTTCCAGTTCACTTCGTAAGTGGCTTTTTCCGATTTCAAAGGTTTCAATGATCTTTCAAGCCCATTCTTACCAGAAGGCCCTGCAATCACTTTTCCTTCACAAACGGTTTCACCCGTTTTCGAGTTTTTGACTTCGAGCTTCGACATGGCGAGCTCAAGGTCCTCTGAAAAATCGATGGAAACTTTCTTTGGGGCCGCTGACAAGACGGCATCCTTCGCCGGATCTGACTTTTTGACATGTGCGTGAGCAAGTGCCAGAGCCGGGAGAAACAAACAGAGTACTGCGAGTGAGCCTGAAGACTTCTTCATTTTGCACCTACATTGAAGTTGAGGACTTTTTCAGCATCTTCTGGGAGTATGAACTTCACTGCCCAGGGACCTTTCATCGAGAAGACGGCCTTGACCTGGTAGGTGCCTGGAGCGATTTCATGGACCTTGGGTTCTTCGGTTCCCATATCCATGCTGGTCATCGAGACCTGAACTTTGATCTTCAGGCCCTTTGCGGGCTTCTGGTCACTCTTCCGCTGTATGTTCACAACAACGAGGTTAACGCCAACTTTCGCAGGCTCTTGGGCGAGTTTTGCGTCAAAATCGTAAGTAGCACTCTGACCTTCGGCAGGTGAGGGGAGAGGCGGCGCTTTCTTCGCGGACGGCATGTCGTGCGTGCCGCTCATCCCTTCCATTCCCTGCACGCCTTGAGCTGCAGGTGCTCCCGGCTTCTTCGCTTGAGCGTCCATCTTCATATCCATCTGGGCCATATCCATGCCTTCATACCCTGACCCCGTCACCATCATGAGATTCATCATACGGACCATGGATTCGCGCTCGCCGTAACCTCGGTTCTCGAGCAGATCTTCTCCCGCCTGCTCATTTGGCACGGAGTAAGTTTTCTTGGGCTGAATCAGCGGCATCTTGGGCATGCCTTCTTCAGAGCTCCATGCCCTTCCGGAGATCAAAGCAACAGACAGAATCAAAGCGAAGTGCGTTTTCATGGAGGACCTTCTTTGGGTTGCGATGCTGTAAATCGGCTCAGTTCGGTACGTATTGGTACTGTTGGTTCAGGATGGTTCGGCGGGGACTCAAATGCTGGTTGAAAGTCGCGTCCCAGTTGAATGAAAATCCGACCTCGCCAGTCTGCTCAAACGCAAGGCTCCCGGACTCGGCTGCGCTGAGTGAGGCCTTGCGATACTGACCTTGATACTGCGCCACGAAGTCAAAACCCTCACCCAGGCGTTTGACATAGGTCAAGGCAAAGCCGGCTGATCTCGATGATCGGACTCTGAAGTAGTTCTTGTATCCGGCAGTCAATGAGAGCTGATAACCAGCACGTCCGAAAGGGCTGTGCATGTAGCGAAGCGCTGCAGAGAGGGTGTTTGAGTTCGCTTCGAAAGTGTCCCGTGCATTTGAAAAGCTTCGCAAATCACTGCCCACGCTCACGATGTCCAGAGCACGGATATCCCAGCGATCGGTGACACTTTCATTCAGATTCATCACGCCCCCTCCGTAGATCTGGTACAGCCCACTCGAGGCCGCACCGACTGAAGTGAGGTGTTCGACGCCAAGACCCAGGGAAGGAAATTTGGAAAAAGCCTCCATCCCGGGAGTGCTGAGGTACTGAAAAGTCGCGCCATAAGAATTGATGCCGGGCGAACTTTGAATTCCCGCGGAATCAACCAGTTGTTGGGCGTGAACGTTTTCAAAAAATTTCAGTCCTTGATTGAGAGTCACTGCAGCGACGTTGGAGTAGCGGTGGTCTTGAGCCAGAGTTCCATTCGAAAGCGGATTCAATGGATTGTTCAAGGTATGGAGATCGTCGTCTCGCAGGGTAGGAAAATCAACCAGGTGGGCAGTCGGATTATCCGAGCGACCTACTAAAAATTCTATTTTTTCGCCTTGATAATCAAGAAAAGCCTGGCTGAGGAAAAACGGAGTATTCCCAGGCTCCCCTTCATTTCCGAGAGTCAGCATTCCAAAACCCATGCTTCCGATCGCCCCCTTGTAGAGAGACTGGGCAGCTCCGATCTGCAGGGTAGAGTCTTCGTAATCGATCAAGGACTTGGGTCGCGACTGCCCGGCCCGGCGGCCATAACTGCCGGTCGCAATTCCGACACCTGAAATATTGATCTGGGGTGAAACGCTGCTGTCTTCCGGAACCGGTACGGGTTGCGGCTGAATCGCCCACCCATTCGAAGTCAGCAGCATGCCAAGAGTAGTTGCAGAAAAAGAGAAACGATTTTTCAATTTCATGAGCTCACCTGAACGATTTCCGGGACCTTGACGCCATGTTGAGCAGCATCTTCATACATCAGCATGGTCATCATGCCGCCCGGGAAGATCCCGTTATTTGTGCTCGCGATATCGCTATGATCATGAAAATGCCACATCCCGGGGTTCGTTCCCTGGATGATGATATCAGTCGTTGTCCCTGGAAACACAGGTACAGTGTTGAGTCTGATCGGCGCCTGAAGGGGGGAACCGTCCTGGCACACGTGCCAGAAATCATGACCATGCAAGTGCATGTAGTGAGGCATGGCGCCTGCACCAATGAGTCTGACCCGGATGTTTTCACCGGACCGGATCATCATTTCGTCAGTCATTGGGTAAGATCTGCCATTGATCATGAAGAAGTTGAAATTGGGGGCAGGGTATCGGCCCGCCCTCGGAGCGACGTAAGGAGGAATGTAGCCTGACTTGACGGAGTCCAGGAATGCCTTCTTGTTGGCAAACCATCCCATCATGCCACCGTTCATCTCTTTCATGAGTTTCGGTGATTCATTCATCTTTTGCATCACGCCCATTTCTTTCATCATGCGTTCCATCTGGCCTTCGACCATGACGGTATCCACTTCACTGAGCAGCATCGTGTACTCGCGTTCGTAAGGGAACACTTTGCGAACGAGATCTTCTTTCGGATCTCTCGGTTCAATGATGAGAGCCCCGAACATCCCTGCCTGAACGTGGAGATTGGTCATGTTGTGGCAATGATAAAAGTGAGTGCCTGCAGGTTGAGCGCGGAAGAGGTATTTGAAAGTCTCGCCCGGTCCCGTACCCCACTGAGTACCGTTCGGAACGCCGTCCATTTCATTGGCCAGAACAATCCCGTGCCAGTGGATGGTGTGAAACTCTGAAGTCTTGTTCGTGAAATTGACGAGAACCCAGTCGCCTTCCGGTACTCGGATTTCCGGTCCTGGGTAGGTTCCATTGTAGGTGAAGGCGTGGATTTTGATCCCCGGCACGATCTCGTGGACGGAGATTCCAACCTCGATGTCGAACTCGTGGATTTTTTCACCCGCTTTGGGTGCACCTCTCGGCGGGTAAAGTGGAGCCGTGGCAGCTGGATGAAAGGCATTTGACCAGCCGGGAGGGATGGCAGCATGTCCAGCCGAGCCCCCAGACTTCGCAGTAGGGGCTGCCCATGCCCCTTGTGGATTCGCACTGAGTAGAAGCCCCGCTCCCAGCGCGACACCTGTACTGGCACTGGAAAAGAAATCGCGTCGTGTAATAGACTTTTGTTCGGTTTCAGATTCAATCATTTCTTCGGGTATCATTTCCGCGCCGGCAGAGTCTTCAGTCATGAATCTTCCTCATCTTCAGTGGTGGCTCCATGGCCTTGTTAAACTTTATACGCTCGATGGACGACTTTTGTGACAGTTCAATTAAAAATAAAAATGGGACATCAGCCAGGCGTAGTCGAAGAATTCCTCAGAAAAGGCTTTCAATTTTTGACGCTGCCAGGACAAATTGAATTCGAAATGGGGTCTTGGGAAGACCTGAAGCCCTACGCCGTAAGCCTGCGCGGTGGTTCTTTCATTCTTGAAGTCTTGTCTGGACCAATCCTGCGTGACAAAGCCCCAGAATCCCTGACGCAGTTCATAAGACAGCTTTTGTGAGTTGACCGCACCCGCAATTGACTCCTGGCCAACTGGCGAGCGGAACTGAAAATCAAGTTCAGTCAAAAGGACAAGGTTGTCACTGAAGGAGATGAGTCCGTAAGGACCTACCAGCGTTCTGGTCCCCCTTCTGTTCTTCCCGTAAAAGCTGCTCAGACCGAGCTTGGTCTTATCGTAGATGGCATAGGCTCCTTGAACAGCGGCACCTTTTTCTCTGTCCAGTGCCATCGCATCGGGTCTTCCTAAAATTCCTGTGATGAAAATATTGGTTTTATCTCCAATGTAGCTGCCCTCCAGGTTGTAAGACTCAAGTCCTTGTCCAAATCCGAGAGGTTGCCGAGTTGCGGAAATATGGTCGGGGGTATTGATCCCAAATGCAGGGAGAAAGCGACCTCCTCGGACTGAGTAGTTGTCGGTCAGCTGGTAGCTCAAGTAATGACGTCTACTGATCAGATGGTCTTGGAGCGTGAGGGAGTTTTTTGGGTTCTGATAGCCAAGTGAAGCCAAAGCGGTGAATTTGCCGCGAGTCGCTGCAGCCTCAAGATCTGCCTGCATCAGAATAAATCTCCCCTGAGACGCATACTGATCGTCTTGAAAGACGTAGATCGTCCGGACGTCGCCTCCCATGCGGAGCCAGGAAGGGGGAGTGACCCATCCGTACGCGAACAGATGCTCTTTTGAGGAATCTGAGGAACTCTTCCAAGCACTGAGGACTTCTTTTGAGAGTTCTCGTCCGTACTCGGTCAATACTCCGCCGCCCGTCTGCGATACGTGGCAGGTGGTACAATTGACGTAGCCATGGCGTATCATTTCGGGAAAAGCAAAGGCGTTTGAGCCGGTCACTGCCGAAAGCAGGGTCAGTACGCCGAAAACAAATACAGATTTCATGGAGTTCAAGACCTACAGTTTTGCGCCGGCTACCGAAGAAGTGAATGATACTTTGACCTGCACGTCTTCGCCCATGGTCACACCAGCGAATGACGGGGTATTAATCTGGAAATCTGAAGTCTTCACGCTGAAACTGGCGTCGCCGTCGAATTTGGACTTTGAAAAGTTGATGAGCGCAGTGCCCTGAACCGGTTTCTCGACTCCATGAAGCGTCAGGTGACCTTTGAAGGGAACATTTTCGGCAGTTTGTACGGTGTCCGTCGCCGATTTCGGAATCGTGAGTTCGTCCAGTACAAGAACCGCGTCCGGAAACTTGTCGGTTTCAAGATATTTTTTCTTCATATGTTCGTTTCGAAGCTTGAGCCCCGTATCCAGGGTTTCAGGCTTGAAGAGGAACTTACCCTTCATCAAGTTTCCCGTTGCTTTGATCTCGCCCGAAACACCCGTTCCGACTCCGTGAATTTTGAGGGCGCTGGGACGACCCAAAGCGTCGAACTGCATCTGACCACTGCTGATTTGAAATGAACTGGCGGGCGGTGCTTTGGAGACTTCCGCATTGGACAGGATAGGAAAGAGGATCGCACACAACGCGAACAGAAGAGCTGTGGAATTGGATTTCATCATGATCAGGCGCCTTTTCTTTCTCTTATTCGTTGACGGTCACGGTAAGGGCTACGGTTTTGAGTGAGTCGCCGTCGATGAACTGCACCCACATGCGGTAGTTCCCGGCTTCAGGAAACTCTGCGTGAAGCATGAGCAGGTCTTTCGAGTCAGTTTCCATGGGATGCACGTGAATGAGAGAATCCCCGTCGTCGGGAACAGTGGTCACATGAGCCATTGCCCCAAGATACGGGGTGATGACCGGAGTAGTTTTGTCGTTCCTCGAAAACATGAGCATCAGCATCGCGGGCTTTTTGGCTTGGATCGGATCCACCGACACTTCAATGACCGAGTTGCCATCTGCGCCAGTGCGATTTTCCGATAGTTCGGTCGGCAGGTTTGCGGGCAGTCCACCTGACACCTTGAGCTTTACGCTGCCTTTGAATTCTTCTTGATCACTGGCCAGGACACCGCTCGCCCAGAAACGGTAGTCACCATTTACTGGAAGCTCGACATCGACTCCCCAAACTCCATCCCTATACTCCGGATGAACATGTTTGAACTCCTTCAGAGCGGAGTCATAAACGTACCCATGGATTTTCATCTCGCGAGAGACTGAGACGTCTTGATCCGTCAGGAGCTTTTTCGCAACGAGGTCGACCAGGTCAAAACTCAGGTGTATTTTACCTGCCTGCACAGAATTGGCCGATTCCAGCTCAACTCCGACGCGCCCGTCTTCAGGATGGGCAAAGGCCGGCGCCGAGAGAAGAAGAACAGAGCCGATCGCGAAGACCAAATTTTTCAAGGAAGAGTTCATGGAGCCTGTGATACCCCCGGCCGGTATCAGCGTCAACGTTTTTGCAGCGAGGTTTTGGCTCCGCCAGGCGCCACGGAATATTTGACAACACACCCCCTGGGGGTATAACTCAGTGACCAGCCGACTCCTCAAAACAAAGGTGACACAGATGAATCTCAGCCGTGCATTTAACCCGATCCTGGTCGCTTCGATCAGCATTCAAATGATTCTTCCTTCCTTTGCATCTGCTTCCTCCTCCTCCTCAATGATGAGTCAGATCAATGCAGCGCAGGATCTCACTTTGGAGTCCTTCGCCGATTCAAATGCTATGAGCGGAGTATCTCTGGATGACCTCATCACCACAACCAAGAGTCAGAACTTTTCAGTACGCCAGGAAGCCGAGCGCGTTTTTCAAGCCAAGAAGCAAGTCAAGGTCGCGGTAGGCAATTTGCTGCCACACATCAGGCCAGGCGGGATTTTGGCAATCGCGTTTGGAGGTCCTTCCGGGATCATCGGCGTCGTGGGCGATCTGCTTCCTTTTCTGTTTCCCAGCAACTGGTTCAAAGCTCGAGCCACGAAGCGGCTGCTCGAGGCTGAAAGGGATTCATTTTCTTCACTGATGGGCAACGAAGTTTTTGAGGTCGAGTCTCTCTATTATGCCGTCTCGAGGGACCAGATTTTGGCGGGCTTGATTGACAGCCATCTGGCCTGGCTGGATCAAATCTACAATCGCCTGAGGGTAGAAGAGATCGCGGGGTCATTGCCGGGTGGGAGTGCTGATTACTTTCGCTTCAACACTTTGAAGCTCAAGGATGACCGCTCAAATCTGACTGAGCTCCTGAGTATTGAATCTCAGGCACTTAAGTTTGCTGCGGGACTACCCACTGATGGGACCGGGTTACAGCTCCAGACGATGGCCTTGCCTGACTTGAATGATGCTCCTGCGAAAGATGCAAAAGATTATCTTCAAATTTCCCGTGATCGCTCCTATGAACTCTCAGCCCTGGGCTGGCTCATCGAAGCATCCCGTTATAGTAGAAAAGCGGTGGTCTTCGGTTTCCTGGATCCAAGTTCGGAGCAGGCGATTGGATTTTCCCTGGCCCCTCAGATTCAGATCGCCAAATCCCAGACCCGTGAGCTGCAGGTATTGCAGGAGTCTACGGGCTCTCTGATTTCTCAGCGTGTGATCGATTCCATCACACTTCATAATGAGTCGATCAGCCGCTACAAACTTGCAGCAGAAACGTCATCGACCGTTCAGCGGGAATTGACGCGCTTGATTCAGCGGCACGACTCCGGAGACGTCACACTGGATTCAAAAGTCTTCATTGATGAGTTATCCAGCCTGCAGAATGACCTGCTCCTGTCTGAAGTCAACAAGCTGAGCCAGGCAAGTCGCAATCTCGTGGCGAAATCAAGGCTCAACCGTCTTACTCTACAAGGTTATTACGGCGACTTGGATTCCATACAGGTTCAGTAAAACGTCAATGAAAGAAAGAAAAAAGATCATGAGAGCTCATCCAGGTTTCATAGGCGTGTTGGTCATCATGGGGGTTTGCAGTGCGCGCATGGCCCGTGCTGAAACGATCGCCCCATCTGCTCCGTTTTACCGCGACTTCACCATGAAAGTACGCAAAGTGGCCAACTTCAAGGTTCCGGTTCCGGGGAGTGCGGATTTTTCTTTTCACTATGAGCTCGACCAGAGTACGCCACTCCTGCCGACATTTGCTGATCCTCTTCTGAGTGATCTTCCCTCAGTACCGCCCGAGCCACAGGGTTACTTCCGCAAGTTCTGGGACAAGGTCCTGCTCAAGGACGGCTCTTACGTCCAATTGGGTGACCAGAAAATCCCTCTGACCTGCATCTTCATCAGCGGTCAGGATAACCGCTTTCTTGGCGTGCCAAATCCTCTTTTCCCCGAGTACCTGATCAAGGTTTACCTGGTGGCAAACGACTACACTTGCACGGGTCCCGTAAATCCGGGTTGGCCAGCGACCGGGAGCAAGAAGGAGACCTGGGATACTTATATTTATTACGAAGTCCGGGATCCTACCATCATGCTCCCGACTGAAGTCAAACTGCGCTACCGCTGGGCGGAGTATACAGGCGTCTTGGTCGATAATGGCGGCGGTGCACCTTTATGAAAATATCGAACATAATCCGTATTTTCGTACTCTCCTTTCTGGTCTCGGCTGGCGCCATGAATGCAGCGTCGGCGGAACCCGTCTGGTATCCGTTGCCGCCGGAAGCTTATAAATTCGGTCAGCGCTACCCGGATGCACAAAATCTGCTTTTCGCGTTCGATTATGGCCATGCTTTGGTCTACGAAAGACTTCTCCTCAGGCGTGGGACGATTCCCAATCCCGAAGCATTTGAGAAGCAGCTCATTCAGGATGTATTGAAGATTCTGAAGAATCCTCCCCACATCAAGGTCGAAGAGCAGGATATTGCTCCCAACTATGTTTTCACATTTCCTCTGACTGTCAACCTTTTTGACTGGTCTCATATGCTGCATCAGTTCGTCCTGGATATTCTGGCCACTTCCGTTGACCGCGGAGACGGAATGAAGGCGCGAGTCAACGAAATCTTCAAGCAGTATAAAGCAAACACTCCAGTCGTGATCACTGACCAGTGCAAGACCATGCTTTTCATGGACGGGCATTATTTCTCAAAAGCCTTCCGATCTCAGTACCCGAGTTTCAATCTTCTGATCTGGAGTTATCACTGGTTTCAAATCAAGCTTTACGAAGCGCTCATGAAACCCGCACAGCAGGAGCGTGATGTGGCTGTGAACAAGGTTACCCAGAAGTTCTGGGATCTGTTGTCGAATCTTCCGGATTCAGCGGATTTCGATATGATGCCTGAAACGGCTGTCGAAGCGCCCACTTTTGCGGCAATGTTTCCAAGAATTCCTTCAGCTTTCGATAACAACCACATGCTTCACGACATCACGTCCGATATCCTGACTTCTGATAAAGTCTCTCGCGACCAAATCCGGACCGAGGCCGTCCGTGTCAGCAGGATGGATCAGGATCCCGCCGCGTTCAAATCTGCTAAGTGTCCAGCTGATAAACCCTAAATCCTTGAAAAGGAGATTTTTATGAAGATGAAATTGATGGCTACGATGGGAACTCTCTTGGTCGCGCAGCTGGCTTCTGCTCACGATCTGCCTCGCGGAAAGGTCGCCGAACTTGGCTTGCACCGTTTGGAACGCCTGGCTATTCTGAAAAAGGTGGATGCGAGTTTTCAGGTGAATGCATTCTCCATGAAGATTACCGTCCTGACACCGGCACAAGACACGGACCCCAAGTATCAGGTGGATATTTCCCAGGGTCCTGCAGCGGATGCAACTCAGAAGACTCTGACACTTCTCGCTGATGACGAAGCCAAGTTCGTCAGCTTCTCGACGAATACCGCGAGCGAGCCTGCTTCCGCCCCCAAGTATCCGCAGAAGGATGCAGTGGGATTCTTGGAAGTCGCGCTTCACTGTGTTCAGGGTGAGCAGGTGGAGAGTTCAACCGTCTGTACGGACATGGCGGCTCTCGCGCCGTTCAATACTGGATTCAAGTCAGTGTCCTTGCAGCCGACGGTTGATGCCCAAGGCGCAATCATCGGTGCGCAGGCTGAAATTCTGGCTGATGGTGCTGACTCAAAAGTGATCGTCAGCATCAAGAACGATGGGACCCTTGCTGACGCAAACCCTGTTCAAATCGTCAAAATTCAGTAAGAAAATCTTTGTGACTCGGTGGGTGGATAGTATGAAGTTGTCTGTGGAAAAGAGAAAAGTTTCGGGTTCGGCCAAGGTTTTGAAACCGAGGTCAATTCGTACAGTCAAGTCAGCTATTGCCCACTGTCATGAGGAGAGTCAGCATCCGACCCACTCAAAGACCTTGCCGCGTCTCAAGCGTGTTGAAGGTCAACTGAAGGGGATCTGTGCGATGATCGAGGATCGCCGCTACTGCGTGGATATCCTGATTCAGATGCGAGCAGCCATGTCCGCACTCAGGGCTGCCGAGATGGAAATATTTCAAAGCCACGTGAAAAGCTGCGTTCGTGAGGCCATGAATTCCAAGGATCCAAAAGCTGCTGATCAAAAAGTGGATGAGCTCATTGGTCTTTTGACCAAGCGAAGCATTATTTCCTGAACTCGACGAGATTTCCATGAAAATTTTTATCAATCTGACCCTGCTCCTTGCTGCCACTCTACTCGTGAGTGGTTGCGAGTTTCACAAGATGAAGCCCGCGCGGGATGAAGGATTGTCCGCGGGTCAGGCCAGCCAAGTTTCCTATCAAATGGTCAAGAAGCGAGTTTTTACCCAGTACTGCATCACATGCCATGGTAATTCGGGTGGGATCTCACTGGATTCCTACGGGTCTGTGAAACAGAATATTGCCGCAATCGAGACAGTCGCACTCATCACGCATACGATGCCCAAGAACGGTTCATTGCCGCAGAGTGAGCAGGACCTTCTTGCAAGCTGGATCAAGGCGGGTGCGCCTGAGCAACCTGTCCCAGTCGGAGTGGGAGCGCCCCAGTCGCTCAAACCGACGTTTGTCTCCATCAAGAGAACTATTTTCGATACTCGCTGCCTTTCCTGTCATGCTCCAGGGCAGTCGGCGAGCGCAGTTCCGCTGACTTCGCTCAAAGACCTGTTGGACTCTCCACGTGGCCTTCTTTCTCCTGGGAATTCCGAAGCAAGCTCGCTCTATACTTCTTTGATTCGAACGGACTCGCAAAAGATGCCACCCTCGCCGGGTGCAGTGTCGCAGGAAGAAATTTCTGTAATTGAAAAATGGATCAATATCGGCGCGCCAGAAGGAGACGAAGGCCTCTCACGCCCGATTCCGCCGTCGCTCCTTTCTTATCAATTCGTGCGAGCCAGTGTATTTGAACCCCGCTGTTTGAGTTGTCATGGCAACGGGAGCGCCTTGGGTGGGGTCAGCCTGGAGAGTTATGAGAGCGTGAAGCAATACACATTCACGATCAGTCAAGTTGCTCTTCTCGAACGAAGAATGCCCCCAACCAGCCCGCTCTCAGGTACGGAGTCAGATATACTCGCAGCCTGGATCCTGGCCGGGGCTCCGCTGCATGCAGGAGATGCCCCCACAGGTAACGTTCCTCCGGGTCGCCCCGACGTCACGAAAATCTCGTATGCCTATCTGAAAGAAAGGGTCTTTGTCCCTCGTTGCCTAGGATGTCACGGTACTTCAGGTGGAGTGAACTTGGAAACTTATGTCCAGGTTAAAGAAAATTTAGGCAAGATTACAGTGGCCGCCCTGATTGACAAGACCATGCCCAAAGGGGGCCCACTCTCCAACGACGAAGCTGATCTATTGAAAGCCTGGATCAAAGCGGGAGCGCCCGAAGGACCCGTACCGCCTGCTGACAGTCTGAAGCCGACCTTCACTTCCTTGAAGAAAAATATCTTCGAGCCCAAGTGTCTGACGTGCCATTCGGGTGCTGTGCCGAAGGGCGACGTCTCGTTTGAGACATTGCAGAAACTTAAATCCTCACCGAGGCAACCCTTGAGTATGGAGGATGCAGGCGATCCTATGTCAAGCGGACTCTATCTCATCCTGACTCATGCTGACCCGAAGAGGCGTATGCCTCCTGCAGGCTCGGGTAACCCACTCAAGCCTGAAGAAATCGAAGTGATCAAGCAGTGGATCAAGCTTGGGGCGCCTGCCGATGAGGGAACTCCTACGCCTTCACCCGCGCCAGTCCCTTCTCGTTCACCACCTCCTGCACCCGCGCCATCCCCCAGTCCGCTGCCATCACGAAATCCCGCACCCCTGCCGTCGGGAGTACCTGTACCCATTCCATCGGTGGGTGAAGAGCTAGCTCGGCCGTAAAGGATTAACCACCACTGTCGCCGTTATGGATCGGCTCATCCATGCATTTTATATCTTATCATTTACCGTCAATGGGTATCGGTTTACGACTTCCGCCCTATGACACAAGTACTCGAAGAATTCAAAGAGTTGCCTGCCATTCGGTATTTGAGAATGTTCAAATATAAAATAAAATTTCAGAAAGCTTCGAATCATCGCCTGTTTTAAGGTGTCTTTCCGACGTTTGCGGCGGCAGTAAAGAGCACGCCAGTTTCAAAGCCCCGCGGTTACGATCATTCTGGACCGGGCCAACTCTACAAGGATCGATTGAGCCGGGTGTACCCAAGCGATTAACCGGCGCACTTCTGGATCAATCGTATGCTGGCGGAAGGGCAATCCATCTTTGATCTGGGTGGACACGTTGGAATTTCCTATGATGCCTACCAGAACTACATCGAATATCCGGCGAGGTTGAGCTGGACAGTTCAGGATGTCCCTTCGGTAGTCGCCGAAGGGCGCGCTCTCGCAGAACGCAATAGGGACGACCGGATCAAATTTGTGGAATCTTTTGAGCAAGCCTCAGATGTGGACCTGCTTTTGGTATCGGGTTCGCTTCAGTACATCGACATTCCGCTTTGGAAGATGGTGTCAGGCCTGCCAGTGAAGCCAAAGCGCATTTTGGTTAATATGACCCCTTTACCGATCAGAAAGACTTTGTCACCCTAGAAAATCCCGGGCCCACTTACTGTCCTTACCAGGTTTTCAATCGAACACAGTTCATTGAGAGCCTCTGTAGCCTGGGTTATCAGATGAGAGATGTCTGGGAGAACGCCGAAAAACAGTGTGTTATCCAGTTCTTACCCTCCCACACTGTTCTGGGCTACAGTGGCTTCTTCTTCGAGCTAGGAACCTCCTAGAGTCCATTGAACGAAGTTCCACCGAACGAGCTGGGGCGGGCGACGGTACGACGGTGAATTAGTTCATTTCCGCGTTATTTACTTCTATTCTGCAGCGAGCAGGGGTACGAGTCTGCACCGGATCGGTACTCACGGTTGCGGCGCTTGGTCTGACTTGAGTCGGCATACTATGAACTGAGCGGGTTGGCGGGACGGTGTTATGGATGTCAAAAATTCTGAGATTTGCGCGCCCGCTTTGAGCAAACTCATGGGAAATTCCACACTCCCCAAGCCAAGCTTCCCAGCTCTCACAGGCCTTCGCGCAGTATTCATCCTCTGGGTCATGTTCGTTCACCTCAGTCGCAAGGCTGTTCCTGGGTTCCTTCTTTCAGCGCATGAAAACTGGAGCTTTGGTGTGGATGGATTTTTTGCAATCAGCGGTTTTCTTGTGATGCGAAGTCTTGAACAGGCCTACTCGAAAGGTATGGACGGCGGCTCCAAGGCTGAGGTGGTGAAGGGCTATCTGTCGCGTCGAGTGAGTCGGATCTGGCCTGGATACTACATTACGCTGTTGTCCTTGGGCATGTTTGCCTGCTTGATACGCGGAGGCCTCTACTTTCAGCTCAAGCAATTCAGCTCGATCATCCCAAGCTTTCTATTATTCTACGCAAACTACGTATTGCCTCCTCTTCATAGGGAGGTTCCGCTGATCTTGAAGATTCTCTGGTCGATCTCGTTTCAAGAACAGTTTTATCTGCTTTTGTTGGTGCTGGTTGCAATACCGAAGGAAAATTGGAGAGCCGTGGTTCTATTTTCTGTAGCGAGTTCAATCGCGTTGCGCTTTTTATCGCTGTTGATATTTGATTTGAACTCCGGTGATCACGGTAACCGCATGGAAAGTTGGCTGATACTCAACCTGGATGCAATTGGCTGGGGTTGCCTGGCATGGCTTCATATTCGTACGCTCCGGGTATGGCTCGGGACTCAGACACGGATGTGGGTTGCCGGTCTCTCGCTTCTGTGCGTTTTCGTCCTTTCTGTCACGCTCCGGTCCTACTGGCCATCCGACCCAGCTCGGGCCGTCTTTTGTACCTTCAGGGCAATATCATTGACTGGCATTGTGGTTTTAGTCAGTGAACTGGACCGACTTTCTTTCAATGCAGTCGAGATTTTGAACACCAAGCTCTTCCAGTTTGTTGGCATGATCAGCTTCGAGATCTACTTGACCCACATCTTCGTTTACTCAGTCTTGGAAAAGAGTTTTCTGAAGGAATCCCATGGGTTGTTCCTCGTGGCCTTGCCGTGTTCCGTCTTCACAGGTTGGATGATGTACCGCTTCGTGAGTGCCCCAGCAAATCAGAGTATGCGAAGCTTGCTTGAAGGGCGTCGAGAGCTGCTTGGATTCTTGCACGTGAGGGTCGGCTCTCGTTCCAGCATGTAATTTGACGAACTCGCTTTCCAGATCAAATCTGGAATTGCTCGACATGACCTCTCGTGCGAAGTGGGGAGGGGCGCTCAAGTCGCCGCCGTTTCTATCACGGGCACTTCAAATGTCCCATCGGAGCGACATTTTGTCCCATCGCTGGTCGGGTTGATCTGAAAAGCCCTAAAATCTGCCTGACTGCTGAAGGGCACGGCTATTGCTCTATGATCCGATCACGGACCACATGTCGGCAGGTGTCATAACGTACCCGTCAGACTGAGTCTCTCCCGTTCTCGGCCACAGCCACAGTGGCGGAAATGAAATACAAATGAATATGAAATTGAACGCAATGATGACGGTTGCCCTGGGTCTAGGACTTGTTGGTTGTGCTCACAGTACGATGAGAGGATCAGTCGCCATGAAGGGTGATGATCAAGAAGCACACGTCTGTTTAGGCGAAGGAGAAGTCAAAGCCGGAGATAGAGTCGTCCTCTTCAAGAGTGTCTGCAGAGGTGGAAAAGGCGGCGCTAGGAGTAGTGACGTCGGCGGCGGCATATGCACTAAAACGAAGTTGGGTGAGGGGGTTGTTGAACGCACCCTCAACAATCATTTCTCTGTGGTGAAAGTTGACTCAGGCGTTCAGTTCGAAGAAGGAACTATTGTTGAGAAGCTTTAGTTTCTTGATGAGGATCGCAAAAGGGCAATTCAACACTATTCCAGAGAATCAGTCTTTCCAGCCGAAACGCTGAGGAAAGTACTGATTCAGGCGGCAGCTGAGAACCAGAGCCGTGCCGCGATCAGCACCAGAAAGATCGAAAATATTTTCTGAAGCTGCGCCGCGGGGAGTTGTGTTGAAAGTTTTGCCCCGAAAAAGGTGCCTCCGAACATGCCCACAGCGATGAGCAGGCCGATGCGGATGTGGTCACCATTGATCTTGCCCGCCTTATAGTTTCCATCACTCCCAGCATTCCGACGGGCAAGAGCAGAGCGACGAGCCACTCGCCGCCTGAGGAGCGTACTTGAAGAGGAGGATGAGCATGGGCACGAGAACAACTCCGCCTCCGACTCCGAAAATACCCGAAAAAATTCCGGTGATGATTCCGACGGCAAGGGTGAGGAGAACCGAAGGGACAGTAAGCGGGAGCAGCTTCATGGCGTGGATCCTTTCCAGATGAGGCCTTAATGTCTATCGGAACTTTGAACGCATTGGAGTTTAAAGCTGAGCAAATTCTATTGCCTGTCGGACCAGCGGTCATATTCTCCCTTCGTTCTCCTTTTTCACCGTGGGATGGCGCTCGATCTGTTGTCCTGGATCGTCCGATGCTGAAATACGCTCTTTCCATTTTATCTTCGAAAGATGGGCAGTTCGTCAGTTACCGGATTGAAGATGAGAAAGTTCTCAAGCTGATCCAGGCGCTTCGCAGGATTTTCTGTCCCTAAGAAAGGACTGCATCATGCAAACTATCGTCGACGTGCGCGAAAAAGATGAATTCGAAGCCGAACATATCGAGAATTCAGTTCATATTCCGCTTTCTGAGTTCCAAACCCGAGCGCCAGCCCTGCTCAAACAGTTTGTGGACCAGGACGTGATCTTGATGTGCCTCAGTGGCAAGAGATCCAGGTTGGCTCTGGACGAGGCAAAGGTGCTCGGACTGAATGCGCCCAGCTGCAGGTCTTCGAAGGGGGAATCTTGGAGTGGAAGCGGCAGGACTTGCCCACGCTTGCGTTCAAGAAGGCTCGTTTACCGATCATGAGACAGGTTCAGATCACTGCTGGCTCACTGGTTCTCGTGTCTGTGCTTCTCACTCAGCTGGTGGCACCGGGTTTTATCTGGGCGGCGGGCTTCGTGGGCGCCGGACTCATTTTCGCCGGGGTGACCGGTTTTTGCGGAATGGCCAATGTGCTTTCCTGGATGCCTTGGAACCGAGGTCGGTCGTGACTACCTGGGTGAAGGACCTCTCTGAGATTCTTGTGGAAGGTGCCCAACTCCCGGCCCCCGAGTGGCGTTTGAAAGTGATTCAGAGCGGTGAGTGTCAGTCGTACCTCTGCTGGAATGAGGTGACCGCAGCAGTCGCACTTCTTCTGGGCGTGGTCGGAGCCCTCATCTTTGGAAATCCCTATTTGAGCAGGACTCGAAAATTCACGTCGTCCCTTCTGGGCTTCTCAGTGATGGGGCTTGGGGCGGGAATGAACCTGGGAGTGGTCGGGCAAGTTGGACTGCAGGGGATTGGCTACACCGTGATCGGGATCAGTTCGGCCGTGATTTCCGGGACTCTCCTGGGAAATTGTCGAAGACCGAAAGGGATACGTCCTTGCTGGTGACCATCGGAACTGCAATCTGTGGCGGGAGTGCCATTGCAGCAGTCGCTCCCACCATTCGAGCCAAGCATCATGAAGTATCAGTGGCCCTGGGAATCGTCTTCATTCTGAACGCAGTTTCGCTCTTCATCTTCCCTCCCCTCGGTCATCATTTCAATCTGACGGAAACGCAGTTCGGGCTCTGGAGTGCGCTTGCCATTCACGACACGAGCACAGTCGTGGGTGCCACCCTTCAATACGGCGCCCATGCAGTCCAGGTGGGTACAACGGTGAAACTCGCCCGTGCTCTCTGGATCGTGCCCGTCACTTTCATCATCGGCTGGATTCGTTCACGCGAAAATCAACCCGTCAGCGCCGAGAAGCCGAAACGTCCCTGGTTCATTCTGGGTTTTCTCATCGCCGCCGCTCTCGTCACCTGGGTTCCAGCTCTGACGGAAGTCGGCCATGTCGTCGAATCCATCGCCAAGCGTGCGCTGATCGTGACTCTGTTTCTGATCGGTACCGGCCTGACTCGCGCGACTCTCAAGAGCGTGGGCCCCAGACCTCTGTTTCAGGGGATCTTTCTTTGGATCATCATGGGTGCAGGTACACTCGCCGCTATTTTGGCAGGGATGATCAAATGATGCTTCCGGGTTAGGATGTCATTGCTTTAAGGGTGGTTCACTCATCCCAGAATCCATTGATACACCAACCAGGCATTCGCAGCACTGATGACCGTGAAAAGAAACCATCCAGTCCCATGAAGCAGCGCTTTCGATCTGAATCTACCCATCAGATCGAGATCGCGGTTGAAGGCAATCAACGGATAAATCGCAAAGGGAAGTTGAAAGCTCAGAACGACCTGACTCAGGATGAGCAGTTTCCCGACACCATGGTCTCCAAAAACCCAGACTCCCAGCAGGGCTGGAATTAATGCGAGAGAGCGAGTGATCACTCGTCTTTTCCAGCAGGGGATTTTCATTTTAAGAAAGCCTTCCATCAGAACTTGCCCTGCGATGGTCCCGGTGAAAGTGGAGCTTTGCCCTGAAGCCAGCAGTGCTACACCAAAGAGAAGGCTCGCGGCTGATCCTCCGACCATGGGTTCCAGCAGGCGGTAAGCGTCGTCAATTTCTGTCACAGGCGCATGGCCGACAGCGTGAAAAGCGGCGCCGGCAAGAATCAAAATTGCGGCGTTGACCAGAAATGCGAAAAAGAGGGCCACGACAGTGTCGAGAGTCGCAAAGCCCAAAGCTCTCTTCTTTCCTCTATCATCCGTCCCCACGTCCCGCGTTTGAATGATGGAGGAGTGAAGATAAAGGTTGTGAGGCATGACGGTAGCGCCGAGGATACCGATGGCAAGATACACTGGCTCTTTGCCGCTGAAGGTGGCCAGAGTCGGGAGAAACCCTTGAGCAACCAGGTGCCACTGAGGCTTCGCCCACCAGAGCTCGACAAAATAACAGATGCCGATCGTGGAGATGAGTCCCAGAATGATCGCTTCGATCTGACGAAAGCCTTTGCCCTTCAGGCCGAGGATAATCACGGTGTCCAGTGCGGTGATCAGGATCCCGGTCGTGAGTGAAACACCCAGAAGCAGATGAAAGGCAAGTGCGCTCCCTAGAACCTCGGCGACATCAGTCGCGATGATGGCGAGTTCTGCAAAGATCCAGAGGACATGATTGACGCTCGTGGGGTATTTTTCGCGGCAGAGTTTCGCCAGGTCTCTGCGGGTGACCAGTCCAAGTCGCATGCTCAGGCACTGCAGTACCATGGCGCAAGCGCTCGAAAAGAGCACCACGCTGAGCAGGGCGTAGCCGTACCTGGATCCGGCCTCAATGTCCGTCGCCCAGTTTCCCGGATCCATGTAGCCGACCGAAATGAGAAGTCCAGGTCCTGCAAAAGCCAGAATTTTTTTCCAGAAGGGAGCTGCGTCCGGGACTTTCACAGAGCCTTGGACTTCAGACGGGCAGAACGGCGCGGTTGCCGTTTTCGGCAACTTGTCGAGGAGAGGGAGGCTGAGAAGAGATTCAAAGATGGTCATGGTTACCGTCCAAGACTAACATGGGGCGGACTACCCCATGCAATGGGAAAAAGCTCTGGAGAGTGACGGTGGTCGCAGGTCTTCATCTTGCGTATCAAGCCGATGATTTTCATCTCTGGAGATCGGCAGCACTCAAAAAACTGCCCTCGTCTGTCCAAAGGCTGGATGACACCAGTAACTGACACCATTTGAGAGAAGTCGGCATTCGATTCAGATGGCACTGGGTAAGGTCAGTGAGGGTGCCTATATAGGATTAATGAAATTTGATCCAAAATAGGTGATTCGAGCGATGCCAGATGAAATGAATCACTTTGAAGATCAGATATCCCCAAGGCAGTGAATGGTAGAGGAGGTCAAACCAATCGATGAGGCGTTTCAACTGCCCACGCTTCAACAGGACGAGCTTTTGATAGATGTGAGGAGGATTGAAGGGCGCAAGACCGAGCGTCAGACACCCGATGATCGTCACGATCCATTCGAATTGTTCATGGTCTGCCAGATTCACAGTTGTCCCCTTTTTGAAATCAGGTACACCCTCACTATGAAGGGTGCAACTGTAGTGCTCGTGGCTGGCGGTCATACGCACGCTCTTGTGCTGAAAGAATTCCAAAGGCGTGGTTTGGTCCTTTCCGATCTGATCGTCATCTCGGATTCGGAAAAATCGCCCTACAGTGGCCTATTGACCGGGCAAATTGCCGGTATTTACGCAGATCCGGAAATCTATATTGAAGTGGAGCGATTGACACGTTCCGTTCAAGGAAGGTTCATCAAAGATGCGGTGCGTGGCATCGACTTTAAGACGCGGGACATTGAAACCGAGCGTCATGGAAAAATCCATTTTGATCTCCTGTCTCTGAACTGCGGGGCTAGGCCGGATCGGTCTTCCATTCAAGGGTCCAGTGCGTACGCCCACGCAGTCAAGCCAACGCAAGCTTTTCAACAGGAATTCAATGATTTTCTCACGAAAGCTTCAGAAAGGGTGCCAGTCCGAATCATTCAGATCGGTGGCGGCGTTGCGGGGGTGGAATGTTCCGCTGGATTTCGGCGCCGTCTCGATGATTTGGGAATTTCGGCTGACATCACCTTGATGGAATCGGGGCCCGTCCTCCTTCCCTCTCACAATCGTCGGGTCAGGCGAGCGGTGCTGCAAATGCTTTCAAGCCTGCGAATTACCGTGAGAACGGGAGAAGCGGTCCACGAAGTCAGGGAAGGCCAATTGCTAACGGAACGCGAGGCAATATTTCCATTTGATTTCGCAGTTCAAGCGACCCCGGCTCAACCTCAAGAGTGGGTGAGAAACCTTGAGCTTGCCCACTGTGGAAATTTCATCCAGATTGACGACTTTCTCAAAACGTCTCACCCGAATGTCTTTGCCGTGGGTGACGTGGCCAAGAATCCCCACTGGTCCATCCCGCGTGCAGGCGTGTATGCGGTCCGTGAAGCTCCCATTCTCTGTCACAATATTCTGGCAACGCTTTCCGGTTCACCGCTCAAGTCTTATCGGCCTCAAAAACGGTACCTGAACTTGATCATGGACGGTCATGGCCGCGCCATTGCTTCGAGAGGCTGGTTTTACTTTCCGCGTTCTCGCCTCATGTGGTGGCTCAAGGACCGGATCGACCGCGGGTTTGTCAGGAAACTGAACACGCTCTGAGTTTGCCGTCTACTTGTGATGTTCTGAAACGGCGACGCTCTCACTGCTGCCTGGCAGGTTCCACATCTCCATCGCGCTCGCAGCCTCCCAGCGTATGGATTTCGGTGCGTGAAATGAAATTTCCATTCCAGGAGGAGTGTGGGGTTCAAGGCTTGTAATACTGAAAGCCGTCGCGCTGGAGCCGGACCACTTCATACGCTCCTGAAGGCACTCCTTGAAACCCGGGGCGCAGGTCAGTCAGTTTGAGACCGAAAGCTTTCATCGTGTTTTCACAGGAAAAGAAGCGGACGTGCTCATTCGAACGAAGCTCTTCGGCTATTTTTTCGCTATCAACGGAAAGTGGAGTGGCAGGGTGAAGAGTGAACAATTTGAGCGCAGGACCCAGTGTGACCACTCGGATTTCGCCAAGGGTATGCTGAGCCTGAGATTCTGCGAGCATGGCTTTGACATTTTTAAGTCCCATTTCAATGATTTTCGGGTTGGGGTCGCTGAACTGAACTACCACTTTAAGCGGAAGAGCGTCAGCGGCGTGGGCGGCCGTTGCGTGAAAAAAAGCAGGGGAGGTGACGAAAGATAGCGCTACCAGCAAATATTTCGAAAGCATGGGAATCTCCGGGTTTGAATCAACAGTGTTGGCCCACCGAGCACGTCTGGTTCTCCTGAATCAGTGGCGCGTCGAGTGGAAGTTTCGTCTGGGTTTCCTGACAGAGGAGTCCGCTCAGAGTTCTTGTGGCTTCGCGGAGTCGGCCCTCAGTCAGATAACCGACGAGGTGAACGATTTCCTGTCCTTCGTCATTGAAAATGCTGAGCGCGGGCACGGCTCTGATCTGAAAACGCTCTGCAGCGGTTCTGTTTTCATTCAGATCAACATCGACCTTCGAAAAATCAAATGCGGAAGAAGCGCAGCTTTTCTCAAATTCCGGAAGGTAATTTTCCATGGCGCGACAGATCGGGCAATTTTCCGAATGAAAGAAGACCATCCGGGAGTGTCCGGGAGTCCTGGCGCCGAGTGTGATTTCCTGGCGCTTCTGATCGTGCGCGGTGACCGGGCCCAAAGGAGTGTTCGATGCTGTGTTCGCCGCAGTACTCCAGGCAGTATTCGGTTCTGCGAAGGCGATCCTCGCCTGGTTCAGCAAGGTGATGGAGAAGATCAGGAGCCCGGCGCCCATGGCGTATTCGATCTTCGGTATCCAGCCTCGAAGTCGATCAAGAAGAGGTTTGAGGTGCTCAGAGGCGACAGCAAGAGCGAGGAGGGGGAGTGAGATGCCCAGAGAAAAGACGAAGAGCATGAGCGCACTCTGAAGGGGAGTGCTCTGCTTGGACGCCACATAGGTGAGGAAAGCTCCCAGGACAGGACCCACGCAAGGCGTCCAGCTCAGGCCAAAGATGAGGCCAAAAGTGAGTGCGGCGAGTCCGCTCGGTGCTTTCCGGGAGTAGTCGGGGAGTTGAAACGTTTTTTGCAGCCATGCGAACGATGCCGTTCCTTGGATGATCCCGATCATTCTGAGAGCGAAGAGCGCGAGGATCACTCCGCCGAACGCGAAGAGAAGAGGTTTCGCAGGCGCCAGGTAACCGGACATGGCGGAGGCGGACAGCCCGAGCAGAACGAAAGTCAGAGTAAATCCCAGAGTGAACCAGAGAGTTGAGAAAAGCCGTCCCGATTTAGACGCGCTCGACGTGCTCCAGCTGGCGACCAGGATGGGCGCCATCGGGAGTACGCACGGCGAGAGAAAAGTGGCCAATCCAGAGCCAAAAAGCCCAAATAGACTCCAGTTCATGATGTCCTTGCCCTGACTCCGGATGCAATCCGGTTCAACTGAAATGGGCTTTCTCGCAGGCGATAAACATCGCAGCCCCAGGTACGAAGTGCCAGGACCGCATTTGAAGCGATGGAGCAGTAACGTCCGCGACAGAGAACGAAAATCGGCTTTGAGCGAGTGAGTCCAAGCTCTTTCAGGTTTTTTGCTTTCCTGAGCTGAGTCAGAGAAATTGGCAGTGCGCCGCTTACCGGGGTGGCGGCCGACTCCTTCTCCTCGCGAGCATCGATCAGAACCGCTTTTCCTGCACGAACCTCTCGCATGATCTCTGCCGCAGGCTCAAGAGCATGAAGTGAGGGGTTCGTCAGAAGTCCTTCTTGAAGGTCGAGTGCGGGATCCAGCTCATGACTCAAGTCCTGAAAATTTTCCCAGATCTGAAGAACCTTCGGGTTGATCACTCTGTAAATCCGTTTGACTCCGCTGCGCTCGCAGGAGGTGACCCGCGCTTTCGACAGTTTCTGGAGGTGCTGTGAGACGTTGGCAACGCTTTCCCCCGTTTCCTGGGCAAGTTCTTCAACACTTCTTGGGGACTGGGCCAGAATTTGAATCACTTTCAGACGGGCGGGGGAGGCAAAGGCGTTGGCTACCGCGCTGAGCGATTCGTAAATGCCTCGACGGATCATTGCGGGTTCCGTGGTTTTCATAAATTCAATTATTCAATAGTTTGCTTGAATAATCAAAATTAATGATATAGCCGCGAAAATACGCGGATCTCATGTTCGGATAAATCGCCGCAACTCTCCTCAGTGGCTCAGAGACTGCATCCTGTTGTCGAAGAGGTGAATCCATGACTTTGAATAAAAATGTTGGTTCTGCTGAAAGAGTCGCTCGCTTGGGCATCGGTTTGACGGCGGGCGCACTTCTTCTGTCGGGACGCTTCACTCGCCCCTTGGAAGCGTTTTTTGGAGTCGTCGGACTTGCAGGGATCTTCACGGGGACAACTCGCTATTGCCCGATCAATCATGCATTGGGCATGAACCACTTTCTCGCGAACGACACGAATGTCGAGCCGCTACTCAAGACCCCACAAGCGGCATGACCCTCAGGTTCAGATTTTTACGCTTCATGAATTCGACGGACGGGCGATACCTCCGAATTGTGGTCGGTCTGTCGCTCGTGTGCGTCGGTTACTCCAAAGGGCATCCGCTCGTGGCGATTCTGGGTTTTCTTCCGTTCGGCGCAGGTGCGCTGGATCTCTGTGTGCTCGGCCCATTTCTCGGAGCACCGTTCAGAGGGAACGTGGCGAGACGTCAGGAGGGTTCCTGACAGGAGCATTCCGACCTTCTCGACAAGGTGAGGCGGAGTGAAAGGAGCGAGCCCCAGAGTCAGGCAGCCGATGATGGCGATTGGCCAGGAGATCCGGTTGAGAGTGGTTTTCAGGGGGGGCTGGCCTCCGAAGTATTTCAGAGTAATCAGTGTAGGATTTTTCCCGGTACCCGCATTCCTGCAGCTTCGGGATCAGTGGACGGGAAGACTCGCACATGAGTTGCAAGCTTCACTAGCTTGGCGGGGATGCAAACAAGAAAAGATTGGAACGTTCATATGCGGAAAATCAATTTCAAAACGACAGTATCCGGCAATTTCGATGAGGTCATCGCCCGAGTTACGGACGAGCTGAAGCAACAGGGCTTTGGAGTGCTGAGTCGGATTGATCTGCATCAAAAATTTCTGGAAAAACTCGGCAAAAAAATTCCTCCGGCGGTCATTCTTGGTGCGTGCAATCCTCAGCTCGCTTACGACGCCTATCAATCTAATTCGGATGTCGCGAGTCTTTTGCCTTGCAATGCAGTCGTGAGAGAAATCGCTCCCGGCAGCTGCTCGGTCGAGTTTGCGCGTCCAAGTGCGATGATGGAAATCCTGGGTGACAAGCAACTGGTCACTTTATCTCAAGATGCAGACCGAAAACTGGAGACTTGCCTGAAGCGACTTTCGGAAAAGTCTGCAGCGTGAGATTCGGCTGGCTCATTTTTCTGACGTACAGTCTTCAGGCTGAAACGTGGGCCTGTCCGCTTTGTCACACGGGGACTGGACGAGCCGTGCGGGACGGAATTTTAAGCGGAGGGGATTTTTGGTTCAATATGCTGGCGACTCTCAGTCCCTTCCCGGTTTTTGCGCTGGTGATCGTCTGGATGTGCCGAAATCCAAGGAGAAACAATTCATGACTGATTCAATGAGACCGCTCGTCGCTGCTGGAACTGTGCTGGGTATCGGACTCGGAGGCTTCTTTGATGGCATTCTGCTCCATCAGATCCTTCAGGTTCACAACATGCTTTCCAATCGTCGCTTTCCAGATACCCTGGTCAACGTGGAGATCAACATGTTCTGGGACGGGCTATTTCACGCCGCCACCTGGACATTGACACTGGTTGGCCTGTCGCTCCTCTGGAAAGCCGCCGGAAGAAAGGATGTGGCGCATTCGACCCGCGGACTGGTGGGTGCAATGATCTTTGGATGGGGACTCTTCAATCTGGTCGAAGGTTTGATTGATCACCAGATCCTGCAACTCCATCATGTCATCCAGCGCGCGCCTCAGCCTGCGCAGTTGATCTGGGATCTTACCTTTCTCGCAGTGGGTGGAGTCCTGTTGATCGCCATCGGACGTCATCAGATTCGGAAAGCGGATGCCGAAGTATTGCAAGCTTCGGATTCGACTTACCGGGTGAGACAGATCGCGTAAACAGACTCTTTGTCCAGAGACAGGCCGATCGGAATTGCCTTAGGCGGCCATGAAGTACTCATGATGGAGTCCAGCGAGAAACTTACGCTTTCTTACTCTGTGGATGGGGTCAGAAGCTCGAGCTTTGCAACCATTTTCAATAGGAGTCTTTTACTCCAATCCTTGATGACATCTCGAGTGGTGGTAATACCGCTGATATTCATTGAGAGCGCGTTGCAGTTGCCTCTCATTTAAAAAAATAAGAAGTGATCAGTGCACTCTCTTTGGAGCGTTCCATTCAGTCTTTCGACAAAGTCATTCGCTTTCGGGGACCTTCTCGGGCACCGCATGTTCTTGGTGTGGCTTGAGCTAAGGAGAGAACGAAAGGCTTCATTCTCAAACGCAGGATCTCGGTCGTGGATGATCGCTTGAGGTATGTCACGTACCATCAAAGTACCCTTCAAGGTGTTGGATACCCATTCAGCGGTAGGGTGAAGAGTCGTGCGAACGGAAATGAGCTCCCTTGAATGTAAATCCATGACCACGAAAAAAAAATTCTCTGCATGAAAGCCGAGTGAACCGTAAAGAAATCAATGCCCCAGATGTGCTGTAAGCTAGGCGCCAGCAGGGTTCTTGACAGCTAGATTTTCCATTCTGTTTTTTCAGGAAACTGAGCCCGCTGGTTGGCTCCGAGTATCTGCATCGCCCGTTCGTGAGGGGTTTGGATTTGATCTCGGTACCATCTTGCCT
>JACMNQ010000055.1 GCA_014378465.1 Oligoflexia bacterium | reverse complement strand
CTGGAAGCATGTTACGACCGGGCCCATCATGAATCAAAAAATCAGACAGTTGATTTCGGGTGTTTTCGTCTTCGCTGCCATCGGATTTGGACTCTGCTTCGTCGCCGTCTGGGCTCCGCGGAACTCACAGGCCGCACAAGTGCCTGCCTGTCCGGATGTCTCGAAAGGTGAAACCGCTGAAGACTGTCCCTGGGCAGACGTCGCCCGATCCCTGGTCGAGGTTGCCGATGCTGGCGGACACCTGGGACAACGTCTGGACGAACTCCTTCCGACTTTCATGGAACAGATCAAAAGCGCGAGTTCTCAGCCTGAGTTCAAAGCCGCTTGGGGCCAGAGCATCAATTTTGATGAAGGAGTAAAAGCCACGGTCGTTGATCCAAGAATCCTCGACGTGCTGATCGAGCGCTTCGGAGTCCAGAAAAGAAACAACCTTTACATGCACGCTGGCACCGAACACGTGTTCGGATACCTCTTCAGCAACCTGAAGACTCCGTATGGATACAAGCGTGCTCGTTGGGTCAAAGATGAAATCGAAAAAGGATTTGCACTTCCGAAGGGGACTCTCGCACCCCTTCCTTCTGACGGAAATTTTTTTTCCAACATCACCTTTCTCGCTTCAAAGATCGCTTTCAGAAACGAACCGAAGTCCCTCACTGAAATTTCAAAAGGCCAGTCCGTTGCCGAAGCTCTGAAGATTTTTGATTTCAAAAGACTTCAGATCACACGCCTCCAGGAAACCATTCGCATGGCGAATCCAAAGAGGACCGTCGTCATCAGAACTGACTTCGTCCCATTCTTCACGGCGCCCATGGATTCAGCCGCCAATGCACAGCTCCTCATCTACTCCATCCTGGATTCTCAGAACAAGGGACCCCAGTTGATCTCCGCATTTCCGGTTGCTGCAGGTTTCGTCACCGGTGCAACGAAGCCCGAAACCCTCGGCTTCAATCAACCGATCATCACTCGCTACAACGCCTTCGTGGCCGGCATCACCGGTACCTCCTTTCAGGGATCTCGTGAGGTGCACTACGAAACCATCATCGGCGATGAATCCGAGACCAGCACCCTGAAAGCGGCCCTCAGGAACACCCCCTCAAAAAGGGCAAAATGAAGAATACGGTCATCCAGGTAAAAAATGTCAGACGCGCTTTCACTTCTCCGAAAAAAGAGGAAGGAATGAAAGGCACTCTGGGACTTCTCTTCAATCCTCAGTTTCAGACATCCGAAGCCGTCAAAGGCGTGAGTTTTGAAATCGAATCCGGATCCTTCGTCGGACTGATCGGTGCGAACGGTGCCGGCAAGACAACCTTGCTGAAGATCCTCTCCGGTCTCATTCCCCCGTCATCGGGGGAAGCCCGGGTCCTCGGTCAGGATCCTTTCAAACGTTCCATGGATTTTCGTCACAAGATCTCGCTCGTCATGGGTCAGAAGGCCCAGCTCTGGTGGGATCTTCCGGCCGTGGATGCTTTCGATCTGCTCCGTGCGATCTACGAAATCCCGATGCCACTTTACAAGGAACGTCTGGCCACCCTGTCTGAACTCCTGGATGTGAAAAAACACCTCACCACTCAGATTCGCCGCCTCTCTCTGGGCGAGCGCATGAAGATGGAACTCATCGGCGCGCTTCTCCACTGGCCAAGCGTGATCTTTCTTGATGAGCCGACCATTGGTCTCGATGTGCTCGCGGCTCACAAACTTCGGGAGTTTCTCAAAGTCTTCAACGAAAAGGAAAAGTCGACGATCATTCTGACCAGTCACAACATGGATGATATCGAAAGACTCTGCTCCCGCGTTCTCATCATGAAGTCCGGAGAGTTGATCTATGACGGCGATCCGGAACAGCTCACCGGCAAAGGGGAACAGCGCCTTCGAGTTCGACTCCTTCACCCTGCGCTCAAGGAACTCCTTGCGCAACAAACCGGCATTGATCTCACGGCCATCACTTCACCGGAGGCCGCCGCCGATGACGGTGATTCCAGCGAACTGCCTCCGGTCTACTTCAACATCAAGAAGGAACAGATCGTCGGTGTTCTGCAGTCCCTGATGTCCCATCACCAGATCGTGGACATGGGCATCGAAGAACAGAGTCTTGAAACGGTCATTCACCGAATCTACGAAGGCGGAGCGACCTCATGATCCGGATCCCGGGCGCTGCCTGGCGAATCGCGGCTCTGAAGAACGGCTTTCAGGACGCGACTGCCTACCGCATTGAATTTCTGTTTGAGATCCTCGGCGCCGCGGTTGTTCCTGCAGCGATTCAGTGGGTGCTCTGGTACGCACTCTTCAAAATCGGCGGCAAGACTGAAGTCGCGGGAATGAGCTACGGCGACATGGTTCAGTACACCCTGATGAGTCTGCTCTTCACCCAGGTTCGCGGGGGAGATCATGACTTCGAACTGGCCGAGATGATCCGGACGGGGGGACTCAGCAATTATCTGCTCCGCCCAGCCAGCGTGATTGAATTCGTTTTCATCCGTGGCGCGGCCCCGCGACTTTTCATCGCGTCCCTCTGCCTCACGGTCGGACTCATCGCGAGCTATTGGGTGGGAGTCTCACCGTTCCGAATGGTCGGCGCGATGTTCATGGCGCTGATCGGAAACGTCATTCACTACCAGATCGGGGCCGCGCTCGCGAGTGCGTCGTTCTACTGGGAAGAGGCTTACAGCTTTCTCATGGTCAAGAACATGATCGTGGGACTTCTTTCGGGTGAACTCGTACCGCTCTTTCTGTTTCCGAAATCGATGGAATGGATCTGGAAGTCCACACCTTTCTACCTCTACGTCTTCGGTCCGACCCAATACGCTTTGGGACGCTGGACGAACACGGAGTATTTCACCAACCTCGGGATCTCGTTTCTCTGGATGATCGGGGCCTGGTTGTTGATCAAACTCACCTGGGGCATTGGCATCAAACGTTACTCGAGCCTGGGAGGCTGACCATGTCCAAGCTTACCAAGTACGCCGAAATCTTCCGCATCCAGATGAAGAACAACTTCGTTCGCGAAGCGGTCTATCGCACGAATTTCCTGACCATGATGGCAGTGGATCTGATCTGGATCTTCATCGAATTCACCCTCTTCTCGGTGATCTATGCGAACACACCGACCCTTGCGGGCTGGACCCGCGAGCAGGTGTACTTCTTCCTCGGGATCTTCTTCGCGTCCGACGCGCTGTTCACGATGCTCTTTCAGCGCAACTTCTGGAACTTCTCGGATCTGGTCAACAAAGGGGAACTCGACATTCTCCTGACCAAGCCCGTGCATCCCTTGTTTTTGGCGTTGACCCGGTGGATGAATCTCACAGCTGGCTTCAACATTTTCCTCGGCTTCGGAATCATCCTTCGCTATTCGCATGCGGCGGGATTTCAAGGCGGCTGGAAGTGGTTGGGACTTCTGGGCTGGCTCGCGATCGGACTCTTCACTGCGGTGGTCCTTCGCTTTGCCTTTTCGATCTGGGTCTTCTGGACTGAAAGAAGCTGGGCACTCTCACGCATGTACTACCAATTCTTCGCATTCGCGACCAAGCCAGACTCCTTGTACCCGCCGATGATTCGGTACCTGATCCTCACGATCCTGCCTTTTGGATTCATCGGAAGTGTCCCGGCTCGTGCATTGCTCTATGGATTGAGCGGCAAGGAGTACCTGCTCGTGTTCACGGTACTGCTTTCGTTCACCGTGTTTGATGGTTTGCTCTGGCGCGCCGGCCTACGCAGGTATCAGAGCGCGAGTAGCTGAGCCGTCGCCCGTGGTCGCCGCCGCGACCGAATTCTCTTCTCAGTTCTGAGTCTGTCGGGTTTTTTTCCGACAAACGCCTCCAAAGAAAGAAATCAAAATCCGCTATAAATCTGGTCCAGCGGGATCTACGCATTTATAGTCGCCGCCGCGACCGAATTATTAGGAGTCATGCTTCGCTCGTGGTCGCCGCCGCGACCGGTTTTTTCATCTTCAATCGGAGGCGTTTGTCGGATTATTTTCCGACACACCTGACCTCGAAAGAAACGTGCGCTGAAAACCAAAGTATCCGTGGTCGCCGCCGCGACCGATTCGCAGAGCGTGATGCTTCGCCCGTGGTCGCCGCCGCGACCGATTCGCAGAGCGTAGGGCTTTGCCCGTGGTCGCCGCCGCGACCGAATCGTAGGGCGTAGGGCTTT
>JACMNQ010000054.1 GCA_014378465.1 Oligoflexia bacterium | reverse complement strand
GGAAAGTGCATGACGTCAAAACCGTCAGGATCCAAGGGAACGAAAAGATCTTCGAGTCGCGAGGTCTCCGTACCGATCACGCCCATGTAAGTGAGAAGCGTATGAAACGCATGACCCGGATCCATCGCACCGACGTAATGAGCTCCCGTATCAAAGCGAGTTCCAAAACGATTGAAGCAGTGCCGGTAGCCTCCCGGTTTGTTGTACTGCTCGAGCACGAGAGGGGGACTTTGACATCAAATTGGACGAGAGTGGCCCGGACGCCGGCAGCTGCCACAGGAGTGTCGCCTTTGCCTCAATCTGCGCAAGCGTGTCACGTGCTCCGGCTTCACCCTGATTGTAATGAATCAGAACATGAAAACCGTCCCGAGCCAGACGGACGGCGATCGCTTTTCCGATGCCGGCAGAGGCTCCGGTGACCAATGCAAATTGTGGGTCCATGGTGAACGTGGTAGGCTAGCCCTAATGGAATTTACTGCGAAAATGATGGGCCGCTTCTGGCTCTTCTATTTTATCTCCAGCATCGCCATCCTTGGGTCTGTTTTCGTCTATTTCCTGACCGCTCCGCTGCTACTGCTGGGCTTCCGATTCCCTCGTGTTCAGCGAGTCGGAGAACAGCGGATGCTGTATGCTGTCCAGCTCCTGCTGACTTGTCAGCCCTGGTTGAAACTTCAGTCCAGAGTTCCAGCGAAATGGGCTCAGGCGAATCCTCGAGGAGCGCCCGGCTGTCTGTTCATTTCCAACCACCGATCTCATCTCGATGTATTCCTGCTCATTTCCAGGATTCAGGGTTTGCGAGTATTTGCACGCAGCAGTCTCTTCAATGTCCCTTTTCTCGGAGCGATGATGCGTCTGACGCGCCAGATCCCTGCAGACCGCGGTCGTCTTCAATCTTTCGTGAGCGGGATGGATATGGTCAGGAAAAGGCTGTCCGAAGGCGAACGGGTTCATATCTTTCCCGAACTCGCCCGCTGCAATCCTGGACTTCAGGGAACCCGGAGTTTCGTGCTGGCTCCTTTTCATGCCGCGATTCAGGAGCAAGTGCCCGTCGTTCCGATCGTGATCAGCGGAACTGACTCGGTCTGGCCCCGTGGGCTGGCCCGAATCCATTTCAGAAGGCCGATTCAAGTCCTGACTCTGAAACCCATTCTGCCCGGTGAATTTCAATCCGCGGAACAGCTCCGCGATGAAGTGAAGCGAAGAATTGATGAAGTGCTTCTGACTCAGCTCGAACGGGTGATCGCGTGATCCTTCGGATTCGAGTCTGCATTCCGACCTACAAAAATCCACTGACCATCGCTTCATTCGTGAAAGACTGTCTCAGTCTGACGCAGTTTCCGATTCTGGTCGTCGAGGACGGTTCTGAAGTTCCCATCCGGACTCTCCTCACCGAGTTCACGGAACACTTCAAGAGCGGAAGACTCGAGGTCCTTCGGCTTGAAAAGAACCAGGGAAAAGGGATCGCTCTGCAGTCCGCGATCCGGGAAAGCATCGCGAAGAGTTACACTCATCTGCTCGCCCTGGACGGAGACGGCCAGCACTTTGCTTCCGAAATCCCCAAACTTGTGAAAGCTTCCGAAGAGCATCCCTGGGATCTTGTGATCGGGAATCGCCGCATGGAAGGTCCCACCGTTCCGGAGATCAGCAAATTCGGACGCAAATTCTCCAATTTCTGGGTCAAGTTTAAGACCGACGCGCTTGTCGCCGATTCGCAGAGCGGTTTTCGCATGTACCCTCTCTTTCCCCTTCAGACCCTGCGGTTTCACACGAAGCGGTTTGATTTCGAAATCGAAGTGATGATTCGCTTCCTCTGGAAGGGGATCGCGATTCGTGAAGTCGAAATCGCGGTCCATTATCCCGAAGCTCATGAGCGGGTCAGTCACTCTGACAAACTCTGGGACAATGTCCGCATCACGTTTCTCAACACTCTGCTCATCGTGATCTCGCTGCTCAAGGCACCGAAGTCTCCGCAAAGCCTCGCGCTCGCGGTCGGGGTCGGAGTCTGGGTGTGATGCACTCCACTTTTCGGTTTTCACACTCCGATCGTGGCGGCGCTTTCCTTTTTTCTTCGACTCAACTTCATCTAACTGTGGCTCGGCACCAAGATTTCCAATCCGCCGCTGGCGCCTCTTCTCGCCTTCGCTTCGATCAAGATCGGGGAGAAGCTCACGGGACATGGCACAACTTCAGTGGGACATTTTTCGTGGAACTGGTTTGCACGTTCGCTGGTCCTGGGCGCGGTCCTCGGACTGATTGCCGGCGTTCTCAGTGCCCTCATTTCCAAATCCGTTCAAAAGCCCAGGAAAGAGGCGAGCTGGAATGGTAAAAGCCGCGGTGGAATCTTTGGAAACTGGATTTTGAAATGCATCATGCGTTACGGTGGTTTGAATCCCACTTATTTCGTGCTCCATTTCGTCGCACCCTGCTTTTATTTTTTCGCCCCGAAAGCCCGAAGAGCCTCTGATGAATACTGGAGGATTCTGAAGCCGGAGGCGAGCTGGTTGGAGCGTCAAAGCCTGATCGTCACTCATTTTCTGAAATTCGCGCGCACGCTTGCCGACTGGATCTACCGGAGTTTTCACCCCACTGCCCAGTTCACGTTCAATTCGACGGGCAAGAAAAATATCCTGCAGGGCCAGACGGACCTTGAATGACTTCAAAATCCGTTAAAAACGAAGTTTTTCACTGAGTTCCTTTTCCCCAACGGGTTTTCCGGCAGGTTCCTCGGCCCGGGCGGGAGACAGGTCCGTGATCAGCCCCAGTGAGATCGCCAGAGGAGCCAGGAAAGTCAGGGCGGTTTTAATTTTCATGACTTCAATTTACACCGTGGCTGCATCTGTTGCAGTTATAAATTTTTCTTCCATGGAAGAAAACGCCCAGCTTAAGCAGATTGTCGCTTCGGTTCTTGAAACGATCATTGATGCCGTCAATCTTCAGCATCTGGATCGCTCCACGGTGAATGAAGAAACCCCGCTCACCCAAGGGGGACCGGGACTTGACTCCGTCGATGTCCTCGAAATCGTGGTGGCAGTGGAGCATGAATTCGGCGTGAAAGTCGGTAATCCCGAAGCCGGCAAAAAGTACTTCAGAACGCTCGGAACAGTCGCGGATCTCGTGCAGTCCAGATGAAGTTTCCCCCCCCGTCTCGGTCGCAGGCATCGGCAGTTTCTCCTGCGGAGTTCGGGATGCTCCCGCTCTCTACCGCTCCGTCCCCGAAAATCGTTCGAGCATCGTGGAAAGCCTCGGGCCGGTCGGGACTCACTGACGAAGATGGACTGATCATTGGAACTATTGCCGGCGAAATCCCGCTCTGGGAATCCGAAGTGCTTCGGTACACTCGCAAGGAAATCGACGCCGAGAAATTCAGTCGTTCGATTCGTCATCAGTCCCTTGCTGCAGTCGGTGAATCCCGGTCGGCACTCCTGGGCTTTCGTGGAAAATTTCTGCTCGTGGCATCAGCCTGCAGCGCCGCCACGAAGGCGCTCGGCGCGCTCTGGGTTCAACAGAGCAAAGTCAAACGCTGCCTGGTCGGCGGCGTTGAGGTCCTGAGCAATTTCACGATTGAAGGCTTTCGAAGTCTTCAGATTCTTTCACCCAAACTGGCCACTCCCTTTGATCGGTCGAGACAGGGGATCAATCTCTCTGAAGGTGCCGGATTCTTTTGCCTTGAAAATCGCTCCAAGAATGCACTCGCGCAACTTTCCGGTTTTGGCTTGAGCACGGATGCGTACCACATGGCCTCTCCCCATCCGGAGGGACGCGGTTCTCTCCAGGCCATGGAGCAGGCACTGGATACCGCTGAGCTTTCTCCAGGTGAAATTGACTGGGTCCATTCGCACGGAACCGGATCTCAAGCCAATGACCAGGCGGAAGGTGCGGCGATTTATCAGCTCTTTGGCGAAGATCTTTCGAAGAACCCCTGGGTCAGTTCGACCAAGCACATTCATGGTCATGCACTGGGAGCCTCGGGTGCTCTTGAGGTCGCGCTCTGCATCGAAGCGCTTCGCCATCAGACGATTCTGAAGACTGCCGGCCTCACTCATCCTGATCCCGCGATTCTCGTGCGACATCCACCGGATCATCTGAGAGTCCGGGTTCGGCATATTCTCAAGAAAACGCTGGGTTTTGGCGGTAATAATGCCGCTCTCGTCATTTCGGAATTTCCTGAAGGCCGGCGCCAAGGGGGAGTTCGATGAGTCTCTTCGTCGTTGGACTTGGAACTGCAAATCCGGAAGACTGCGTTCAACTCAGGACGCAGCCCGAGTTTCGGAAAGCCTCCCGCAACATGATGATGAGCTATCTGGCGATTCGACAGGCGCTCGAGAATCATGACGCCCTTGATGAAAGCACCCTCGGTCTGGTGCTTGGCTCCAGCTGCGGCGAACTTGAGATCACTCGTGATTTTCTCTGCACACTGGATCAATCCAAAATCGCGCGCCCGCTGCTTTTTCAGAACAGCCTCCACAACGCCACGACTGGGTTTCTCGCGCTGCAACTTTCCGTCACCGGACCCAGCGTCAGTGTGAGCAATCGGTACTTCACTTCGGAATGCTCGTTCGAAGCGGCGGAGCTCCTGCTGAAGTCAGGCTCTGCCCGATTCTGTCTGGTGATCGCAGTCGAGAGTCGAGTTCCCATGCTTGAGCCGGGGCTCAAGGCGATTCACTCGCGAAAAGATGCGACTCACGAGCTTCAGTTTTCCGAGAACGCGGCCGCTTTGCTTCTGACGTGTGACTCCACGCTTCCGCATCTCGCCGAAATTGAATCCGTCCGGTGGTCCCATAAGGTTCAATCCACACCTCGGACTCCCCCTCATCCCTTTCATGATTCCGATGCAATCTCGCACTTGATCGGGATGTTCCAGGGATCCGCTGAAAAAGGCACGCTACTTTCCATCAAATCGGACGGAACTCAGTCTGAAATCATCTGGCATCGCAGTGCCCGCTAGAACTCTCTACCTCACTTTCGATGACGGTCCCGACCGGCTCGGTACGCCTCCAGTGCTGGAAATTCTCAAACTTCAGCAGATCCCTGCCACTTTCTTCGTCGTGGCACAAACCGCGGCCCGAAATTCTGACCTGCTCGCTCGCATGATCGACGATGGTCATGCAATCGGGAATCACTCGCTGGACCATGGGTATGGAAACTTCTTCAGAGGCAAGAAGGCACTCAAGACCTGGGTTTCCGCTTCCGAGACGCAGCTCCGGGAAAGGACCGGAAACGCCACGATCGGCTTCAGGCCTCCTGCCGGAGTTCGCATGCCAGAACTTCACAGCGCACTCCGGGAACTGAAAATGCCCCTCGTGCTCTGGAATCGCAGGTTCTTCGACACGGCGTTTTCATGGACCCCTGAGCGCGCCCTGCGGTCCCTGCGCGCGGCGACTTCAGACGCCGTTATTTTGTTGCATGATCGGCAGCATCCGAAGAGACTCGAGACATTCCTCGGGACTCTGGAGATGTACATCGCGGCGGCGAAGGATAGAGGCTTTGATTTCAAAAAACTCGAGTGGGGAATGACTCACGATTCATTGCGACCAAGGGGAGAGAACTCATGACCAAGACCGTTTCAAAAATCAGCCTGGCTGTCGTCTGCGGATCGATCGTGGCTTTCGGTGCAAGTTGTGGCCACAAGAAAATTTCCTACAATGCCGCCGAAGCCACTGCCAGCAGTGAAACTGATGGAAAGGGCCTGATCACTCAGGTCATCTGGCTGAAGCCCAAGAAAGACACGATCGATCTGAAAGTCAGTCTCACCAACCACTACGCCCATGACATCGCCTTCAAGAGAAGCGCGGTTCGAATGACTTTCAATGGCGTGAATGGCGTTCCCAAGAAGAATGACCTGACCGGTGATCTTCCAGCAGGAGCCACCGAAAGCGCCGTTCTCATTTTCGAGTTCGACAGGATCGTCGCGAAAAAGGGAACTGTCGTCCTGACGATTGATCCAATCACGGGCGGTGCTGGAGAAGCGAACGAGGGCAAGAAGATCCCCGCCATCAATCTCGAACTTCCGGTGAAATAATTGTCTCTTTCGCTTTTGGAAAGCAGCTGGAAAGATCTTGCGGGAACAGGTTCGAACCTGTCGCTGCTCGTGATCAGTCGGGAGCCGGATTCAATTTTGCTGGCCGAACTTGCAACGACGCATTTACGTTTCAATTCTGCAGGCTGCACTGAATTCGCGGAACGCTACCTTCGAGACCAGTCTGGATCCACAAGACAGCTGAAGCGCTGGGCAGACAGTCGAAGGGCCCTGCTTCAGGCTCTCGCTGCTTTGAAGGAGGACATTTCCCCTTCTGAAGTGCTTGCGAGCCTTTCTCACACTCAGCACCAGTGCATCGCCGTCACCACTGTTCGTTCCGCGGCGGTCCAGGGTGTTGGAGTGGACGTCGAAGAGCGCACACGTGAATTGTCCATGCGCGCCGCCGAAAGATTCATGCGTGCTTCGGAGCATTCGCTTTCACTCACGCCCCTTCAGGTGTGGACGATCAAGGAAGCCTGCTACAAGGCGGATGCCGGCAACCAGAATTCTCTCATTTCCCAATACGAAATCGTGTCCTTTGCGAACGGAAAGGCCGAGGTCCGGTCCGATCAGAATGCGCAAGCCCACTTCACGGCCCGGTGCCTGGAAACCGCTGAGCTCATGGTCTCGTTTGCCGTTCGTACTTCTCCGGGAGCTCCATGACTTCAAACGCCGGACTGCTCGATCGAAAAGCCGGCCCGGCCCCTCCTCTTCGTTTACGTGCTTCTTCTTTCGGGCTTCGCGACCGTACTGGTCTGGATCGCGAAGTCTCAGGCCCTTCCAGTGTTGTGCCAGATCGCGCACCCCTCAATCGGTGTTCAGAGTTTTTCAATCCTCGATGCTCTGCGGTCGCCGATCGCCCACTTTCTGGTCCAGCTCATTCTCGTGGTCACGGCTTCCCGCGTTCTGGGAAAAATTCTCCATCGCCTGGGTCAACCTTCCGTCATCGGTGAAGTGCTGGCTGGAATTCTGCTCGGACCCTCTCTCTTCGGACTTCTTTGCCCTGTGCCTTTCCAGTTCATCTTTCACCCGGCTTCACTGGGGGCTCTCCAGGTCGTGAGTGAATTCGGGCTGATCCTCTTCATGTTCACCGTGGGTCTCAGCACGCACGCCGGGGAATGGAAGGATTATGGGGCGAAGGCGGTCTTCATCGCTCATGTGAGCATGCTCTTTCCTTTCATTCTGGGCCTGGCGTTCGCGCCCTACTTTCATCGCAAGTTCTCGAGTCCGGAAGTGAACTTCACCGCCTTCGCGCTCTTCTGCGGAATTTCCTTCAGCATCACCGCCTTCCCGGTACTTGCCCGCATCATTCACGACCGCAAGCTCATCCACCTGGAGAAAGCTCGAATGGCACTGGCCTGCGCCGCGATCAACGACGTGACTGCGTGGGTGATTCTGGCCGGAATCGTGGGCTTCACGCGAAATGGAAATCTGACGGGATTTCTCTGGAGCCTGGGTGCCGCAAGCGTCGGAGTCATGGTGCTGTTTCTGGGTGTTCGCCCGGCTCTCAGCATCTGTGTCCTGCTCGGATCCGCACTCTATTTTGAATGGGCGGGCGTGCATGCCCTGTCTCGGCTGGCTGAACGGAAGGCAGTCGAGGGAGCTCGGGCTGGATCAGGATTGAGCGGGTTGGAGCACCGACCGCGAGAATCTCGAGACCGGTGCGTTCCAGGGTGAAGTTTCCGAGATCGGTTCAGTTCAACAGGCCTTGCATCTTCAGCGCCTTCTGAACGGCAGGACGCTGGTAGGTGCGAGTCATGAAGGCGTTGAGGTTGCTGTAGGGCTCAGTCGTGACGCCAACCCACTTGCACCAGCCAACGACGACGAACAGGTAAGAGTCGGCGATCGTGAAAATCTTGCCCATGAGGTAATCTCTGTTGGCGAGTTTGCCGTCGACGTAGGTCAGGAGCTTGGCAATGTCCTTTTTCGCGAACTCGGCGATCTCGCCCTGTGCCGCTTCAGTTGAAGCCATGGATTTTCCCATGAACAGCGGCAAAAATGCCTTGTGAAGGTCTGAGGCGACGAAAGAAGTCCAACTCATCGTTTCGAGACGTTCCCAGGTTCCTGGGGCCGCAAGCAATTTACTGGCTGGATTGGAATCAGCGATGTGTTCGAGAATCGCGATGTTCTGGGTGAGGGTCCTGCCATCACTGGAGACCATGACCGGAGCGGCTCCGAGCGGATTGAGGCGTTCCATTTCGGCGAGCGTGGCGTCTGGCTTGTCGAAATCAACCTTCATCGGCTGATAGGACATGCCCGTTTCTTCAATCGCGATATGGCAGGAAGCGGAACAGGAACCGGCGGAAAAATAGAGTTTCATCATGGGGCAGGATCTCCTTGAGGACACGACACTGCATCAAGCGGGGATGGGACGCCACTGTTTTCAGGAAATCAACTCGGCGGATTGAGCCCGCGTTAAAAAAACGGACTGGCCTGCGCCAATCCGTCTCACGTGCCATTTTTCGATGAAAATCGCCTGAATGCCGCTTCAGTTGCTGGCAGTCCAGCCCTGAATGCCTTCCTTGAAATGACGGATGTTCGTGTAACCCAGGTTGCACGCTTCCTGAGCGGCCTTTTTCCATGCGCTGCATTGTACACCGCCACAATAGGAAACAATCATCGTGTTCTTGTCTTTTGGGAGAACCTGGGTGAATTCCTTTTCGTTTGCTGCAAAGTGAATGGCGCCAGGGACATGGACTTTCTTGAAGCTCTCTTCACTGTTCACATCCACGATGAACGCCGCTTTTTTCGCAGCGACGTCCTTGAGTTCCGCTTTCGTGATCAGAGGATAGTGAGCTTCATCAGCACAAGTGGTCTTGACGGTGTTCCCGGAGTTGCCCGTGGAGTTGGCGGAAGCGGAAATGCCGAGGGCGAGAGTGACACTAGTAACGAACAGAAAACCGATTTTGTTCATGAGAGATCTCCTGATATTGAGTTGAACTCTCATCTTAAGGGTGATTTGTCATCGACTCAAGCAGCATCGCGTCGTGTCGAGTGGGCAGGTTTGAGTTCCAGCCATTTTTCAATCACTTGGCCGAGAGCCTCGATCTGGGTGGGTTTGGAAACGTAATCATCCATCCCGGCCGAAAGGCACCGTTCACGGTCACCTGTCATCGCGTTGGCGGTCATCGCGATGATGGGAATCATGGGGTGAGTAAGGCTGCGCGATCTTCGAATGAGAGCCGTCGCTTCAAAACCATCCAGATCCGGCATCTGACAATCCATCAGCAACAGATCGTAAGGTATCTGTGAGAGCGCGTGAAGCACTTCATTTCCGTTGGCCACGGCGTCCGCGCGGTAGCCCAGTTTTTCGAGCTGCTTGAGCGCGATCTTCTGATTGACCGGATTGTCTTCGGCGATCAGGATTCTCGCGCGCGTGAAATGCAGCGGCAGCGGTTCACCGCTCATCCTAGGCTGCACTCGGATACTGGCGCATTTCAGAGGCAGGCTGAACCAGAAGGTCGAACCGTAGCCTTCGTGACTTTCGACTCCGATCTTGCCTTTCATCAGTTCAACGAGACGCTTGGAAATTGAAAGTCCGAGACCGGTTCCCCCGAATTTTCGATGAGTCGAGGAGTCCGCCTGCGAGAATGCGCGAAAGAGTTTCTTTGCCGAGGCCCCGGAGATTCCGATCCCTGAGTCCTGAATTTCAAAGCGGATCCGGGCCACGTTCCCTTCATGGCTTTCCTGTCGCACGCGAATGTTCACTTCACCTCTTGAAGTGAATTTGATCGCATTGCTCAGAAGATTGGTGATCACCTGACGGATTCGTCCGGGATCACTCCGGAGGGTCTTTGGAAGCCCCGGTTGCTACTCGATCTGCAGAGACAGATTTTTGTGATGCGCTGAATGGGCAAGGCTCTTGATGGTTTCCTGGATCAACAGCTCCAGATCAAAATCCACCCGTTCAAGGTCCATTTTTCCCGCTTCGACTTTGGAGAAATCCAGGATGTCATTGATCAGGGTCAGGAGCGTGTCGGCTGAGGATCTGATGGTGTCCGCATAGTCTCGCTGTTCAGAACTGAGGTCGGTGTCCAGCAGAAGCCCGGTCATCCCGATCACGCCGTTGATGGGGGTGCGAATCTCGTGGCTCATCGTCGCAAGAAACTCCGATTTGAGTTTTGAAGCTTCGATGGCCGCCTTTTCATTGGAGAGAAGTCGTTCTCTTTCTGCAACCCGCTTGCGATGTTCAGTCACGTCAGTGACGACGATGACGAAGCCCCGTACCTGATCCTGACCGGTCACGTCCGGAATGTACTGTACCGTGACATCTCTTGGGCCTTCAGTCTCGTAATTGATGGACTGATCGAACTCGACCGTTTCCCCTTTCAGCGCTCGTTCCACAAAAGTGCGTGCAAATTCGTAGTCCTCGGCTTTGATGACGGCGCTGATGTGTTTTCCGAACAGCTTTTCCCGCGAAAGTCCAATCCAATTTGAGTAGGAAAGATTCGCGAACAGGTAATTTCCATTCTGGTCCAGATAGGCGAGTCGAGCCGGAAGGGCGTTCATGATGAGTCGAAGCTGCTCTTCACGTTTCGTGATTTCAAACGCGCTTTCCATCTTCTTTCGCTCGAGTGCACGCTGAAAGATTTCAGCCTGAATCCGGTCAGTGGCAGTCTCGGGCGTATTCTGTCTCAACTGAATGTATTCAGTCACGTCTTCGATCCGGTGAATGATGAATGCGACTTCTCCTTCCGCGTTCAGAACTGGTGCATTGACCGCGCTCCAGTACCGGCTTCTTCAGGCGCAGCACTTTTTCGAACGATGTGCGCAGTTGCTGAAGTCCGTCAGCCTGCCGATGGTCCGCGTTCGTGGGAAGGAGCTGAAAGAGATTCTGGCCGACGAGTTCCTCACGAATGGTTCGCGTCTCTCTGCAGTAGGCGTCCGTGACCGAAAGAATCGTGAAGTCCGGTGACAGCACGAGGTACGAGGTCGGGACCGATTCAAACAGGTGCTGATAGTTCACGACGGACATCTCGATTTCCTCAGAAGTTCGTCGGAATTTCCGGCTCTTTTCTTGATCCGTGTCCATTTTTTGACGGTCAAGCATTTTGCGGCGGGTGCGGAAGGGATCGTGTATGCTGCCTGCATGTTCACACCGGCGCGAGAACTCTACAAAAAGCACGAAAAATGGATCCCGATCGTCTTCTTCCTCCTGGGCTTTGCCTTTGATGCAATCATGCTCAAACGCATTGACGAGCCTGCGGTCATGATCCAGCAGGCGCTGTATCTGATCATCTGCGGGATCTTCATCAGTGTGGAACTCATCGAGACCAATCGCGAGGTCCATCCTCCCGCTTTCCTCGTGAAGGTCTGGAAGTACCGCGAGGCCATCTTTCACTTCTTTCTCGGAACCCTGCTCAACAGTTACACGATCTTCTATTTCAAGAGTGCCTCAGCCCTGACCTCACTGGCGTTCATCGGTTTTCTGGCGGGCATTCTCATGCTCAATGAATTCAAGAGATTTGGAAAATCGCAGACGCAGGTTCACATGGCGCTTCTGAGTCTCTGTCTGATCTCCTACCTGGTGGGACTCGTGCCGATCCTGCTTGGCTTTCTCGGGACCCTGCCGTTTCTCATCGCGGTCGTCGCCTGCCTTCTGATCTTCGCAGGTTTTTTTCGTCTGCTTCAGACTCGTCTCACGACGAATCCACGAATTCTGATCACGCACATCTTTTATCCATTTGCAGCGATCCAGCTGCTTTTCGCGACGCTCTACTTCGCTCATGCGATTCCGCCCGTGCCGCTTTCGGTGACTTACATGGGCATCTACCACGACGTGAAAAAAGAGAATGGGGAGTACCTGCTGACTTACACTCACCCCGAGTGGCGATTCTGGCAGCATGGAGATCAGCACTTTCTGGCGCGTCCGGGCGACAGCGTCTATTGCTTCGTGCAGGTTTTTTCGCCGACGCGTTTCAAGGAGAGTCTGAAAGTCAGGTGGCTCTACTACGATGAGCGTCAGCGAGACTGGCAGTCGGCGGACGCGATCCCGATGCCGATCGTGGGTGGGCGAGAAGAAGGCTTTCGTGGAGTCACGAAGAAGGATAATTATCGCCCTGGCAAGTGGCGAGTCCAGATCGAGACGGATGACGAGCGCGAAGTCGGGCGAATCGGCTTCACAGTCGTCGAGGATACCAGCACTGATGAGCGACGGAGCTGGACGAAAGTCCGTTGATTCTCCGGACGATCTGAAAAGATCAATAAAATCAGAGTACTCAATGTGTTGACTGAAAAAGTCAGGTATTGTATAACCGGGGGGTCCTCGGAGGACTTGACCATGAAAAGCATTGCACACAAATCAGCCATCAACAGTGTCATCGGTTTAACTCTGCTCAGCCTGATCACCCTCACGCTCAGGAGTTCCTTTGCCTCAGGCATCCCTCTGGATGTCCTGCCTTTGAACCTGGACGACAGTCGCTTCATCCGAGTCTCCTCGGTCGACCGCCACGGCAAGGCCGATGAGAAGGGGACGCTTCGTCGCTTTGAATTCTGTGAAAAATTCAAAAGTTTTCGTGAAGATTTCGGCATCAGGAACAGGGACATGATTCGTCCCTGCAAGTTGATCGGAGGTCGCGCATTTTCTCTGACTGAACTTCGCTCCAGAAGAGATTATCTTCATTCTCAGAAAATCCGCGTGGGTACGATCGAAGCGGTCATCCTCGTGGCGGCAGTTGCCGGGGCGTGCGCCTTTCCTGTCTTCGTGATGGGTATGACGAGCGCGAAGGTGATTCTCGGAGTCGGTTCAATCGCCGCGGTGGGAACCATTTCTTACCGAATGAATGATTGGAATCGAACGCCCGATTACAACCCCTTCGAACTGAATTCACGTGAGAAGTCGATTCGTGAAGAAGTGATTCTGGACCGAGATGAAACTTTCGACGGCGACATGGAGCGTCTCGCCACTCGAATGGACGACACCTTCAAAACGGTCTACGGTGGAAAATAGCCCCGATTTCTCGGGGTCCTCGCGATTGTGTCGGGTGTGGATTAACGGGTGCGGCCAGGAATTCCGGACCGTGATATGCAGCTGAACGTCTTCGTATAACGATCGTGGTGACCGTCAGCCCAGTCAAAGCCGTCGAGTTCAGTCACTGCGATGGACTGGATCGTTTCATTGCGCAGATCGATCAGGCTTTTCTGGCTGAAAGAGAAAGTGTTCTGCTGATCGCCATCACTGAAGTTCAGAGAGATGGTTTCAGCGGTTCGAGAAAGGGATCCGACTTTGGCCATTTCGGTATCGCAGACTTCTTCATTTGAGACGTCGGCGGATTTGATGATCTTGCGTGGACCCTGTCCACCGAAGGCCTGAAGTTCGATCACGGTCGGAGTTCCGCACCAGCTCGCGGCGTTGGTTGGTTTTTCGAAGTCAGCACAGCTCACTTCACGGCAGAGAAATGAGACAGGGCTTGCGGCCTGACTGGCTGAAGCAGCCAGAAGAGTTGAAACGGCAATAGTGACCAGCATAAAATCTTGAATCATCTTCATTGAAAGTGCTCCTGCAATTGGGGGATATGCAGGGCTTATACTTAAGCTTGACTGGATGCGCAACACTTCTCCAGCTCTTGCGGGATCAGTCATGATTTCAATCGGTTGAGCCATGGCTGGAAGGTCAGCAGCACTTACCAGCCCCGCTCTCGTAACGTTTGCGCTGCCGTTCCCTGAAGAATTCCGTGTGACTCATCCAAGGAATCCCGGGGTGCTTTTCCTGGCGGTGCCTCACGTAGGTCTCATAGTCCGGCACCCCGACCATGAGGCGAAATGTCTGCACGAGCATCGACCAGAGGTACTGCGTCCGGCGACGCGCACGTTCAAGCAATTCGCGTGACCTTGGCAACACCATGACTTTCAAGAGCAGTCACTTTGGGATTGGCGAGAGCTTTCCGAGCGACCTGGATTCCGTAGAAGAGCACCACGATCACCACGGCCACGAACGCGCCGGCCAGAGTCGCATCGACATAATCGTTCCAGACGATCTGATGCATCTGTTCCAGAGTCCTGGCGGGAGCGATGATCTGACCTTGTGCAAGCGAGTCCTTGAACTTCCGGGCGTGTGCGAGAAATCCGATCGCGGGAACGTCGCTGAAGACTTTCTGCAGTCCCGCCGTCAAAGTGCAGATCAGCAGAAATGTCGTCGGGATGATCGTCACCCAGGCGTATCTCTGCTTCTTCATCTTGAGCAGGACCACCGTGCACATGATGAGAGCCACGGCAGCCAGCATCTGATTTGAAATTCCGAACAGAGGCCAGAGGGTATTGATGCCTCCCAGCGGATCGATCACGCCGGTGTAGAGAATGTAACCCCACATCCCGACCGCGATGGCGGAGCCAATCAGATTGTTGGTCCAGCTGTGAGTTGCTCGAAAGGCCGGAATCACGCTGCCGATCAGATCCTGAATCATGAATCGCGCGACTCGAGTGCCGGCATCGACTGCGGTGAGTATGAAGAGCGCTTCGAACAGAATCGCGAAGTGATACCAGAATCCCATCATGGCTTTGCCACCGATCAGCCCGGAGAAGATATGCGCCATCCCGACCGCAAGAGTGGGCGCCCCGCCGGCACGCGACAGAATCGAGGATTCACCCACGTCTTTTGCCGTCTGCAGAAGTACGTCGGGAGTGATGGTGAAGCCCCAGCCTGAGATCACGCTGGCTGCATTCGCGACGTCTGTTCCAATGAGCGCTGCCGGACTGTTCAGGGCGAAATAGACTCCGGGATCAATGACACCGGCCGCGACCATGGCCATGATCGCGACGAAGGACTCCATCAGCATGCCTCCATAACCGACAAAAGGGACCTGAGCTTCCGATTCGATCATCTTCGGTGTCGTGCCCGAAGAAATCAGGGCATGAAAGCCTGACACTGAGCCGCAGGCGATCGTGATGAAAAGAAATGGAAACAGTCCGCCTGAAAAAACGGGTCCGGTGCCATCGATGAATCGTGTGAGTGCTGGCATTCTCATCATCGGCATGACGACCACGATCCCGATGGCAAGGGCCACGATCGCGCCGATTTTCAAAAAAGTGGACAGGTAATCTCTGGGAGCGAGCAGAAGCCAGACGGGCATGACCGATGCCGCGAACCCGTACCCGATGATGATCATCGCAAGCTGGATCGCCGTATATGTGAAGAGGGGAGCGAGTGAAGCGCTTTCTGAAACGTGTTGGCCGAAGACGAGAGCGGACATCAGAAGCACGAACCCGATGACGGACATCTCGGCGATTTTTCCGGGGCGGATGAACCGCCCGTAGATTCCCATGATGAGTGCGATCGGAATGGTCGCGAACACGGTGAACGTTCCCCAGGGACTTCCCGCCAGGGCCTTGACCACCACCAGGGCAAGTACGGCCAGAATGATGATCATGATCAGCAGAACTCCGATCATGGCCACCGCTCCCGCCGATTTTCCCATCTCGAGTCGAACGATGTCCCCCAGCGAGCGGCCGTCCCGGCGAGTGGAAATGAAAAGGACCAGCATGTCCTGAACCGCGCCGGCGAAGACGACACCGGCAAGGATCCACAGAGTTCCGGGGAGGTATCCCATCTGAGCCGCGAGTACGGGGCCGACGAGTGGGCCTGCTCCCGCGATGGCGGCGAAGTGGTGACCAAAAAGCACGTACTTTTGCGTCGGAACATAGTCCAGTCCATCGTTGAGTCTCATCGCGGGAGTCGGAAGCGAAGGATCGACTTGAAGAACCTGGTGGGCGATGAACAGCCCATAGAAGCGGTAAGCGACGAAATAGGTGCAGACTGCGGCGATCACGAGCCAGATGGCATTGATCGGCTCTCCTCGACTGAGAGCGACGACACCCAGACTTCCGGCCCCGAGAATGGAAATCAAAAACCAAACCATTTTTGAAAATCCCGAGGACTGCATCGTTCTGGAATGTTCTGTCATGAAATAATTCTCCAACTGGTTTTCAATTTTCGATTTCGAAATCCTGCCGAACCGCGCGCCTGCCTCAGCGCGCGTCAGGAGAAAGAGATGCAAGATAGCTGCTCGGGTCCACTTTGACCAGTTCGTTATCCGGAACACTCCCAATCTGAGGATTGAAGACCGATGGGAATGAGAATTGCTCCTCTTCCTGAAAGCACGGCCGCTGCTGCTCGAAGGCGTGCACCTGAGCCGAAATGATATCAAACGATCATTGAATCCATGGGGAGCCCAGATATGAGTCCATTCACGAAAAAATTCGCGAACTTCATTCCAGTCCTGCTCATGGCATGCGCCCATGCCGAGAGCATCGCGAACGCAGCTGATGCGTCACCTGTGATTGCCCCTGCCACAGCGACAGGAGCTGTGGTCGACGTCGCGGACAAAGTCTCCGCGGAACTTTATGGATACCTGAAGTTCGACGCATCCTATGACTCTTCTCAGGCGGCGATTGGAGATTACTTTCGCAGTGTCGTTTCCAACTCCCAGAATCTGCGGGGTTCCAACCAGTTCAACGCGACTGCCAATCAGAGTCGAGTGGGAATCAATATCAAAGGACCAGAAACCAGTGGCGCCAAACTCACCGGAAAACTTGAGTTCGACTTTTACAACGACAATGCGGGAGCCGACAACAAACCGGTTCCCATGATGAGGCACGCCTACATCGAGATGAACTGGCCGGAAGAGGACTTCTCGATCCTTGCAGGTCAGACCTGGGACGTGATCAATCCATTGTTTCCAACCACGCTCAATTATTTCGCCGGATGGTTCGCTGGGAATGACGGTTACCGAAGACCGCAGCTTCGCTTGACCAAAGGATTCAGGATGGCCGGAGACAGCAAGATCACTTCGCAGCTTGCGGCTGGAAAAACCGTGGGTGCGGACACAGTTCGCCCGTTTGGAGCGACCATCAACAATGACGGTAATGATGCGCAGTATCCGAATGTGCAGGCACGCGTTGCCGCTCAGGGATCACTTCTCGGTGCGCAGCCTTCCGTGCTCGGGATTTCCGGTCATTATGGCAGGGAGAAGTATTATACTGGCGGCACGACCGTGAACGGCGTCACGACAGGGGCCACGACTTTCACTCGTGTTCCCACCTGGTCTGCCGGAGGTGATCTCTTTGTTCCGCTTCTGGACAACCTGACGCTGTCGGGTGAATTTCTCCGAGGGCAGAATCTCGCGAGCTTCGTGGGTGGGATCGGTGTACCGGTGGCAGTGACGGCAGGTGTGCCTCACGGAATTCACGCGACTGATTTCTGGGCGCAGCTCGGTTACAAGCTTCGTTCCAACTGGCAATTCAACGTGGGAGGAGGTCAGTCGAAAAACGATAGCAGCGATCTTGTGGCCGCCACTGATGCCAAGCGAAACAGTTTCGTGTTTGGAAACACGATCTACAATCTGAGCAAACCACTCTCCCTCGGTTTTGAATTCACGCAGATCGCGACGGATTACCTGGGTGTACCTGGCGGACGGGATATGCGGTATCAGACCTCGTTGCAGCTCGCTTTTTGACAGGATCCGGTGCGCCCCCATGAAAAAGAAAAGCCGCACCTCAAACTAGAGGCGCGGCCCCTTGCGTTTCAAATCAACAGCGTGAATTACAGGTGCAGCTTTTTGAGGAACGCGTCCGAATTGGGTTCGCGTCCCAGAAAGTCCCTGAGGAGATCGATGGCATCGCGTGAATTGCCGCTTTCAAGAATGATGCGGCGGTATTCGCCTCCCACTTCAGGACTCAGCAGGCCGGCTGCACTGAACTTCGTGAACATGTCGGCGGCGTAAACTTCGGACCAGAGGTAACCGTAGTAGCCGGCATCGTATCCGCCCATCAGGTGACCAAAGCTCGCGGAGAAGTGAGTGCCTGGAATCGGATCCACGCCGATCATCTCCTTGTACAGGATATTGTAGACCACAGCACTGTCCACTGGACCGCTGGCCGTGTGATAAGTCATGTCCAGCGTGGCGAGCATCAACTGACGAGAGTAGTAATACCCCTGGTTGAAGTCACGCGCGGCGATCAACTTGTCGAGGAGTTCCTTGGGCAGTTTCTTGCCGTGATTCAGGTAATGCCCTGAGAGCTTGTTCAGGATCTCGGCGTCCCACGGCCAATTTTCAAGCATCTGGGAAGGTGCTTCTACGAAATCCTGGGCCACCGCGGAGCCGGAGATGCTGGCGTACGGAGCTTTGGTCAGGGTCTGGTGCATGATGTGCCCGAACTCATGAAAGATCGTGACGACGTCATCATGGGACAGAAGGGATGGCTTGCCGTTCGAAGGGGGAGTCAGATTGGCAACGATGGAAGCGACCGGTTGACTGTAAGCTCCCACTGGACCCGCGACAGCACGTCCGGCAATGAGCGGGAAAGCTGCCGCATGGCCGTACTTCGCCTGGCGAGGGATGAAGTCCGTGTAAAAGTAACCGATGAGCTTGCCATCCTTGTTGTCTTCGATCTTGTAGAGTTTCACGTCGGGAGACCATACGGCCGCATTCTGAACTTCAGTGTAATGAACTCCGAGAAGCTGGGAGTAAACATCGAACATTCCGGCAATGACGACGTCCGCTGGAAAATACTCGCGAATTTTTTCTTCATCCAGACTGAAGTCGCGCTTCTTGAGCTGATAGGACAGGTAGTTGATGTCCCAAGCTTCGACTTTCGTCGCTGCGGGATCGAGCTCCTGCTTGAACTTCAGAAGCTTCGCGATATCGTCGCGATCACGGCTCGCGAGCTTGTCTTTGAGACTGTTGAGGAACTTGAGCGCAGTGGCCCCGTCAGTGGCCATGCGTCCTTTGATGCGGTAATCCGCCCAGTTCGAATAACCCATGACTTGCGCGATCTGCTGACGGAGTCCGATGGCCTTCTCCAGAAGCAGGGTGTTGGCCTGTCCCTGGCGATCGTAATAGGCTGCAAGCCATTTACGACGGGTCTCACTCAAAGTGGCGTTGTTGAGAAAAACACCAGAGTCACTTTCACGGGTCGTGACGATGAGTTTTGATCCATCCGTCGATTTCTTGAGCCCGCCGAGGTAATCGGCCGGAAGTCCGACGAGTTCGTTTGCGGAGAATTCCACGCGGCTCGCGTCGTTGTTGAGATTGGTCGAAAACTGGGATTCGAGGGACGCAAGCTGGGTCTTCAGATTTTTCATCTGCGCGAGTTTGTCAGCCGAGAGCTTGAGACCGTTGGCTTCGAAGCCTTTGAGAAGTTCTGAGATCAATCTTTTCTCAGAATCGTTGCGAGGCTTCTGATCCTTGAGGACGTCATAGATGTCCTTGCGAGTGTTGATGTCGACCATGAACTGGTTGACGGACTGCTCACAGTCCGATCCTTCCGAGTTCGTGTCGGCATTGGGAGAGACATAGCCCATGAAAGTCAGTGGGGTGACAGCGTCGCTGAGGTCAGCAGTCGCAGTCTCGAAAGCCAGCAGAGTGGTATCAAAATTCTGGGCTTCGGCCGCAAGATTGGCAAGGGCATCCAGGCGGGCGCGACTGGAGTCGATTGCGACTTTGCAAAGTGCGGTGAGTTCACCCTTTTTGTAGTCAGAGCGAATCAGGGGTGCGACTTCTCCCGGACTCTGCGCGGGAGCGAAGGCGGCCGGCGCATTTCCCGTTTTACTCATCGCGCTCATGGGAGCTTTGCTGCAGCCCGAAAAGGCGCCAGCAGCAGCTGTGAGGGAGAGGATCATCAGCAGGGAAGGGGTCACTGAGGCAAAGGACACGACATCTACGGTGCTTCTTTTTCTTAACATGGGGCCCACTTGTGCAAAAACAGTGCACTGGTCTGGCATCAGATTCCTCAATGAAAATCAGAGAAAAGGAGGATTGCAGTGGGAATGGTGCCATGCCGACCCCGTTTTTTTTAACCGTCGGGGCCAAAACGATTGGAAAAAGAGCGGTCTACCGGTCTAGTGACGCGATCCGCAGGCGCAAGCGAATTCAAAGTACTCCAGCTCTTCCCGCTGAAGCTCGATCTCGGGCGCCGGTTCGGGAACTTCAGAAAACAGAGTCGACTCCGGCAACTGCCAGACTTCGTGCGAACGAATCTGATTCTTCCGAAGGGCGAAAAGAAAAGTTCCTGCAGGAATTCCGAGAAAGAAGCCGACGGCGTGGGCGAGGTAACTCACACGTTCCTGAAGGACTTCCGGAACGTGTGAGGATCAGCGAAAGTGCGATCACATTGATGAGTCTGCGGGCGATGGAGTGTCTCCGGTCGATCATGAAGTAGAGCGTGAGCCAGAGTGCGGCCATGAAGTAGACGATTCCGGAAGCGCCGATGATGGCGACATCCGCGGGATACTGAGGCAGAATCATAAGGTTGATGACCCCGCCGGCAAGAAAGCTCAGAACCGGAAAAATCCATTTTCCGAAATAGCCATTCAGTAGAAAAGCGAGGCCCGTGAAAAAGATGGAATTTGAAAAGAGGTGCCCGAGATCGGCATGAACCAGTGTCGTCGTGAAAGCTCTCCAATAGTGATGCTGCTCAAAGACCTGGCGACCTGTTCCAGCCAGATACCTTGAAGTGTCGAGCAATCCAGCCCGTTCCGCGAAAAAGATCAACGCGATGAAGGCGATGCTGAAAGCGCTCACCGTGGCGCTGCCGTTTTCCGGGGGAGTGGAGAGCAGAGTTTTCTTGAGCAGTGTGGACAAGGGACACCTCGATTTGCGCTCGTATTTGAAGATCCATGCTCTCAAGAAGATGGGTGCGAAGTGTTTGAAGTCAAACCCGCCTGGGGTAGGGTCAAGTGGAGAGGGTTTATGAAGAAATTGAAAATTTTAACGATATCAGGAAGTTTGAGGGCGAACTCTTCGAACACAAATTTATTACGCGCCGCAATCAAGCTCGCTCCGCCTGAGCTGGAGCTGATCCCCTATACCGGACTTGGCGATATCCCTCCTTTCAATCCGGATCATGACGTCGAACCGGCTCTGAATTCAAGCGATGAGCGTACTGGACTCGCCGTCCACGGGTGCGGCACTCGTGCTGCTTAGAAAGTTTCCATCGAAGAATTCACCCAGCACTTGGGTACGGGTTTCGGAATCCACGAGGATTTCGAAGCCCCGTCCCGTCATCTCCTGAATGGTTCCGATTCTGATGGTCATGCCCCAGATCATTGCAGCTCAGGTGCCTGCTTCAAGCGCCCTGAAATCATGGAGTTGCGGAACTCGAGGATGGACGTTACCCACGTCACGCGTGACCCATGGGGCTCGATCACCCGTAAGAGCCTGCAGGCCTATTTCTGGCGCCAGCAGGTCTGGACCACGGCTCCATTGTACTCGCGCACCCACGCCCGTTTTGTGTTGAGGTAGATCGCAGCGGTGGCCGATCCGTCTCGCAACACTGAAACCAGGCGATGATCGGGAGTGCAGGAGTTCATCCAGCCGAAGTCGTCTCGCACTCCTGCCGCACTGGCCTTGAAGCTGTCAGCGCCGCTTCCGTCAGCATAACTCAGAGAGTAGAAGGTGACGCCTGCGTTCTCGGAACGTTTCACTCGCAGCGTGTCCACCCGGTCGGCGGAGATCATGCATCCGTATTCACCTTCGAGCTTCGGACATTCAGCAAGTGCTGAAAAGCTGCCTAGAGTCACCAGAGCCAGCGTACCGCTGAGAAGAAGTTTCATTAGGAAAATCTAGCTCTGCATTCCGCGATTGCAAAGATTTAAATGAGTCGACCCTGAAGCGTCAGCGGACGCACCCAGCGCAGCACAGGTCTTGGATTGGCGACGCCATGCTCGAAATAATCCAGCCACGCTTTCACGATGAGATCCGTGGTTCGTTCAGCGAAAATCCGACCTGCGGTTTCATTGGCCAGTCCCGGATTTCCAGTATAGCCCGGCGTGGGGCTGATCTTGTACCAGGTCAAGCCATAGTTGGCGAAATCAAGCTCGCGAGCCAGATGATCCCAGCCGAACTCACGAAAGATGCGAGAGATCTGCAGAAGAAACGCGGAATTTTTGACTGGAGGACAGGGGGGGACCTGCGCATAGTCGGTTTCAACGGTCTTGGGATTCCAATGCAGCATGAGAGAAGTTTCAAAAAAACCGCCGTGAAAATCAGCCATCAGATAATCCCGGTAATACTCGCGCAAAGTGAGGTCCTGGATCGTGTCGATCGCTTCCTTGTAATTCACGGGTTGGTAGTGCAGAGCTTCGTTCATGACGACGTTCATGGGAGCGAACGCCTTGATGCCCCAGGATTGCAGGAGTTTGACTCCATCTTCGATCGCGAGGTTGTGGAGCGGCTCACCGTGGAAAGTCATGAGGATGGCGCGTTTGGCTCCGAGGTCGCGAATCCCTTCACAGGTATTCATGACGATCTTGCGTACTTGCCGGTAATTGTGCTGGGTGGTTCCGTGACTGGGGACTGCGCCGCATCCAGCTCGCACGACCGAGTGAATCAAAAAGGGCCACTCGCTTCTGCCCCGCAGCCTTTCAAAAACCGCTTTGAGCGCAGAGATGCTGAGAAGGGTGTCCGTATCCAGCGGCAGATGAGGACCATGGTATTCCACTGGGTTGAAAGTCGCCACAACGGGCGCCCCGGACTGCACCAGTCTCTGGGCTTCACGATTCGGCAGTTCAGACAGGAATATCGGCTCCATGACGTGTCATCCTTTCGCGAAGTTCATCTCTCTCTCGCATTTTCTCTTCCCACTTGTCATGGGTCTTCCCTTTCCATGCAAATGTGAGGAGCGTCGGAAGAGAGAGGCACGTCAAAAGACTCATCCAGTCGATACGGTGAATCGCCGTCCGTTCCGAAATTTTCAGAAATCCATCTTGCGCTGGATGACTTTGATCCCGTCCAATCTGGACAGTAGTTTTGAGGGCTCGGCTTTCACCGTGGACTGGACGAGTTTTCCGCGAATCGCGTCCTCGAGAAGTTCATTGAGTCTGAGAATCTGTTTTGCATCCGTCACGACCTGGTCCGAGAATTGTGCCGAGGAAAAATCACGTTTCGAATAGGAACTCCAGACGAAAAATCCCTGGAGTCGCAGCCAGTTCATGCGGGGATGATTCGGATCAAAGCCACGCGGGGAACGAGTGGAGATTCTTTCGTCCGAGAATCCACCTTTGAAGCACGCGCGGAACGACTTGGAGGCGAAGAGTTGATCAAATGCGGATGCATCTTCCGCGATGGCTTCACGAATCGCCCGCAACTGGCGAGAGGACGGCATGTAAAGGCCACCTGCGAGCAGAACCGTGTCGCCCTCTTCATCACCAGGATTGATCATGAAGAAAATGCTTGGGTTGTGATCAAAGCGGGAACCTGACGGTCTGGAGGCCGTGTACGACATCCAATCCTTGTACGCAAATCCTGTTTCGAGAGCGCGATTGGCGGAACGTTTCAGCCTTCCGATTCCTTTTTGCGGAAAATGATAACCGGAAGCGAGAGGTGATAGTTCCGACTTGAGTTTCGAGGCCAGATGCTTGAGCGGTTCAAGTAGAGTTTCTTCGTACGCCTCACGATTCTTCTCCAGCCAATCCGCTTTCTTCTGTCGAGAAGCTTTCTGGATGAATTGAAGAGTTCGCTCCGAAAATCGCGGTGCCTGAGTCTTTGCCATGAGACTTTTGTATGCATTCCTCGATCATTTCCCAAGTGAAAACAGGGCGATCTGAGACAGATCCCGGTCAACTCCGAGTGCCTGATATCATGAGCTTTTTATCGCCTCTGTCACTGGCGGCGCAGGTCAGCGAAAATCCATTGAGCCGGATCCATTTGAGGTGCACAATTGTGAAGCAAGACTCACTTTTCAGGGCTGGAGGCCCCCACTATGAAATACTCAGCGATCGCCGCCATGATTTTGGCATTTGGTTTAGTGACCGGTTGTGCAAGCAAGGACGAAACGTCGACTTCTGATAACACCGAGACCGCGCAACAGGTTGGTGACCAGATGGCATCTGTGGATGAGTCGAGTGGAACCTCGAGCGGCGCTGTCGCCTTTCACGAAATGAATGCTTCAGAAAGAATGTTTGCCCGCGTGGCTCCGCGGGAGATTCACGATTCTTGGCTGCAAGGTGCGTTCGGCTCCAACGCATACGCCGCCACTTGCGCCTCCCTGGATGGTTTTGGAACCTGCAGCAGCAGTTCGAAAACCCGAACCTTCTCCGGTTGCACCGTAGGGGCAGCCATCTTCAATGGAACCGTTGGGTTCGCGTGGAGTGGCGGTACCGGATCGGCAAGCTGTCAGCTGGCGGGCTCCGGCGCTTCAGTGACTCGCACCCCGAATCTCACGGTGACGGGACGTCGCGGTGCGACTCTCACGGTTTCGTCCACGTCAGGGCAGATGCTGACGTACGGCGGAGCAGGAACGGGTTCAACCCGCACTTTTCAATTCAGCAGCGGTGCGGTCCGACGCGTTTTCAAGTTGGCTTCTGGAGCCACCCTCATGGATCACACCTCTTCGACCACGGCTCCGATCACCGTCATGGGGGACAGTCGCGCTACCCGCGTACTTAACGGCGGAACCATGCACGTCGTGAACAACACGACTGGTGTGAGCTGCGATTATTCTCCGACTAACGTCGCCTGGACCAGCGGCTGCAACTGCGCCACTTCCGGAAGCTGGGCAGGGACCTGCTCCAATGGAACCAACACTTCGCTGGTTTTGAATGGCTGCGGCACGGCCTCCCTGACCACCGGATCGACTACCGAAAGCGTTGCCTTCGACCGCTGCGGCACTTGATCCTGACTGGAGTTCCAGGACCTTTAAAAGTCTTACCGAAGCCTGATCCCTCACCGGGGTCAGGCTTTTTGATTGAAGTCGGACCTTCGAGGGAAGGCTCGCCTGATTTTGGCTGTTTAGGGAGACTCCTGGTGTTAGAGAAGACCTATGAAAATCCTGCTCCTCCTGATGGCTTCGGTACTCTCATTTTCCGCTCACGCGTTTGAGGTCAACTCCACCTGTGGCGACCTTCTGAAATCTCTGAATGCGGATCCCAATCTTCATCTCGTATCGGTTGAAGCAACTTATGCCTGCGGACCGAATTTCACCCAGACCGCTGGAAATATCAAAGTCGAGGCCGTCCAGGGCTGCGCGATCGCTTTCAAGGATCACTTTGGCGGTACGAATGATCTGACGGTCGTGGCTTACAAAGATTCCCGCAACGACCTGAAAGTGAGCTGGTCCGTGCTTCGCGATCAACGCGCTTACGGCTGGGAGTATGCCACGGCCTTTCGTTCGACCTGGTCTGACATCAAGAATTACGTGGATGCCCAGGTCATCAGTGGTTCTCAGCTTTCCCTGAAAGCCAGCATTGAAGTCGCACGCGACGGCATTTTCATGCCGCACAAGATTTACTTCGCTTATCAGACTGTCTGCAACAAGCTCTGAATTTAAATCCGCTTCGCAAATCGCGGGTCACTTCAGGCGGGACACCCCAGCGGCTCGCCGGTCCCATTTCCAGAATGGACAAATCCGGTCGGCCCGCCTAACCTTGCTCCATGAGTATTTCTCCCGAGAAGAAGGGCATGCATCCCCGCAACCCGCACCGAGGTCGTTACGACTTCAAGCAGCTGGTTACGAGCTGTCCTGAGCTGGCACGGTTTGTTGCAGTCAATGAGTACAATGATCCGTCGATCGATTTTGCCAATCCGGATGCGGTCAAGATGCTCAATCGAGCGATTCTGAAGCATTTCTATGGGGTTTCGCAGTGGGATATCCCGCCCGGATACCTCTGCCCTCCCATTCCGGGGCGCGCGGATTACATCCACCACGTGGCGGATCTGCTCGGTGCCTGCAACGGGGACGTGATCCCTCGTGGAAATTCAGTTCAGGTTCTCGACGTTGGGGTGGGGGCCAACTGCGTCTACCCCATCATCGGGCACAGTGAGTACGGCTGGAAATTTCTCGGAACGGAAATTGACCCGGTCGCGTTGGAGAACGCGAAGAAAATCGTTGATTCAAACGAGAGACTCGAAGGTGCGATCCACTTCCGTCTGCAGAAGTCGACTCGCGACATTTTCCGAAATTGTCTCAAGCCTGAGGAACGATTTGACCTGACGGTCTGCAACCCGCCCTTTCACGCTTCACTCGAGGAATCTCAGGCCGGATCCAAGCGCAAGTGGAACAACCTTGGCAAAGGAACTTCCTCGCGCAAGGCGCCCGTGCTGAATTTTGGGGGGCAGGAGATGGAACTCTGGTGTGAAGGTGGTGAAGTGGGCTTCATCCGCCGCATGATCGAGGAGAGCGCTCTGATCCCGAAGCAGTGCTTGTGGTTCACGACTCTGCTTTCGAAAGAGTCGCATCTGCCTTTGATTTATGGGGCGCTGGATTTTGCGAGAGTGGCGGACGGTCGGACGATGGACATGGCCCAGGGACAGAAGAAGAGTCGGATCGTGGCGTGGACTTTCTTGAGTGAGCAGGAACAGGATGAATGGACCCGTCAGCGCTGGAAATGAGAACCGCGAAGACCGGACTCAGTTCAGGGCTTCAGGAGAGAGTCTCGAGAAGCGTGATCCGAGCGGTCTCCGCGGAAATCTTGAACTGAACATCAGTTCCAGGCCTTGACCGTGTCGAGAGTCATGACTTCGAGAAGCTTTTTGAGGGTACGCGCTGCCTGAAGTGCGTTGGCATTTTTGGGAGCAGTGTGATCGGCAATCGCGCAGGTCTCCTGAGTCAGAACCGTATGAAGCGCGCCGGTGGCCTGACCATTGTTGGGGTCGATGGCGGAAACCTTGAGATCGGTCGTGAAAAGTTCGGCGATCAACATCATGCAGATCATGTCAGAGTGGGTGGTCTTGATCGGAGCGCTGGCGACGTTCCATGCGAGAGAGGTGATTTCAGAGAGGGTTTCGTCATTGAGCTGTTTCTTGCCGAGAACCCGGCCGTTCTGCTGGGTGATGGTGACCGTTCCGTAGTTGTCGACCCTGGTCTGAAATTTCACACCGGCATGGATGCCGTCGAGCCGGGCAACGCTGGCATGCGGGACGAGAGAAGTGGCCATTGCAGAGGTCGAAATCAGGGCTGCGAGAACAATCATCATCTTTTTCATAAAATCTTCTTTCTTAAAAAGCGGTTGGTGTTGAGCCGCTTTATAGATATCCAGACCTATAATAGAAAATGATTAGTTGTGATGCGATCTGATCAGATAAATTACTGAATAAAGAATGTGTCCAGTCCCTTCCTGACCGGAGTCACCTTTTCAGGCATGGACGATGTTCAGGGCAGTTCTGGCGAGCAGTTCGAGTCGTACCACCACTGCGAAATGGTCGGAAAGCGGCGTAGTCTGGCCACGGATCCTGAGTTCGGGATGAGGAGCATCGAACTGAAGAGAGGCTTCCGCGACATGCCAGTCCCAGTCCGCGGAGGGACGAACCATGCAATGATCAAGTCGCGCTGACTTTTCATCGGCGAGATGTCCCTGCTGAACGAGGGGATTGTTCTGATCCCACGTCAGAAACTCAGGCAGCTTGAGATGGGGCACATGAGTCAGGACATCTCTCGTCCCCAGCCTTCGCAGCAGTTTTCGAAACAGGCTCGCGTAGGAAGTGGGACCTACATTGAAGTCCCCGAGCAGAATCGTGGGCGAGTTGCTGTGATTCACGAGAGTCTTCAGTTGCTGAACCTGAGAGTTGTGCACGAAAATCTCGAGACGCCTGGCACTTCTTGAACGGTCTGTGGTCAGAGCCTGAAGGTGAGTGTTGATCACGGCGACTGTCGGAGTTCCGGGCTTCCGGATTCGAGCCGAAAGCATGCCCTTTTGAACCCAGCGATCCCAGGAAGTGGCACCTTTGAAGGGATGAAAATTTTCTTCCAGAATCTCGATGGAATGGTGAACGAAGAGAAGCAGCCCGGTGCCAAGCCAGCCTTTCCGAGGGGTCTCGACCGAAGCATAGCCATTTTTCTCAAATGCGATCTTGAAGCGTTTGCGGTCCTTTGCTGTCCACACTTCCTGAAGAGCGAAAATTTCGATCCCCTGTTCAGCCGCGATTGCCGGCAGGCGGCTGACCAGAAGATCCGAGCGCGAGAAAGCCAGAGGAACGGCTTCGTGCCAGAGAATTTTCAGGAGACCCACATTGTAGGTCGCTACTTTGTACTGCATGCCGCAAACCTCTGAGACGATGGAGCTGACGATCGATTTCGTAAACTCCAAAGATCATACAGGAAGCCGCAAGAGTTGGCTGTGATTTTTAAACTGGAGGCCGTGCACGGGGATCAGCATGATTTTATGGGAAAAGAAGCCAACAGCTGTGGTTTGTGCATGGCATCGAATCAGCCGCTTCAACCCGAAGTTTGAAATTCAAGGTTGAAGCGGACTGAATCAGTTTGAATGGAAGGCAGGGCTTTCGCCACCTCCCGCCCTCGGCTCAGATCTGTTCGAAGACGGTGGCGATGCCCTGGCCCATGCCGATGCACATCGTGGCCACACCCGTACGGGCTCCCTTGGCTTTCATCAGGTGCAGGAGAGTGGCAGTGATGCGTGAGCCGGAGCACCCGAGGGGATGTCCGAGAGCGATCGCGCCGCCATTCAGGTTCACTTTGCTTTCAACCTGATCGAGAAGTCCGAGGTCCTTGAGAACCGGGATCGACTGCGCGGCGAACGCTTCGTTGAGCTCAAAGAGGTCGATGTCACTGATCTTCATCCCTGCGCGAGCAAGTGCCTTGTTCACTGCGGGAACTGGCCCGTAACCCATGATCGAAGGATCACAGCCCGCGGTGGCCATGGACTTCACGCGTGCCAGCGGAGTGAGTCCGAGAGCTTTCGCACGTTCACCTGACATCACGAGAAGTGCCGAGGCACCATCCGAGATCGCCGAGGAGTTCCCAGCCGTGACCGTACCGCCTTTGGGATTGAAGGCCGGTTTGAGTTTGGCAAGAGCTTCGAGGTTGGCGTCCGCACGAATCACTTCATCGGCCGTGATCTTCTTCATTGCGCCTGCTTCATCATGACCCATGATGGGCACGATCTCATTGGCAAATCTGCCGTTGATGCTGGCGTCGTGAGCTCTCTGATGGGAACGAAGTGCGAACTGATCTTGAGCCTCGCGACTCACCTTGTGCATCTGCGAAAGGAGTTCAGCCGTGAGGCCCATCATTCCTGCCGCTTTTGCCGAGTATTTGCTCGAGGCCGGATTGGGATCAATGCCGTGACTCATGGGAACGTGACCCATGTGCTCGACACCGCCAACAACGAAGACGTCTCCATTGCCGGTCATGATGGACATGGCTGCCGTATGAAGTGCGGTCATGGACGAGCCACAGAGTCGATTGACCGTCTGGGCGCCTGCGGAATGCGGGATCGGAGTCATGAGGGAAGCGAAGCGGGCGATGTTGAAGCCCTGCTCGAGTGTCTGCTGCACGCAGCCCCAGATCACGTCTTCGACTTCTTTCGGATCCAGCTTCGGATTTCGGATCAGAAGGGCATTGATCAGGTCAGCCGAGAGATTCTCCGCGCGAACATGACGGAAGGCGCCGCCTTTGGAGCGGCCCATCGGGGTACGAACGGCATCAACGATTACGACATCTTTCATTTGGCTCATGATTGGGCTCCGATTTCAGAGTAGAAGGTTTTTCCGGACTGCGCGAGTTTCTGCATCTGCGCGGTCGGTTCGTAGAGTTTACCCAGGCGTTTGTACTTCTCGGCACCTTTGCAGAGTTCGGCCAGACCGAAGGTATCCGCGTAACGAAGTGCTCCCCCTCTGAAAGGAGGAAAGCCCAGCCCATAGATGAGGCCGAGGTCCACTTCGATGGGCGAAGCGACGATATTGTCCTCCAGGCAGCGTGAAGACTCGATCACCATGGGGAGCATCATTCTATCGATGATTTCCTGGTCGCTGATGTCTTTGGCGGCGTCAGCTCCCGCGGTGCCTTTCATGATCGGCTTGAGGATTTCGTAAGCGGCAGGATCGACTTCCTTTTTCGGTGGTCCCTTCTTGTCAGGAGTGTAGACATAGAAGCCCTTGCCGTTCTTCTGGCCAAAACGTTTGGCTTCGTACATGGCTTCGATGCCCGACTTTCCTTCATGACCCATGCGGTCCGGAAACTCGCGAGCCATGACCGCATCCGCATGCGAAGCGGTGTCGATCCCGACTACGTCGAGAAGGTAGGCGGGTCCCATCGGCCAGCCGAATTTCTCCATGACCTTGTCGACTCTTTGGAAGTCAACTCCGTCTTTCAGAAGTCCCATGAAGCCCGCGAAGTAAGGGAACAGAACGCGGTTGACCAGAAAGCCGGCACAATCGTTGACGACGATCGGAGTCTTGCCCATGGCGAGCGCGTAGGAAACGGCAGTGGCGATGGCGACTTCGCCGGTCTTCTTGCCGCGGATGATTTCCACGAGCGGCATCCGGTGCACTGGATTGAAGAAGTGCATTCCGCAGAAATTTTCCGGGTGCTTCAGCCCTTCGGCAAGTCTCGTGATCGAAATGGTCGAAGTGTTGCTGCTCAGGATCGCGCCTTCGTGCAGTTGTCCTTCGACTTCCGCAAGAACGGACTTCTTGACTGCTTCATTTTCAACGACGGCTTCGACGACGAAGTCCACGACTTTGAAGTCGCCGTAAGACAGAGTCGGACGAATGCGAGTCAGAGTCTGAGCCATCTTGGCAGACGTCATCTTGCCTCGGCTGACCTGCTTGTCGAGGAGCTTGGAGGCTTCCGCAAGTCCAAGCTCAAGGGCCTTGGGAGTGATGTCCTTCATGTAGATCGCAGTACCGCGGGATGCGGACTGATAGGCGACTCCACCTCCCATGATACCAGCCCCGAGGACCGCGGAAGCTTCGACCAGCTTCGCGTTTTTCGTGAATTTCTTGCTGACCTTCTTGAGATACTGGTCGCCGAGAAAAAGTCCCACGAGCGCCTGAGCGGTCGGAGTCTTCGCGACTTTGACAAAGCCGGCAGCTTCGAACGCGAGAGCTTCATTGCGGTTCTTCGTTGCGCCCTTCTGCATGGCTTCGATTGCGGCGACTGGAGCCGGATAGTTCGGCCCGGCCTGGGCACCGACGAAACCCTTGGCGCCTTCGAAAACCATGGTGGCTTCAACCGCGTTGAGCTTCAGTGGAGAAGTCTTTTCACGGTTGCGTGCTTTCCAGTCGAACTGGTTGGCGATGCAATCCTTGAGCATCTGGAGCGCGGCAGTGCGAACCTGATCAGGAGCGACGACGGCATCGACTGCGCCGATCTTGAGCGCGACGTCGGCTTTCCACTGTTCGCCTGAGGCGATCCACTCAATCGCGTTGTCAGCACCGGTGAGTCGGGAGAGGCGAACCGTGCCGCCCCAGCCCGGATAGATGCCGAGTTTGGTTTCAGGCAGGCCGACTTTGGTTTCAGACGACATCACGCGGTAGCCGGCGGAAAGCGCGAGTTCAAAACCTCCGCCGAGCGCGAAGCCATTGATCGCGCAGACCGAAGGACAATTGAGGTCCTCGATGTCGGAGAAGATCTGATTGACCTGACCGAGCCAGGTTTCGAGTTCTGCGTTGGGCTTCTTGAAATGAGTGAGAAACTCAGTGATGTCGGCTCCGACGATGAAGACGTCCTTGCCGCTCGTCAGGAGCAGGCCGCGAAGTGAAGTTTCCGCTTTGAGAAGCGTGACGGCTTCACGCAGTTCGTTCAGAGTGGCGGCGTTGAACTTGTTGACTGAGTCGTCTTTGGCGTTGAATGTGAGCTCCACGATTCCTGCGTCGAGCTGCGAACATTGAATGGTTTGGCCTTCGTATTTCATGGAAATGCACCTTTGCATTGCTGCGTTAAGTTT
>JACMNQ010000053.1 GCA_014378465.1 Oligoflexia bacterium | reverse complement strand
TTCATCAATCCTGAACGCGTGAGCATGCCCGATTTCGACGTCGATTTCTGTCAGGATCGTCGTGGCGAAGTCATCGATTACGTCATTCAGAAGTACGGCAAGGACAACGTCACGCAGATCATCACGTTTGGAAAGCTTCAGGCGCGCGCCGTGCTCAAGGACGTGGGCCGAGTGATGGGACTTTCGTTCGCCGAAAGCGATATCCTGACGAAGCTCCTGCCTGACGAGCTCAATATCACGCTCGACAGCGCGATTGAAAAGGAACCACGTCTCCGCGAACGCATGGACCAGGACTTCAAAGCCAACAAGGTGATGGATTACGCCCGGTCCCTCGAGGGCCTGTACCGCAATGCCGGGATTCACGCTGCAGGTGTCATCATCACGGAAGAACCCGTCGTCACGTATTGCCCGCTCTATGTCGGTAAAGACGGCGACGTGGTCACGCAGTTTGACAAGGACTCGGCTGAAAAGATCGGTCTCGTCAAATTTGACTTTCTCGGTCTCAAGACTCTGACCGTGATCGATCACGCGATCAAGCTTGTCCGCGCCGGAGCCGAACCCGGCACGCCGGAGGCGGATTTCGAGCTTGAGCGCATGAACTACGAAGACGCGAAAGTTTTCGCGCTGATTTCGTCCGGCGACACCGACGGCGTGTTTCAGGTCGAAAGCTCGGGCATGAAGGATCTCTGTTCGCGCATTCAACCCAATTCGCTCGAAGATCTGACCGCCATCAATGCACTTTACCGTCCGGGACCTCTCGGGTCCGGGATGGTCGATGACTTCATTGATCGAAAGCACGGCCGTCAGGAAATCAAGTTTGACGTCGAGCAGCTCGCGACGATTCTGAAGGACACTTACGGAGTCATCCTCTACCAGGAGCAGGTCATGCAGACTGCGCGAGAACTCGCCGGTTATTCGCTGGGACAGGCCGATCTGCTCAGGCGAGCGATGGGGAAAAAGAAAGCCGACGAAATGGCCCAGCACAAAGGACTCTTCGTCAAAGGCGCCACGGAGAAGGGCATCCCCCAGGCCAAAGCCGAATCCATTTTCGATCTGATGGCGAAATTCGCCGAGTACGGGTTCAACAAATCCCATTCAGCGGCGTATGGGGTGCTCACGTATCAGACGGCCTATCTCAAGGCCTACTATCCGGCCGAGTTCATGGCAGCGCTCATGACGACGGAAATGCACGACACGGACAAGATCACGAAGTACATCGGCGACGCGAAAGCCCATCAGATCCCGGTACTGCCTCCGGACGTCAACTATTCGCAGAACCGCTTCAGCGTTGAAAAAGTCACGAAGCCCAGTGGCGAAGTCGTGCACGGCATTCGCTTTGGACTTGAAGCCATCAAGGGCGTCGGCGGCATCGCGGTCGACACGATCGTGGAGGCCCGCAAGACGGGGGGTCGGTTCACGAGCGTGATGAATTTCTGCAAGCGAGTCTCGACCCGCAAGGTGAACAAGAAAGTGCTTGAATCTCTCACGATCGCGGGTGGATTTGATGAGATCGGCGAAGTGAACCGCGCGAGTCTCCTCGCCTCGATCGAAACCCTGCTGGAGTTCGCGGGCGATGAACAGGCCGAACGTGAGCTCGGTCAAAATTCGCTGTTTGACTCCTTCAGTGCGGAAGAAGTGAAGATGATCACGCCTTCGCACGCCATCTTCAAGAATGAAGAAGCCTGGCCGCGCTCCAAACAGCTCGCGATGGAAAAGGCGGTCGTCGGATTTTTCGTATCCGGGCATCCGATGGACACTTGGCAACGCATCTGCGAGGAGTGGCTCGGCTGGAGCACGGAGCGAATCAAGAAGATGGCCGAAGAAAAGCAGAATGCAAAGCAGGCGGTCAAAGCTGCGGCTCCGAAAGCGGACGCCAACGCGCCCTATGATTATCGTTCACGCCCGCCGAAGACGGAAGTCGCTCTCGGCGGCCTGCTTTCTGAAATGCGCGAAGTGACCACGAAAAAAGGCACGCGCATGGCCTTCGGGCAATTTGAGGACATGAAGGGCAAGATCGAAGTCATCTTCTTTCCGGATGCCTATGCGACTCTGGGTGAGATCGTGAAGCGCGCGCTGGTCGAAGCCGATCCGCTGGTTCTGCGCGGCGAGGTCGAGTTCGGCGACGAGGCTCCTAAAATTCTCGTGAAGTCGCTGGAATGGGCTGAAGAAGCGCACAAGACTCGGGTCAATCAGGTCGTGTTGAAGCTCCCGCTCCCGAACGTCACCCCTGATCAGCTGCGTGAGCTCAAGAAGCACTTTCTCCAGCACCGCGGGAAATGCTCGATTCGTCTCGATTTCATCGATCCGCGCTTCAAAACTCATCTGCAGCTGCCGAAGAATGTCGGAGTTGCCGCGACTCCTGCCATGGTCGAATCCGTGAACCGGATCTTCGGCGTCGAAGTCGTTCACTTGATCTGAATCACTCAGCGCAGGCCGGTATGATCTCATCGAACAGGACCTTGGAGCTAGACGCGGCGGTCAGCGACTCATCGTCCGCGATCTGAGCCGTGAGGCGTACCTGATCCTGGCTCATGCGAAGCGTCGCTGGAACTTTGGTCTTTTCGATCTTCAGGTAAAACTGCAGGTAAGGGTTGAGCCGGATCGACGAATCCCAGACCGGGAGCTGAAAGTTCTGCGACCGCGCACCGGGTTTCTGGCAGACGGGTTTCAGGGAGAGCCGGGATTCGAGTGCTTCATACTCGACCGGATCCCAGTCAAACTGAGAGCTGATCGCATTTTCAGGATCCTGCTTCCACTGATTGAGCTCGGCCAGAAGGGCGGCAGCACGACTTGCATCGAGCTCCATGAGAAGTCCTTTGGTCTCCATGCTCAGGTTGGATTTCATTTCATCCTTCATGCATTCGACGGGGAGAATGCGGAGCTGCTTCTCCAGGGGTGAAATCACGCAGGCGAGGTTCGTGCCTGAGTTGATCTGCTTCGTGCTCCCGTCCTGCATGCCATACGCCTTTCCGTCCACCTGTTGGAGCAGCATGGGTGGGATCGGTGAACTTCGGAAGGATTGAAGGATGGCACGCACATTTCCCTGAGGGTCGAGGAGGGCCGAACCGGAGTTTCCGTGTTCGACATCACAATCTGAAAACGCGACGACGGGTGAGAGGTTGTTTGAAAAGCGGGGAAGAAAATAGGTTTTCTGGTGAGCCTGACACTGAACCACCTGAATGAGGCCGAGCGGGACGGTCTTCGACTGAGGCGTCATGCGAACACTGGTGAGGGGCAGGCCGTCCGGCACCCCGGCTCTGGAAAGCGTGAAAGGCTTGCGGGGACTTTCCTTCGCGAGCTTGAGAAAAGCGTAGTCCCGACTTTCCAGAACATCCGCGCTCACATGCAGATTGGAAGCGTCGATCACTTCAGCAACTTCAATGGTCTGCCCCTCATCCGCCAGGGTTTCCGGAAAGAGCATGCGAAGACGTCCTTGGGCCGGAGTGTGTGGGGCCTTGAGATCGGCGGGCAGGCAATGGCTGTTGGTCATCACGATCGAGGGCGAAATCAGAAATGCGGAGCAGGCGCCCGCATCATCCCCGGTGGCCGACAGGAGCATGCCAGCGGCAGAAGGACACTGGTCGAGGTCCTCGCAGGTGATCTGACCCTGATCCATCACACTGACGGATTCTTCCAGAGAGGAGGTTGATATGACCGAGCCGCGGGCCTGGGCTTCAGGCGTTGGATGGTGCGGGTGCTGCGCAGTCTGGATCCTGCTGCATGCCAGCGGCAAGGCCGTGGCCAGGCTCAGAAGGATCAGAAGTCTGGGAAGCGGAGTCGACATGAAGGAGTTTGGCACAGTCGGGAACCTCGGAGACCCATGAGCAAGGAAGGTGCCCGGCGTGAAAGACTCAAGCCACGCGACTGGTTCAGAACGACCCCAGGAAATCAGGGGAGTTGGCGTGGGGAACGGGACCGGATTCGAAGAAGGCGATCACTCGGATGTCATCTGGTTGAACACTTGTGCAGACTGTGGACAGTCCTGTCAGCGGAAGTGCGGGGAGCTTGAAAGCCGTCTCCAGCCCGCGGCGCCTTCAATTGCCTTCGCAGGCTTTCAGGTCCTGCTCCGAAATGACTTCACCATCGGCTGCACGGGAAAGTTTGACGTGATTTCCCACTTGTTCGAGAATGGCGGGCACTCCACCCCGAGCCACCGAACTCTTGAACTGAAAGTAGGGAGTCAGACGCAGGCTGGCGTCCCAAAGAGGCAAGGTGATGGCGGCCGGCTGAGTGAGTGTTCCTCGGATGCAGCCGGGTCTGACCAACGTGATCCCCTTGACATCAAAATTCTCCCAGCCAAAAAGCGATACGAAGAAGTCCATGGACTTCATCGAAGCCGCAAGCCACGCGCGAAGGTTCGCCTCTTTTTGGGCTCGCACGAGTGCGTCTCTTTCCTGAGGCATTTTCCGGGTCATCTCCAGCTGGCAGGCTTCAGGCCGAGTGCGGATGAACTGGGAGCCTGCCTCTTGAGGAAAGTTGAGGCAAGCAAGGTTGGTGCCGTAAATGGCGGGGAGAACTTTCCCATCGACCAGACTCAGAAGGTTCGGATTGACGTCAACCTGTGCTTCCTGAAGGAGCGCGCGCACTTTTCCCTGGTCGTCAATCAGGGGCGATCCTGAATTTCCGTGATCGACGCTGCAATCAGAAAATGAAATCACGGCCGCAAAGTTGTGATTGTAGGAGGGTGTGAAATAGGTGGCCTGATGAGCCATACAGCGCCGAACCTGGATTTCTCCGACCGGCCCTTTCCCTGGCTGAGGTTGCATGCGCGCGCTGAAGAGAGTCAGGTTGTCGGGTACGCCATCAAACGAAACTCCGAAAGGAGTGCGAGAACTGCGCTTTTTCAGAAGTAAAAAAGCATAGTCCTGCTCAAGATAGATCTCCGGATTCGCGTCCAGCGTCGATGCTTCGAGCACGCCTTCGATGTTCACCGTCTCGGCGTGCTCGTGAGAAGTTTTCGGGAACATCGCGATCAGTCGTTTCCTCTGCGCGGCGGAATAGGGGGCTTTGAGGTCTTCGGGCACACAGTGACTGTTGGTCATCAGAACGTCGGGGGAAATGAGAAAAGCGGTGCACATGGAAAGACCGTCGTCTTCGCTGGACAGCAGCATTCCCACACCCGCAGGGCACTGATCCGGGTCCTCACAACTGACTTTGCCGCGACTTTTGAGGAGATTGGAGGCTTCAAGACTGGGGGTCGCGATTCGGGCGGCGTCCCAGTGGGAGCGCTTCGTCGATGCTGGAGGCGGGTTCGCCGAGCAGCCCAGGAGCAAGAGGGCGGCGAGCCCGCAAAGAGGCAACGAGGAGGCCGCTGCCCACGGACGGAAAAGTTCGATGCGGAGTCTGGCCGCGTGCAAGTTCGTGAATTTCATTTGCCCGCTTCAAAGCAAGAAGCTGGCCCGAATGACTCCTTGAAGAACTCATGCTGGAGCGCAGTCGCGTGACAAATTGGCTCCAAGAACGCTGCGGGGTTAGTGACGGTGGGAAGGTTCACAAGTAGGCAAACTCTGCCCAGGGAGCGGACTCGTGCGAGGAAAGTGTCGATGAAATTGCCGGGTGTCTGAAAGTTCGACGGTCCTTGTGGACTGGAAGCAGGGGCGTGTTAAACTGAAACCATGCCATTTCAGACCGACAGGACAAGCAAAATCAGTTCAATTCTGGCCGTGTGCCTGGTGGCCGCCAGCGTTTCGGTTCCGGCTTTTGCCGCCCCGACTGCAGCCTTCAATGCAGCACTCGTTGAGGCGCAGAAAAAGCTCGGGACTCTGGAGCCGTGGCAGAAGAAAATATTTGACGAGGAGATCATGCCCGATTCATCGCGTTTCATTCGCGATTACCGGGGCAATGAAGTCGAAGTGGATGTCGAAGGACTTCGAAGCTACCTTTCATTCTACGCGCCAAAAGCTCTTGGCAAAGCCGAGATCAAGGCACTGGTCCATCTGAAATCAGATCAGGACTGTGCGAAATGTGCGGCCGCCCTGCCTGCAGTGAAGAGAAGACTGCAGTCCTATCTGGTGCGCCGGGGGATCACTCCGGTCTGGGTGACCGGGGATGAGCTTCTGACCAAAGATGAGATCACGGCTCCGGATCCGTCGACTGAGGCTCCGGTCTCCAAAGCGGGAGAAGCGCTGGTCGAACTCAAACTTGCTGAGCTGGTCCGCAAGAAAGGCGTCAATGGCGCCTGGTCAGCTGAACTCAAGCAGGTGGCGGATGCCGAACATCCGGGCGAGGATCACTACCAGGTCTCTCTCCACATGCGGATGAACTCAAGTGGAGCCGCGAAGGATCTCAAGGCCGACAAGACACTCGAAGTTCTCAAGAACGACAGCATGGAAACCGCCGTTTCCCGGATGATGGTGGATACGCTGAGTGAACTCGGCACTCAATCCAACACGATCGCGCAGGTTGCCAGTGATGAGCTCGAAGTTTCCATCAAAGGCCTCACGAGTTTCAATCAGATGAAGGGCTTCAAGGAGGCCCTTCAGGAACTGGTGGCGAAAAAATTGAACGCTGCGGTGCCGGTGGAGCTCCGACGACTCTCGCAGGAATCCATCGTGTTCGCACTCCACACGAAGGAGTCTCCTGAGGAGCTCAAAAAGGCCGTTGTCCTCGTCAATTTTGAATCTCACGGTCTGATCGTCCGCGAAGTGACGCGCTCCGAAGACGGCTTGAACGTGATCGTGGCGGAAGTCCAATGAGGACTTCGTGTAAAAGTCCAATGA
>JACMNQ010000052.1 GCA_014378465.1 Oligoflexia bacterium | reverse complement strand
TTCACCGGGCTCTTTGAGGTCCTGAAGACGCAGCTCTCCGGAAGAACCGCTGCAACGACGCCAGAAGTTATCATGGCGCTGCTGCCAGCGGAGATGAGATCCAATCACGTTCTCATGTACGCTTCGAAAAGCTCCCAGTTCGCGAGTGAACTTTTTCCGCGCGTGATCCTCTTTGACGAAGGTGCGAAGAACATCATTTCGTTCGTCGGAGACCCGAGTCATCCGAGCTACTCCACTGTGGAGATCATGCAACGGGGCGAACCAGGCAGTGAGTATTCCTTCAAGAGGATTGAGCTGAAGGACGAGGAGGGCAACGCTGCCCTGAACTTCCATGACAACCCCCAGGAGTGCCGAGGCTGTCACCATTGCAAGCCGAACTGGGATAGTTATCCGCTCTGGCCCGGTGCCTACGGTGGCGCTCGCTACAGAGGGCCTCACGGGCGGGATGAACCGGAGTTCAAGAAGTTTCTGGAGTTCATGGAGCAAAACGGCAAGCGGGGAATCTATGCCCATCTGGACGGACTCAATACGACGGACACTCGTCATACGACAGAAATCAACGGCGATTTCAGTTTGGCCCTGGGTCAGTGGAACAGCGAACGAATTTTCAAGGAAGTCGTCGAACTCATCAAAGAGAACCCGATGTACGAGGCCGCAATCGTCGCCGCATTTTCGGGGAGCTGGGACTCACCGGCGGTGGGTAACGGCATTTCTGACTTCCTTCCCAAAGTCGGGAACCGTGCCAAAACGAGCAAGGACCTCAAAGCGCTCGCCCAGCAAACTTACACTGACATCCACAAGAGCTTCATGCTCAATCAGGAGCGCTACGTGAAATTGGTCGGAAAAGCCTACCCCGTGGCCCTGCATGACGTGGAGTATACGTACCAGGTGGCCCAGATCCGGTTCGTGATTGAAGGAATTCTTGGGCACTCGACGGCGAACTGGTCTTTGTCCTTCAAGCCGGGAACGTACCTCTTCTCAGACGGCCTGCGGGGCATGCCTGCAGAAGTGGCTCCCAAGCTGTACGAGTACCTTCAACGGAAATATCCAGACCTCGCTGGCGGTTTCAAGGTCGATCACAATGAAGTTTACGTCAGCTCGCGAGGAATGAAGTTTCCGGATGCTGAAGTCTCCTACGATGTCGTCCTGCCCACCGGTGAGAAAGGCTATAAGTCGCAGATGCTCAAGCTCCTCAAGAAGAAAGCCTGTGCCAGCCTCCTGCACGAGTGATTGGCAGGAAATACAGGGACTCTTCGCTCAGTCCCTGCACAGGATCATTTCTTTTTCTTCGTGCTCAGAGCCTTCTGCGCTTTTCGCGGATTCTCAATGGCCGCATGTGCAGCCGCAAGTCTTGCGATCGGCACTCGAAAAGGTGAGCAACTCACGTAATCCAGTCCCATTGCGTGACAGAGCATGACGGACTGAGGCTCGCCCCCGTGTTCACCACAGATCCCAAGCTTGAGGTCCGGACGCGCCTCGCGGCCTTCCTGGATGGCGATTTTCATGAGGCGTCCCACGCCTTGGGGATCGAGCGATGCAAACGGATCTTTTTCATAGATCTTCGCGTCGAGGTAATCCTTCAGGAACATGCCGGAATCATCTCTCGAAAGTCCAAACGTGGTCTGAGTCAGATCATTGGTCCCGAAGCTGAAGAATTCGGCGTACTTCGCGATTTCGCCTGCAGTGAGAGCGGCGCGCGGAAGTTCGATCATCGTTCCGATGTGGTACTCGATGGTGATCTTCTTCGTTTTCGCCGCAGTTCCGTTCTTGCTCAATGAATCGTTGAAGCGCGCAATGACGGCGTCAGCTTCCTCGACGCAGTATTCACGGCAGAACCGGAGTTCGCGCCAGTCCCCAACAAGAGGGATCATGATCTCGGGAACGATTCTGAAGCCTTCTTCCTGAATGAGTTCGCAGGCGGCTTCCATGATTGCCCGCACCTGGGTGCGGTAGATCTCAGGATAGCTGACGCCGAGTCGACACCCGCGATGACCGAGCATCGGATTGAACTCATGCAGAGTATCGGCCTTGCGCTTGAGTCTTTCAAAGCTGACGCCAGTCTTGTCCGCAAGTTCATAAAGCTCCACATCCTTGTGTGGAATGAACTCATGAAGTGGGGGATCGAGCAGTCGGATCGTGACCGGAAGACCTTTCATTTCACGGAAAAGGCCCTTGAAATCTCCTTTTTGCATCGGAAGAATCTTCTCGAGCGCGATTTCACGGCCTTCAAGAGTGTCAGCGAGGATCATTTCACGGACTGAGTCAATGCGATCCGCTTCAAAAAACATATGTTCAGTACGGCAGAGGCCAATGCCCTGGGCGCCAAACTCACGGGCGACTTTGGCATCATGGGGCGTATCCGCGTTCGTTCTCACCTCAAGCTGGCGGATCTGATCGACCCAGACCATGAGTTCCTGAAAGTCCTTGTTCAAGGTGGGAGTGATCGTGTCGACTTTTCCCTTGATGACTTCCCCGGTGGTTCCATCGAGTGTGATGAAATCGCCCTCTTTGATGATCGTGTTGCCGATACTGAAGAGGTTCTGCTCGTAAGTGATCTTGATGGCGCTGCAGCCGGAGACGCAGCACTTGCCCATGCCGCGGGCAACGACCGCCGCGTGCGAGGTCATCCCTCCGCGGGCGGTGAGGATGCCCTGCGCGACGGCCATGCCGTGGATGTCTTCAGGAGAGGTCTCGATGCGAACGAGAATGACTTTTCGCCCGAGCTCGTTCACCCATTTTTCAGCGACATCAGGATCGAAAACCACCTGTCCGAACGCCGCTCCGGGTGAAGCGGGCAAACCCTTGCAAAGGGTGTCCTTTTTGGCTTTGGGATCAATCATCGGGTGAAGAAGCTGATCGAGCTGTTCAGGTTTCACGCGCAAAATCGCTTCTTCCTTCGTGATGAGTTTTTCGCGGACCATGTCGACTGCGATCTTGAGCGCGGCGGCAGCGGTTCGTTTGCCACTTCTGGTCTGCAGCATGTAGAGCTTGCCACGTTCGATCGTGAACTCGATGTCCTGCATGTCGCGGTAGTGTTTTTCGAGCTTCTGATAGACTTTGACCAGTTTGCCGTAAGCCTTGGGCATCACGCCTTCGAGAGTCGGGAGCTTTTCTGCTCCCTCCTGGCGGGAGACGGCGTTGATGGGCTGCGGAGTGCGAATTCCGGCGACGACATCTTCACCCTGGGCATTGACGAGAAACTCGCCGAAGAATTTTCGCTCACCCGTGGATGGATCACGCGTGAAAGCCACGCCCGTCGCGCAATCGTCGCCCATATTGCCAAAAACCATGGACTGGATATTCACCGCTGTTCCCCAGGCTTCAGGAATGTCGTTGAGCTTGCGGTAAGTGTTGGCTCTTGGATTCATCCAGGAGCTGAAGACTGCGCCGACCGCTCCCCAGAGCTGTTCCCAGGGATCTTCAGGAAATTGTTTGCCGCTGGTGCGAACGATCTGCTTGAACTGGCGCACCAGTTCCTTCAGGTCCTCGGCACTGAGCTCGGTGTCGAGCTCGACTCCTCGGGCATGCTTCATGTCTTCGAGAGCGGATTCAAACTGATTGGAGTGGATGTCGAGCACGACGTCCGAGTACATGGTGATGAAGCGTCGGTAGCTGTCGTAGCTGAAACGCGCGTCCTGCGATTCTTCGATGAGGCCGAGCACGGTCTGATCGTTGAGGCCGAGGTTGAGAATCGTGTCCATCATGCCCGGCATCGAAGCGCGAGCACCGGAGCGAACTGAAACGAGCAGCGGATTCTTGCGACCGCCAAACTTGCGTCCCATCTCTTTTTCAATCTTTGCAAGCGATGCCTTGACCTGGGAATCGAGGACTTTCGGATAAGTTTTCCTGTTGGCGTAGAAGTGCGTGCAGACTTCCGTCGAGATCGTGAAGCCAGGAGGCACAGGCAGGCCGAGGCTCGTCATGCCGTGAAGGTTTGCGCCTTTTCCACCGAGCAGGTTCTTCTGCAGTTCATTCCCTTCGGTTTTTCCACCACCGAAGTAGAAAACGTACTTCCCTTTTTCTCCCGGGATCGAGCGGGTGCCGACGGCGATCGCCGGCGACTTCCTTTTGGTCGCATTTTTCGGAGAACGCTTCGGAGCAGCTTTCGCTACATTTTTGCTCGCAAGCTTCGTCCCATTTTTGCTCGCAAGCTTCGCAGTCGGGCGCTTATTTGCCCCAGTTTTCGATCTGATCTTCGATTGCGCGGATGAGGTTTTCAGCGGGGATCCTTTCTTGGACCATGCTGTCTCTGTGCCTGAGCGTGACCGTGTGGTTGGAGAGAGTGTCATAATCGATGGTGACTCCGAAAGGGGTTCCAATTTCATCCTGGCGACGATAGCGCTTGCCGATCGAGCCCGCGTCGTCTGTGGTGGCGCGAAACCGTTTTCTCACATCTGCGTAAAGTTTATCCGAGTACTCAGTCAGCTCAGGCTTTTTCATCAAAGGGTAAAGAGCGACTTTGTAAGGGGCGAGGGCTGGGTGAAGCGCAAGCCAGGTGCGCTCGCCATCAAAGCGGTAAGCATCGGCCAAGGCAACGAGCAGGGTGCGGTCGCAGCCCGCGGAAGTTTCCACGATATAAGGGAGGTAGCGTTCCTTGCCCATTTCATCAAAGTATTCGAGCTTCTTGCCGCTGAACTGCTGATGGCGGCCGAGGTCGAAATCTCCGCGGTTATGAATGCCTTCGAGTTCCTGCCAGCCGAACGGAAATTCATACTCGATGTCAAAGGCAGCGCGAGCATAGTGCGCCAGTTCGCCGTCCTTGTGCTGATGAAAGCGAAGCTTGTCCTTGCGGATCCCGTTGTCGAGATGCCACTGGATGCGCTTTTCCTTCCATTTTTCGAACCAGTCCATGTCGGTGCCGGGCTTGACGAAGAACTGCATCTCCATCTGTTCAAATTCGCGGGTGCGGAAAATGAAATTGCCGGGAGTGATTTCATTTCGGAACGCTTTGCCGATCTGGGCAATGCCGAAAGGCACTTTCTGGCGAGCGGACTGCTGGACGTTGAGAAAATTGACGTAAATCCCCTGAGCGGTTTCTGGACGAAGATAAACGATCGCCGCAGTGTCTTCGAGCGGGCCCATGTGGGTCTTGAACATGAGATTGAACTGGCGGGCTTCAGTGAGTTCGCAGTCGCTGCCTTCGCCAGGCTTCCTGCTGGGCTTGAGTCCACAGGCGGCGTGTTCAAGTTTATCGGCTCTGAAGCGGCCCTTGCACTTTTTGCAGTCGACCATGGGGTCAACGAAACCTTCGACGTGTCCGGAAGCTTCCCAGACTTTCGGGTGCATGAGAATGGCGGCGTCCAGACCTTCGATATCTTCGCGATCCGTCATCGCGTGCCACCAGCGTTCTTTCACGTTGCGCTTGAGTTCGACCCCGAGCGGTCCGTAGTCCCAGCAGGCATTGATGCCGCCGTAGATTTCGCTGGAAGGAAATACAAAACCGCGTCGTTTGCAGAGCGAAACGAGGTCGGCCATGTCTTTGAGATTCTGTACGGGACCAGCTGCTGCAACTTGGGTTTCTTCGCTCATAGTGTCCAAGGAAATATCAGATCAAATGCCAATTCCCAAATGAAATGACTGATTCTCGATCCCGATCGGGATCCAGATCAGGCGCGTCGGTTGAATCAGATTTTTGGGATAAGCGTCCCCTGCTTTGTACTGAAGCGGTACGGAAAGGGTGACCTTGAGTTGTCGTCTGGAAAGTTCAAGGGCGCAGCGGTGGACGCAGGCATTCCAGAACACATGAGGGTGCTCCGAGGATCCACCTCCCACCGAGTGGTAAGCCTGGTCGTTGAAACTCACTGCTGCGATCCCGCGACTCCCTGCGTGAGAGATGTCACAGAGGGTGGCGAACTTCGCCGTGTTTTCGAGTTGCCACGCGTCAAACTTGATGGGCATCCCGAGAGTGGGCCTTGAATTGGGAAATCGATGGAGCAACTCATCGATCAGGCACGAATGAAAGGTTTCGAGCACTCCCTTCCAGTTGGGACTCATGTCTTCTCCTCGAGTGGACCCTGGGTCTGGGAAAGTCGCAGGTATTTCGAGTAAGCGCCGTCAGTTTTCACGAGCTCATCATGAGTGCCCCGCTCAACCACTTCGCCCTGCTGCATGACCAGGATCTGGTCCGCGTGTTTGATGGTCGAGAGACGATGAGCGATCAGGATCGTGGTTCGGTTCTGCATGAGTTCTTCGAGGGCAACCTGAACGGCGCGTTCTGAAGCTGAATCCAGGCTCGAAGTGGCTTCGTCGAGGATCAGGATCGGAGCTTGCCTCAGAAAGGCGCGAGCGATCGACAGTCGCTGTCTTTCACCCCCCGAAAGTTTCTGACCACGGTCACCGATGACCGTCTCGAAGCCGTCAGGAAGCGACTCGATGAATTCGAGTGCGTGTGCATGTTTTGCGGCCTCATGGATCTCTGCCTGATTGGCCGAGAGCCTGCCGCAGCGGATATTTTCCGAAATCGTGTCGTTGAAGAGAAACACGTCCTGGGACACGACCGAAATCATGGTTCTCAGGTCATCGAGATTGAGATCCCGGATATCGTGTCCATCAATCGTGATGGAACCTTGAGTGATGTCGAAGACTCGGGGCAGAAGCGCGACCAGCGAACTCTTGCCCGCTCCACTGGCTCCGACCAGAGCGAGAGCCTTGCCGTGCTGGACCGAAAAGTTCAGCCCTTTGAGGACTTCGCGCTGAGGGGCATCCGGATAGGCGAAATGAACCTGATCGAAGCGGATCTCGTTTTTGAAAGTCTTGAAAGGCTTCGGGTCAGCAGACTCCCGGAGATTCGATTTCAACTCGAAAATCTCGAAAATGCGCTTGCAGGACGCATCTGCCGTATGAAGCTTCATGTTCATGTCGTTGAGGGTCCGAAGCGGATTCATCATGAGCGCGAAGGCCGTGAAGAAAGCCATGAGCTCTCCGGGCTGCATCGTGCCTGCAATGACGAAAGTCCCACCGTAATAGATGAGGACGGCGATGGCGAGCGCAGTCACGAGTTCCACCATCGGGTGAGAGGCTTCTTCAAGCACCGCGGTTTTAAGAAGGTATTTCGTGAAGGTTTCGCTGCGTTCACGGAATTTCCGGCGGCTGTATTTTTCGAGACGGAACGTCTTGATCACTCTAAAGCCGGTGAAGCTTTCCTGAAGCGTCGAAAAGAGACGCGCATTCTCTTCCTGCATCCGGGTGATGTAGCGCTTCAGATTCCTGCCGGTGGCCGAGAAGATGTAAGCCAGCGGCGGGAAGATCGCGAAAGTGATGAGCGTGAGCTTCCAGTTCAGTTTCATGGCGTAACCGAAAAGAAGCAGGAACTGGATCGGTTCACGCACGATCACATTCAACTGCGCGACTCCGGCGTCCACGTTCTGAGGATCCGAGCCCACACGTGAAATCAACGCGCCGGTGCTCTGACTGGTGAAGTAATCCGCCGAAAGCCCCATCACGTGGTCATAGAGATCGTTCTTGAGTTTTTGATTCACCCGGGCCACGACAATTCGCAGGCAATAGTAGTGAAAGAAACGGACGACAAAATTGATCAAATACAAAACAATGAAAATTGCTGGGAAATAGAGAAGTTTGGCGCGATCTTTACTGATGAAGAGGTCATCCATCACGTACTTGACGAAAGGTACTGGTGCTGTGCGTAAGGCAGCCAGCGGCAGGGCCAGCGCTGCACTTGTGAGAATGAGCGGCAGGTAAGGGCGAAGGTAGGGCTTCAGTTTAAATAAAGATTTCATGGGATCACCGGTGGCTTCATCCTATGCTAAGGTCCTGAGCATGGCAAAGGTTCTAGTGGTCGGTGGGGCAGGATATGTCGGCAGCGCTTGCAGTGCTTGGCTTCTGGACCAGGGACATCGGGTCTGGGTCCTGGATGATCTTTCGACCGGACATCGAAGCGCGCTTCTCGGTGAAGGCTTCACGCACGCTCGTGCGGGAGACTCTGCCGCCGTTCGAGCGCTTTTCAGCCGCGAGAAATTCGATTGCGTGATGCATTTTGCCGCCAGAAGTCTGGTGGGCGAAAGCGTTTTGAAACCTCAAGAATATTTTGAAAACAACGTCACTCAGACCGCGCTCCTCCTTGATGAGATGATCCGGGCGGGCATCCGCCGCTTCATCTTCTCCTCGACCTGCGCGATCTTCGGCAATCCCGGCAATCAGAAAATCTCCGAGCACCTTCCCAAGGCACCGATGAGTCCTTATGGTGAAACCAAGCTCAATGCTGAAGCGCTTCTCGCGGATTGCGCGAAGAACCAGGGTCTGCACGCGGTGGCGCTTCGGTACTTCAATGCTTCGGGAGCGGAGGCTCAGTTGCGAGTGGGTGAAAAGCACGATCCGGAAACCCACCTCATCCCGAATGTACTCAAGGCTGTGCTCGAAGATCGGCCAGTTTCAGTTTTTGGGAATGATTACCCCACTCCGGATGGAACCTGCGTGCGGGATTACATCTATGTTTCTGATCTCGCGGCTGCACATGAAGCGGCAATGAAGCGAATTCTTGCTCGTCCGGCTCAGGACCCGAAAAACGGACTGTTCGAAGTGTTCAATCTGGGTAGCGAAAGCGGGTACTCGGTGCTTGAAATCATCCAGACCTGCGAAAAGGTCACCGGCAAGAAGATCAAGATCACTCACGTCGAGAGAAGGCCCGGTGATCCCCCACGTCTGGTTGCCGATTCGGCACTGGCGCGCAGGGAACTCGGTTTCAAAGTCAGAGCTGATTCTCTGAATCAGATCATCTCCACGGCCTGGGACTGGGAACAGAAAAAGAAGGATTCGTGAAAAAGGCGGTCTTCCTCGATCGGGATGGAACCATCAATGAAGACCCGGGCTACCTGAATCAGGCGAGCCAGATGAAGCTGCTTCCGGGCGTGGCCGAAACTCTCGCGTCGTTGCGGAGACAGGGATATTTGCTGATTGTGGTTTCAAATCAATCGGGAGTGGGCCGTGGTCTGATCCGGCTTGAGGACATTCCGAAGATCCATGCTCGTCTGGACGAGTTGCTCGCGCCAGTCAGCGCGAAGATCGATCATTATGAGCTCTGCTTTCATCGGCCAGAAGAGAACTGCAGTTGCCGCAAGCCTTTGCCTGAGCTTCTCTTGAGAGCGGCGGAGAAGTTGGACATCGATCTTTCGCAGTCCTACATGGTCGGAGACAAGGCGACCGATCTCGAAGCCGGACGAGCCGCGGGTTGCAAGGCGGTGTTTCTGGTGGGGACGGGAGATGGGCTTCGTACGAAGAAAGCTATTTCTATGGAGCTTTATGATGGATTCGCGATGGGACTGTCAGAAATTCTGGCATTGATTTCACAATGAGCTTCTCGCGATGATCACGTTCACCCAAGCAGTGCCGGACCCTACTGCCGCAGCAGAAGTGTCCCCCCGGCACCGGGCTTGAGTGTAGGGTGATGATCAGGCCAGCCCGATGAATCTCAACCCCTTGAGCGGCTTCTGATCAAAGCCCGGCACGTGATAGATGAACAAAGCTTCGAGAAAAGCGAAGAGTGCACGGTGTTCAAAATCGGTGGCTTGCATGACGACCGGGATCTGTTTGATCGGGGTCGTGAGGCTCACGAAGAAATCCCGCAGGGCCAGCGCACTCACGCGCAGAAATCTCTGATTGAATCCCTGGCCTTCGTCGCTCCTCAAATGCCCGCATTCTGGACAAAGCCAGGAAGCATCGGTGATCTGACAGCTCATTATGGCGCGCGAATCAAACTCTTCGAGCGGCTTTGAACACGAGAGGCACCGCTGAAGCTGAGGCTGGTTACCGCTCCATTGCAGCATTTTTCCCATGTAGCCGATCAACAGACAGAGAAGCACGGCAGGTTGATCGAGCTTTGGATCCAGTTCTTCGAGTGCTGCAAGTGCGTTGGAGTGCAGCCTGAACAGATCGGGGCAAGGCTCCCGTTCCGGCGCGAGTCTGATCATGAGTTCACTGAAGACGCTGGCAAGAGCCAGATGTTCGAAATTTCTCCGAATGCCTTCGAAGCTTCTCCGGATCTGCGCTTCTTCCACGCGGTAAAGGTCCGCGCCATTGCGTTCCACGAACGTCCAGAGGCTTGCGGAGAAAGGTTCAAGTGAGCCTCCGAAGCGACGGGACTGAATGGAGTTTCTGGCTAGCGCGGAAATCTTGCCGTAGTTCTCCGTCAGGGCGGTCACCACACGGTGGCGCTCCTCGTAAGGAACCCATCTCAGAACAATGGCAAGATCTTGAATGGGCTGCATCTGGACTCCCCGGTGCAACCCTAACTCACTCAGGCATGAACGGCAACTAGGCGGCGATGGGCTGGCTGCCCTTTTGGCGGTGGGAGTAATTCCATTCCTTGGCCTCGATCAGGAACTCTCCCAGTTGGTGCATCTTGATCATTCCCAGCATCCGGCGCGCTTTAGGGAAGAAGTCCTGCTCCTGAAACGTCATATGACGCCGGATTTGATCCGTCAGCTCATTGATGAGATCGACGGTTTCTTCACTATCAAGAGTTTCATCCACTTTCTTGGCCAGTTCACGAATCACGAGGTGGTCCCGGAAGGCCTGGTCCACACAGTTGCTCATCTCGGAGAACCCCGAGAATTGAGGGTAAAAGAGAGTTTCCTTCACGCGGAGGTAGTCGTGGAGTTCTGAATGTAAATCCTTGACGATTTCTCTCTTCTCAGAGGCGTCGCCCGTCGCTTCGAGGCGATTCAGAAACTCACAGATATGTTTTTGATCGATTTTCAAGACTTCCACTGCTTCCATCACTCATCATCTCCTGGACGTCAGTCACGTCCGACTTAAAACGCCCTCTAGGCCATTCTTTGCATCAATTGAACCAGCAGGCGGGGTCAGGCCGTCATTTTCTGACGGGTTCCACTTGCATTTTTGCGAGCGAACTTCCGAGCGTACTCGGTTTCGGTCGCCTCTTCGCTATGCCGCTTCTTTCGGTCAAAACCTTCTTCAGCCTTTTCCTTCGCGCTCGGTTCGGTGAAAGCGGTTTTCATTCCGGCGAAGGTCGATTTGAGAATATCAGTGGTGTTGGTGAGAATTTCGCGCGCTTCTTCGTTGAAACTCTGGAGGCTTTCGACCGGGGCCTTCACGGCCCATTGGAGACGCTCTGCCTGCGAACGAAGTCTCAATTCAAGGGTCTGCAGGATTCGCATGCTTCGGCTCGTTGCAGGTTTGCCGTATTCCTTTTCGAGGTAGCTGATGATCGCGTCGCTTTCATAAAGTTTGATACCGGTGCGGTGATCCACCATGAATGGGATCTGATTTTTGCCACCCGCCAGGACCAGCTGATGATGTTTCAGGTCATTATGCTCGGAGACGTTGCGCGCGATGAAATCGACACCCAGCGACGACAGATAATTGCGCACAGCGTGGCTATAGGGGCAGCCTTCCTTTTGAAAGAGTTCAATCGGCGGCGTCTCTTTCTTGCTGTCCTGGTGAACAGAGCCGCGGGAGGGTACTGCCTTCAAGGGCGTCTGCGATGATTTGCGTTGAAGAATTTTGCTGACGCGCTCGTTGGAACGATATATTTTTTTGGACTGCGGTGCGTTGGGCTTCATGACAGATTCCTCTTTAGGGGTAGCCACTATGCAACCCGGATGCCGCGATGGAGTCATCCGCTCATCCTTGCTTCGGACGCATGGAAATATAGGTTTAAACAAGGCGAGGAGCAACTGGACCGGGTGTTCGACTGGGCGTTCGTCATGGCACACGCATTGCTCCACCTGACAGCATGAGAACATTCATCCAAGTTGGTTTCTGTGCCCTTTGTGCCTTGTCTCTTGCGACGGGAGCAACAGGCTGTTCGCATGCAAAGTCAAAGATTGCGAGCTACTCCGAGAAGGAAGAAGGTCTGTTCGTGAGCGGTCCGAGATCGGTCGCGCGCGGGGGGGTGGGCAACTACGTGGACCGAGGTTCAGTCATCAAGGATAATGAGCAGATTTCCCAGTGGCAGGATCAGGAAAATGATTCGCTCACGAAAGATGAAACTGCTCCTTCAGAAAACACCGCCGCAGAAATGGCGGGAAAGGACGGTTCAGCGACTGAGGCGGACAATCTCGTGAATGTGAATGATCAGTTGAATTTTGACTTTGGTATGGCTGCACTCAAGCCAGACGCAGTCGAAAAACTCAAAGCGCTTGGCATGCAGCTCGCCCAAAAACCCGAGACTCAGGTCCGAATCGAAGGGTATGCCGATAGCGTCGGCGATACGACCGCCAATATCGCGCTTTCCAAGGCCCGCGCACGAGCTGTTCGGAACGCCCTGGTTGATTCGGGAGTTAAAGCGAACCAGGTCGTGACTTACGGTTACGGTGAAAACAATCCAGTCGCTTCGAACACGAGCCCTGCGGGACGGGCTCAGAACCGTCGCGTTGAAATTCACCTCGGCTGAACTTCGAAGAACCCAACGGTCTTTTCAACATTCATTTCAAGGAGATCCTCATGTTGACCCAGATGTTCACACGTATCCCGGTGCTTCTGAAATCCGTTTCCAAACGAAAGCTCGATGCCACTGAACAGCTCCAGATGGACCATATGAAAGTGGAACTTCTGTTCGGGCAGGTGAAACTGGTGCGAGATTCCAAACTTCGCGGCAAGATCATTCAGAAGATCGTTTTCGAGCTCGAGACCCATGCCCGGATCGAGGAGGAGATCTTTTACCCGGCCTGCGAAAAGATCGCTGAGCTCAAGGCGATCATCAACGAGTCGTACGAGGAGCACAAACAGATCAAGAATCTGCTGAATGATCTTTCCAGGTCGTCGATGTCCAGTGACAAGATTGAAGCCAAGCTGACGGTCCTGATTGAGGATGTCATGCATCATGTTCGCGCGGAGGAAAACGAACTGTTTCCCAAAGTGAGAAAAGCCATGAGCCAGAATAAACTTGATAAACTCGGTGGCCAGCTCAGAACCGCGAAGCTCGAGGAGAATCGCAAGGCGGCTTGAATGCCCGGATCCCCTGATATTTCATCGGGGTGAAGCGATGATCCGCTTGGTGCCGATCTGCTTTCAGTGCTTCAGTTCCAATACCGATGAATCAGCAGATGGTTGGTCCATGCCGTCAGGCATTTGACGCCACTCACGTCGCTCTCGATCCAATCCACACAGCTTCTCTTTTTCCCCTCAACTTTTAACTGAAAAGCTCGACAAGTACTGGTGAGGAATACGGGGAAAATTTTATGCTGATTATCGTCGGTGCAATCGTTGTCTCAGTTTGCGTGTTCGGGGGATTCACCATTCACGGTGGTAATCTCGCCGTTCTCTGGCAACCGGAAGAAATGATCATCATCGTGGGCGCCGCCATTGGATCCCTGATCATTCAATCCCCGATGTCCGTCATCAAGGACATCATCCACCAGCTCATCGGCGCACTCAAGGGCAAGGAAGTCACCAAGGCCCAGTATACCGAAGTGCTTCTCCTGATGTATGACATCATCAAGACCGCCAAGGGAAACCCTCTCTCTCTGGAATCCCATGTTGAAAAGCCTGAAGGCAGCGACATTTTCAAGAAATACCCCTACGTCCTTTCCAATCATCACGCGCTCGGATTCATCTGCGACACTCTCAAGGTGCAGATCAGTTCACCCGTCAGCCCTTATGACCTCGAAGACCTGATGGACAAGGATATCGAAACCGTTCATCACATCGAATCGCTGGCTCCCGCTTCTCTCAACAAGGTTTCGGACGCCATGCCGGGTCTCGGGATCGTCGCCGCCGTTCTCGGGGTCGTCATCACCATGGGCAAATTGACTGCCGGTAAGGAAGTCATCGGTCACAGCGTCGGAGCCGCACTGGTCGGAACGTTCATCGGAATTCTGATTTCTTACGGTTTCATGGGACCTCTTGCCGCGAAGATGGACTCCGTCCTCGCCGATCATGGTCAGGTGCTCACCGTCATCAAGTCCGGGCTTCTCGCATTCGCCAAAGACTGTTCTCCGAAAGTCTGTGTGGAGTTCGCCCGTCGAACCATCCCTCCAGCCGTTCGCCCGAGCTTCGAAGAAGTCGACAAGGCAACTTCAGGCGCCAAAGCGGCAGCATAAATAAGAGGAATCTCAAGTGGCATCCGACAAGAAGCTTCAGCCGATCATCATCAAACGCAAGAAAGTCGGAGGCCATGGTCACCATGGCGGTGCCTGGAAAGTCGCGTTTGCCGATTTCATGACCGCGATGATGGCCTTCTTTCTCGTGATGTGGCTGATGGGATCTGATGAAGCGACGAAAGCCGCAGTCGCCAATTACTTCAACAATCCGACTTCCGCTCTCAGGCCCGACCTCACTTCCAAGGAAACCGTTCCGATGGGAGACCGAGTGGGCGCCGGAGACGAGCTTCTCAAGGGTGCCGATGGCGGAGTTCCCGAAGAAATGGTCACGAAACCTCAGCGTCCGCTGATTGATGGCGAAACGGCTGAAGCTGAAGAGGAGCATGTTTCGGATGTCGTTGCGAAGATGTCCTCCTCGGGCGACAAGCTTCAGATCGAAGTCGTGAAATTTTCGGTGGCCGAATCAGACCTCTTCAAACAGGGCACCATTGATCAATGGACTCCCCAGGCTCCAGGAATTCTCTACAAACTCGGGAAACTGACCAAACATCAGAAGGGCAAACTCCTGATCAAGGGAACTTTCGGCGAAGTGGACGGATCCTATGAGTTTCAGGTCAGTCGCGCCGTGGCGATTCAGAAGTACCTGGTCGCCAAAAACTGGATCGAAGAAGAAAAAGTGATCACGAACGTCCGCAAGAAGGGTCCTTCAGACGAAACTGAGCGGAACCCCGCCAACGCCGGGCCTCGATTCGAATTCACACTCTCACCCTGAGCGTCAAAGCCCGTAGTTTTAAATAGTTAAAGTTTAATTCAGTCACGAGAACCGCGTTGACTCCCCTCCTGCCGGTTGCTAAGCATGGGCCATGAAATTACCGGCGAAACAGGCTCTGGTGGCGGCTCTCATTTTTATTTCACTGTGGTCCCTCCCGATACGCGCCGAGGGTCCGTCACCCGCGGACGGCAGCTGTCCGTCCACTTTCCTGAAGCCCCATCAGAAGCTGATCACCATCCTCAGCACCAACGACATCCACGGTGGAGTTGAACCCACGCATCTCAAGGACGGAAAATCCGTCGGTGGACTTCTGTTCTGGGGAGGGGTCGTGCAATCCATCCGCACCGGGATCCAGAATCAGTTCGGCAACTGTGGTGGGGCGCTCGTCATGGATGCTGGTGATCAGTTTCAGGGCACCTTGATGAGCAACTTCAATGAAGGCGATCTCGTCTTCAAGGCATTCAATGAAATTGGCTATGATGCAATCGTCCCAGGCAATCATGATTACGACTTTGGTCCGATAGGCTGGCTTGAAGACAAGGTCACTCCCCAGAGTGTCGATCAGAACCCAAGAGGCGTGATCGAGAAGCTCTCCCGGCAGGCCAACTTCCCGCTTCTCTCGGCGAACACCTACCTGAAAGCTTCGCTCCTGGATTTCGACGGCAAGGCAGTCAAAGCGGAATCCGTCGGTTGCAAGTCAGCCTCACTGATTGACTGGTCCAAGGCGATCAGTCCCGCTTTTCTCAAACCTTATCTGATCAAGGAGGTGGCCGGAGTCCGAGTCGCCCTGATCGGAATCGACAATCCTGCAACGACCACGACGACCACCGTCGAGAATGTCACGGACCTCTGCTTTCGCGATCCGCTCGAAACTTATGTTCAGGTCCGGGAGAGCCTGGAAAATTTCGCGGATGTCTTCGTTCTCGTCATGCACGACGGGGACGCGGGCAATGAGTTTCATCTGACGGACCTTCTCAAAAAGCTCACTGCCGTTTCACCTCACAGCGTGGACGCAGTCGTGGCCGGACATACCCACTTCATCAACGATGTGAACGTGGCTGGAGTTCCTGGGATTCAATCTGGATCAGGTGGCGAACGGTTCGGACGGATCGATCTGATCTACGACGCCGACTCCAGGTCGGTGCTTCATGATCCAGCCAAAGTTTATGCGGGAGTCAGGCTGGACCACCAGGCCTGCGACAAAAAAGTCGACTCCTTCTGTGCGCTCGTTCCAGAACTCGACAATCCTTCCGAGGCCTTCGACGTGGACAGTCCGCGGGTCACTTATGAACAGGTCCAGGTCAGCGAGAGCCCCACACTCGAAGCATTGATTGGAAAGACCAGGGGCCAACTCGATCTTGTGGCCAAACGAGTGCTGGGAGTCGCGGCGAAGCGCCTGACTCGCGACCGCATTCTTGAAAGTCCGATCTCAGACGCGATGACGGACGGACTCAGGGCCCTATCGGGTGCCGAGATCGCGTTTCTCAACACGGGTGGACTGCGTGACGACATTCCAGCGGGTGTCGTGACTTATGAGGCCCTGTTTCAGGTCGTGCCCTTTGCCAATCGCGCGGTACTGCTTCAGGCGATGCCAGCTTCACTTCTCATCGGACTGCTTCAGAAATCGATTCAGACGTGCGGATCCTACGGCGCTCTTCTCCAGAGTGGACTCAAAGTCAGCTTCACCCGCAATTGCGGCACGGGATCCATCGACACTCATGCACAGCTGGTGACAGTCGAAACGCTTTCGGGTGAAATCATTTTTGACTCAACGCAGGCTCCCGCACTCGTCGCCACTCGCACGTTTGACGTGGCCACTCTGGATTTCCTGGCCGCGGGGGGATCAGGTTACAGCCTGTTTGCAACTCTTCCGGTAAAAAAGGACCTCGGGATTTTCCGCGAAGTTCTGACTGACGAACTGCTCAAGCACCCTGCCTCCTGGTCCGGTGAGATGGATGGCAGGTGGACTCAGCTCCCGCAGTCGACGCCCCAGGGCGTGCGTGCTGGCCAGTGAGCATCCGTTTCAAGGGTCATGGAGGCCAAGTCTTCGATACCGGATTCTGTGAAACGAATCTGAATCTCCTGGCCCACGCGCAGGCTCTTGAGCTTGACCTGGGGAGCGAGTGCGGGGGACACGGGATCTGCGGCAAGGACCGGGTGCAACTGGACTTAACAAGATGCGGTAATTTTTCTCCGCTGACGGAAGACGAAAAGCGGCACCTGAGCGAAGGCGAGATCCTCCAGGGCTGGCGCCTGGCGTGTCAGTGTTTTCCAGAAGACCCGGCCGAGAACTCCCTGGTTGAGCTTTCAATCCTTCTTCGGTAACACGGTCGTATGCCAACCTGGATTGTCGTCGTCACCTGGGCATCGCGCTCAGTTCTTCTTCTCCTTGCTCTGCTGTCCATCGGTTCATTGAGTGTGATGATCGATCGGTCGCGCGCTTTCAAAAAGGCCAATCGTGACGACCTTCAGCTCAAGGACCTCAAGGGTTGGATCATTTCAAAGGATCAATCGTCGCTGGCGAACTGGGCAAATACCCATGAAGGAGTGAGGGCTCATTTGATTCGTGCGATGCTGAGTGTCCCTTCTCAATCAGACGCCATTCAGTTTGCTGTCAAAAGTTTTCTCGCGGACCAGAGAATGATCCTTTCTCGGGGCCTTCCCGTCCTGGCAACGCTCGGATCCAATGCCCCGTTCATCGGCCTTTTCGGAACCGTGCTCGGCATCATCCAGGCTTTCGGAGCTCTGGCTCAGCAGCAATCAGCCATGCAGTCGGTGATGTCCGCGATCTCTGAAGCATTGGTCGCCACTGCAGTGGGACTCTTCGTCGCGATCCCGGCAGTGATGGCTTACAATGTTTATTTTCAGAAACTGCGCACCCTCACGATGGAATGCGAATCTTTGCGAGATCTCTACCTGGCTCATCTCACGAGCGCTTCTGGCCCACGAAAGCAGGATGTCTGAGTGGCGTTCGATGTCGGAGCCGGAGACGGCGACAGCAGCGGTGAAGAAGGCCTCATGTCGTCGATCAACGTCACGCCCTTCGTGGACGTGGCGCTGGTCCTGCTGGTCATCTTCATGGTGACTGCTCCTGCCATGGTGCGCGATACGCTCGGGATCAAACTCCCCAAAGCATCCGCGGCGGCGACGGCAAAGTCACCGGTGTCTCTTGGAATCGCCGTGACTCGCCAGGGACAGATCCTCATGAACGGCGTGATCGCAACTCCTGATGAGGTGGGCCGGCAGGTCGCCCTGACCCTGCAGCAGAATCATGAAGCCCAGGCCATCATCAGTGCGGATGCGGATGCAAGGCACGGAGACGTCGTCAAAGCCATTGATCTGATCAAGACAGCGGGGATGGAGCGCTTTGCAATCCAAATTGAACACACTCCCTGAAATCACCGTGCCGAATCGCGGTCTCTCGCCGCTCATCATTTCAGGATTGATCCATCTCGGACTTGCGGCTTTGATCGCGGCAGTGCTGCTTCCGGTCTGGTCTTCTCCCGTGACGAAGACCGCCGAGTTTGAAGTCTACGAAATGCCCAAAGCTTCATCCCAGGCCGTCTCGCTTCTGCGGAAGCCGAAAGAAAAGCCGCAGGTTCAGGAAAAAAAGCATGCAGTGTTTGGCGCGAGTCGAAATTCAATCACTTCATCGGACGGGATCGAAGTGAAAGCGGGAAACACGGTCGCCAAAGCGCCTGATCAGGAAACGCTGAAGCCCGGGGACAGTGTGAGCCTGCCTGTCCCTGTGGATGAGTATCTGGTCAGCCAGATGCCGAAGCTTCTCACCGAAGTCAGAATTCCTTATCCGCCTGAAGCGAAAAAAACTGGAATTCAAGGGCCCGTGATCATGAATATTCTCGTGGATGCGGCAGGGCAGGTGAGAGAAGCTCAATTGATCGAAGGACCTGGCTTTGGCCTGAACGAAGCTGCGGTCGCCGCCGTGAAAAATTTCAAGTTTGCGCCTGCCCAGGTGGATCAGAAGCCCGTGGCAGTGCGTTTCAGATATTCTTACCGCTTCGTGCTGGAGCGCTGACTATTGCGTGAGCGACTGAACGAGTGACCAAGTGACAGGTAAAAAATCCATGCGACCCCTTTCATCCACTTTGATTTCCACCTTCCTCCTGGCGGCAGCCCTGCTTCTGCAGCAGTTGCCGGCGTACTCTGCCGAAACCACTCTTCAGGGCCAGCTGCTGGAACGGGGTACCAAGAAGCCCCTTGCCGATGTCAATGTGTTCGTTCTTCCCGCAAAGTTGAAAGCCGTGACCGACGGGCACGGCAACTTCACGGTGGAGCACATCCCTGAAGGTGAATTTCAGTGGGTGGTCAACCTGACCGGCTACGAGAAGCTGGAGAAGACAGACGATGTGAGTTCGAAACTCGGAACATCTCCTCGTCAACTCTACCTGCAAAAATCCTCGTATGAAGTGTACGAAACGACGGTGTACGGCAAAGTTCAGAAACGAGACGACTCGACCCGGTCCCTGAAGGCCAGTGTCGCCGTCGCTCTGCCCGGATCAGGAAATGACCCGATCCGCGCGGTTCAGAATCTTCCGGGCGTGAATCGACCCGCAGCCTTTCAGTCCCAGGTGATCATTCAGGGCTCCGCACCCCAGGACACCCGCTACCTGATTGATGGTCATGAAGTTCCGCTGATCTTTCACTTCGGTGGACTCAGTTCCGTCATTCTGCCCGAAGCACTCGATCGGGTCGATTATCTGGCGGCAGGCTTTGACCCGGACTCGGGTCGCGCCATAGGTGGCCTGATCGGTGTATGGACTCGTCCCCCTCAGAAGGATCGCCTGCATGGTTTCGCGTTTGTCGACATCTTCAATTCCGGAGCGGCCATCGAAGGCCCCGTGGGCAAGGACAGCTCCTTTCTGCTCGGTGTGAGAAAGAGCTACGTCGGAGAAGTGCTGAAGGCCGCACTCAAGAACAATGAAGACTTCAATCTGACGGCGGCCCCGAGTTTTTCGGACGTGACGGGAGTCTACGATACCAGGCTTACCGAGCGGGATGAGTTCCGCCTGGTGACGGATGGTTCGATCGACACGCTCGAATTTCTCCTCAAGCAGCCGGTCAATCAGGATCCCGCGCTTCGAGGGACTTTTTACAACAAGACTGCTTTCTTTCGCGTCATCCCGGAGCTCACGCACAGAAACAGTGAGCGCACGACGACTCGTTACTCCCTGGGCTTTGGCAGGGACTGGATCAAGGTTCTGCTTTCGGACGATTATTTTCTGCTCAGGACTTACGCCCTGACTTCGCGGGCCGAGCTCGAGACTGCCGTGAATCCATCCTGGACCACTTACCTCGGCATGGATAATCGGTCCTCCTGGAATGAAGTCGACCTGAATCTCCCGGTCTTCTACAATCCGGGCGGAGTGGCCAATCCGATCTCCTCAGGCACAAAGCAACTCCTCAGCGTGAGGGAGACACGACACCAGCTCGGGTTTTATTCCAAGAATCAAGTGGTGCTGACTCCGAAGTGGAGCGTTTTTCCAGGAGTGCGGCTCGATTACTATTCAGCCACAAAGGAGACTCTGCCGCAGCCGCGATTCTCCGTTCGCTATGCTCTCAGTGACTCGCTGAACTTCAAGGCGAAGGGCGGACTCTACCACCAGCCCCCACGCGAGCAGGAAAGTGCAGTGAAGGTCGGTAACCCGGACATCAGATCCCCGCGCGCCTGGCATGCGACTTTTGGGGCCCAGAAGGATTTCAGAGAAGGCAGTTCCCGCGGCTTCAATCTGGAGAGCGGCACGTTCTACCGCTACTTTGATCGGCTCGTCGTGCCTTCGAGTGCGCTCGTCACTCGAGACGGCATTCTGGCGCCGGAGAATTACAACAACCAGGGCAAGGGTCGAGCTTTCGGGCTCGAATCGATTCTCCGGTATGATTTTTCTCCGTGGACAGGATGGATTTCCTACACCCTGTCCAGAAGCACGCGCTGGCAGCCCTTTCAGCCGGAGTCGCTCTCGCAATATGATCAGACTCACAATCTCAATCTTCTGGGGAGCGTGGATCTCCCGCGGAACTGGAAAATCGCGGGACGTTTACGCTTCGTGACCGGCAATCCATCGACTCCGATCTCGGACGGAGTTTACGACGCGGACAATGATGTTTACATTCCGGTGCGTGGGGTCTATTTCTCCGAGCGTCTTGCACCTTTTTATCAGCTGGATATCCGGGTGGACAAGAAGTGGATTCATGACCGCTGGATTCTGTCGATGTACCTCGACATCCAGAATGTCACGAATCGCAAGAACGTCGAGGCAGTCCAGTATTCCTACGATTATCGGGCGCGAGCCAACGTTGCCAGTCTGCCGATTTTACCGACCCTTGGCATCAAAGGAGAATTCTGATGAAAACTCATGAAGTCGCACGGCGCTCCGTTCATTCGGTCTCGATGAAAAGGTGGATGCTGTTCATCGCTGCACTTGCCGTCGGATCCAACCACTGCGGCAATGACAAGCTGCCGAAGTATTCCGTACTGGATCGCCTCCGTGTGGTCGCGCTCATCGCGGATCACCCTGAGGTCGCTCCCGGCGGGTCAGTGACGATCAGTCCCTGGGTATCCGACATCAAAGGAGCCGGCAGGGCGCTGACCTACGCGGTCGAAGCCTGCCTCGATCCCGGAATCGGGTCGGGCGCTTTGCCGAGCTGCGACGGCTCCGCAACTCGGGTCGTGCTGGCGCAGAATGCTTCCGTGACCGGAATTTCGGCCCCTGAATACACGGGTATAGCTCCCACTTTCACGGTGGTGACTCCTGCAGCCCAGATCATTTTTCTGAAGCGTGCCGACACCGAGCAGTACAACGGCGTCGCATATCTGGTCACTTACACGGTCAGTTCTTCAGACGGGCAGAAGGACCGGGCTTTCAGGCGAATCGTCGTATCCACCCGTCCGTTCCAGAATGTGAATCCGGTATTGAGCCGCATTCTCGCGAGCGGCGAAGAACTCACGACCGCCTTGCCTCCTGCCAATGTGTCCATCTCCCCTGATGTCACGACGACCTCACCGGAAGATTATCAGGTCAAGGATTCAAACGGAGTTCTCCAGTCCAGAAAGGAACAGATCACGACTTCGTGGCTTGCTTCGGACGGTGCGCTCAATCGAAGTCGCACCGTCAGTCCTGATCTCAATGACTACACTCCGCCGACTGCGAAGCCGGCCGGACGTGGCGTGATTCTCATCGGAGTGACCCGAGATGATCGGGGTGGCGAAAGCGTGAAAAAACTCGTCTTGAACTGAACATATATGAACTGGCCGGAAATAACTCAAATGAAAAGGCCCCGCCCGATTACTCGGGCGAGGCCATGATTCTGAAGGGCGCACCATGAAACGCGCTGGTCAGAGTACTCAGCTTACTGACAGGTTCTGAACTGGAGCTGGTAAACGATACCGGCGCTGATGTCCATGCTGTCAACGGTGGAAAGAGTCTGCTCGTTGCGTGAATTGGTCTGAGCCATCATCGAAGAGTTGCTTCGGAGGGTCAGGTCAGCTCCGCAAGGAGACCAGATGATCGCGCTCGCCTGAAGCATGTTGTTGATGAGGTACTGGTCGTTGATCGGACCATTGAAGGACTTCTGGTAAGAAGGTCCGCGCTGGCCTGCGAAGAAGTACTCCACGTTGAAAGTGCTGCGAGCTCCGTAGGGAACGCTGTTGAAGCCTCGATAATCGACCTGAAGAATCGAAACGCTGAGGCCCTGTGGAACATGCACGGGGATCGCGACCTGGCAGGATTTTCGATCCAGACGGCGACCGGTGTTGCCACCTGCTTCAGCCTGGTAGGCATCGAACAGAACGCTCAGCTGTTTATTGTCTGGGCTGAGAGTGGCGGACACGGTTCCCTGAGGGCAGCCGTTTCCGCCGTAACCTGGCACACCAAGGGCGATATCATCCGCGAGTGCAGAGACCGGTGAAGCAAGAACAGTGGAAGCCAGGATCAAGGAAGCGGTGATCAAACGATTCATTCTCAACATAAAGACAATCCCCTATAAGAAGTTTGTTGGACGACGATACTGATCGTCTGCTTGAGCAAGGCAGGTGCCACGCCTTTGGATTCGAAAAAGTGTGTAAATCAAGTCGCTTAATTCGTTGAGTCAGGCTTTTTAAATAGTGTCACAAGAATAAAGCGGTGACAGTTTGTGCGAAAGGAAGTCGGATTGTCACCGAGAGTTTTGATCGGCTAAGAGTTTTTGCTTGAGATTCAGGGCAAGCTCTTCCACACCTATGTGACCACGCCAGGAGCGTCGCCAGGCAACGGGCCTCTGAATGAGTATCGGTTGGCTTCAAATCAGAAGGAAAAGGATCTCCATGAAATCATCACTTGGCATTGCCATCGCTTCAATCTGGTCCGTTTTCGCGTTCGCCGCGATCGGCATCTGTGGCACGGTCCAGGCTTCCGAAAAGGTGCAGATTTCCGCAGCTGTCGATTACAAAGCGTGCGTGGGCAAGCCAGATGAAGCCACTTCCAAATGTTCGGGTGCCTGGTCCACTCTCACTCCACTCGAAATTGAACTCGTCGATGTCACTGAAGGTGGGCCTGGGCACGACTCTCTCTCCTACGGACGGAAGATCTATTTTCCAGTGATCAACGGAGTTCAATTTCAGGGTGCCATCATCATCGAGAAGTGGGAACGGGACCAGAAATCCAAGTACCATGTCGAAGTTCGAGTGGGCAGAGATCTTGAAGCCGATTCCGTCATCTCCACCGACCTCTACCTCACGTCTCTGAAAGATCTGAATCCGATCAATGTCATGAGTGCCTGGGAGAATGATGGCGATCATTACGCAAAGGAAATCGTGCGCGTTGGTCCAGCCATTCAGACCCGCCTGAACCACCGGTGATTTCCGGAGACGAATTCTTTTAGAACAGGAGGCACCGCGATCGCGCCCCCAAGTTTCGCAAGTGCGCTCTCCAGATCCACGCTGCGCCGCGAACAGATCATGACCTGCGCGCCTCCGCTCAGGAGCTTCTGCGCCAGAAGAAATGCCAGCCCGCGCGTGCCTCCCGTGATCACCACGGCTGGAGCCGTGCACGGGACTTTTCTTGCATCTTCGAAGAAGAGTGAACGCGGTTTCATGAATTCAGAATTTGCACAAGGCGAGCCGGAAGTCGGGGAGGGGAGAAAAACATTTGACTTACGTTTCAAAGATGAGACTAATTTTCAACTCTTCTGTGTTGGGGAAGTAAATTAAAGGGGGCTTCAAATGCTTTTACGTTCACTTCTGTTTTCCACGCTGCTCATTCCATGTGCGATTTCCATGTGGTCAGTCTCTTCCGCATCCGCAGCGACCGTTGCAGTCATTGACTCCGGCCTGGACTGGAGACACAAGGATCTGCAGGGCCAGATCTTCATCAATCCGAACGACAAGGATGATGGAATGGACAATGACCAGAATGGTTACATCGATGATATCCACGGCTGGAACTTCGCGGAAAACAACAATGAAGTCATCGCCTACAAGTACCTCGGCAGCTTTTCAAATGATCCGTACAAGTTCTTCGAGCTTCAGCTCAAGTCCTTCAAGGGCATCATCACTCAGGATGAAAAGGACTGGATCAATTCAAAGCGCAAGGATGAGAAATTCATGGCTGAGCTTCAGAAGTTTGGTAATTTCGTGCATGGCACTCACGTCGCCGGCATCTGCGTGAAGGATCACAAGGAAAATCAGGCCATCGGCATCAAGCTGATTCCAACGGAATCTCCACTCGCCGTTAAAAAGATTCTGGCGAAGAATCCTGAGCTCCGCAAGAGTGCGGCCATCGCGGGCAATGAGTCCAAAGTGATGAAGATTCTTCTCAATCTTCTTGCCAGGCAGCAGATGAAGACGATGGCCACCGTCGGCGCCTACACCCACAGCCTTCATGCCGACGTCGCCAACGGTTCGTTCGGTACCGGCTACGATCAGGCGCTCATGATCGTGAAGCTTCTTTACAGGGAGATCCTTAAAAAGGATCCTTCTGAAGAAGAAGCGAAGTCCCTTGCCATGGGCTTCATGAATTCCCTCGTGGCGGAAGGCAAGGCTTTCGTGAATGCCGCACCAAAGACCCTTTTCGTCTTTGCAGCAGGCAACGAAGGCACGGACAACGATACCCTTCCGACTTCTCCCACCAACATCAAGACTGCCAACACGATCTCGGTCGCAGCAAGTTTCGGTCAGGACTCTCTTGCCTTCTTCTCCAACTACGGTGCCACTCTCGTGGAAGTGGCGGCTCCAGGCGTCGGCATTCTTTCGACCATCCCGGGCGGAGAGACCATGCGCGTGAGCGGCACCAGTCAAGCTGCCCCTTACGTGAGCAATGTCGCGGCTGAGATCAAGAGCATCAATCCAAAGCTCTCACCGGCTGAAGTGAAGCAGATCATCATGGGCACGGTTGACCGGAAATCCTTTCTCGCGGGCAAAGTGGTCAGCGGCGGGATCGTCAATCCCGAGCGTGCTTTCGAAGCGGCCAGAAAATCCACGGGTAGCCCGCTGTCCGTCTCGATCAGTTCGGCCCGTTCAAATGTGCGGGACGTCAGGAGCGATGCATCACAGGTTCACGGCTTCGTTCAGAACCGTGACGTGGGCATGATTCTTCCGATTCTTCCGATGTTCAACTGAAGGTACACTTCAGTTTTGTCTAAGAATGGGCTGCTCGGAGGAAACTCGGAGCAGCCCATTTCAATGGATTTGACCGAATGAGGCATGTGCCTTGCTTTCCAGTTCTCCATGAAAAAAAATTCAAACGCCGAAATGACACATGAACAGAGCCAGAGCGTCCAGAAGCTGGGCACGATGATTCAGGGCATCCAGATCGCCATGATGACCACTGAAGAGTCTGATGGAGTGCTGAGAAGCCGGCCCATGGCCACCCAGAACAGCGAGTTCGACGGTACCCTCTGGTTCTTCACCCGCGAACATTCACCCAAGGTCGAAGAAGTGCAGAAACATCACATGATCAATCTGAGTTATGCCGAACCCAGTGACAATCGTTACATCTCGATCACCGGCCGCGCTGAGCTCGTGAAAGATGAGAACAAGGCCCGGGAGCTCTGGAACCCGCTTCTAAAGGCGTGGTTTCCAAAAGGTCTCAGCGATCCTGAGCTTGCTCTCCTGAAGGTCACCGTCGACCACGCGGAGTACTGGGAAACCACTTCGAGCACGATGGTCCAGGTGGTTGGCTTTCTCAAGGCGGTCACCACAGGCAAGAAAGCGGATCACGTGGGTGATCACGGGAAGCTGGATCTTGCCGGTTGAAAATCGCGGTGACCGTGATTTCAGTTCTTGGTGTTGCGCATCATGGGTCGGGGATCCCTGGGCAAGTGCCACAGAGCTGAGATATTTTGACAAAAAGATTGGCAAATAGATGCGCGCGTAAAATAATCGGCGCTATCTATGATCGATTTTCTCATCCTGAGTCAAAACCTGCATGATCGCCTGAAGCGAAAAGCGCTGATGGGGAGTGTACTCCTCTCAGTCCTTTTTTCTTTCATGAGCGGGCCTGCAGAAGCTGCTGCGGCTCCAAGCCGACCGACGACTCCAGACAACAGACCCGTCACTCAGGACCAGCTCAAGGCACTGATCAAGCATTACAAAACGACGCTTCAAAGGCTCGAAAAGGTCGAAAAGCAGGCCAAGTCAGGAGGCTCCACTTCAAGCGGAGCTGAAGAAGCGGTGGATCTTGGGGCGACAAATGTCGCAGCCACGCCAACTGACCCGGCGAAGTTTCATGGTGGCAGCGCCACAGGCTCTCACCCGGACTTCAAAGTCTATTTTGATCTCGATCTGATTTCCCGGCCTGGCTATTCCAACTTCACCTTCGACAATTACCATTCCTACCTCCTTTTTGAATTCGTACCGAGCCCCACGGTTCAGTTCACTTTCGACGTCCGCGAGACTCCTCGTTATTACGAGCTCGACCTCCAGGCCACTCCAAGGCTTCAGGTTCGACTGGGCAAGATCTGGATCCCGTTTGACGACATGGCTCCTCACAATATTTTCGGAGGGCGAGTCAATGTCTCGCGACTTTCTCCCGGCACGGGTCCGGTATTTCTGCCGGATCTCTGGACGGATCTCGGGGTGGGGCTCAAGTACAAGTGGTTTGACACTCCGAAGTTCGCACTCGACACGCATCTTTATGTCGTGAATGGATTTAGAGACGGTGGAAAGGATCCAACTGGAGCAACCACTCCTTATCCTTCGTTCTCCGATCTTCCGACCAGTGCGGACAATAACCGCGCAAAGGCGATTGGCGGCCGCGTGGCTGCCAAAGTGGGAAGCCGACTGGGATTGGGATTTTCGTACTACTCAAATCGGTGGAACAGTCAGGATAATCCCCTTTCGCAGACCATGAGCATACTGGGCTTTGACACTCAGCTGCGACTGGGTCGGGGTACGGAGTTCCGTTTCGGATTGGCCAAGATGAGTGTGAACACGGTGAGCGGGCCCTTCACTCGCGGCGGCTACTATGGCGAAGTCGGCCAGAAACTTGGGGCCGAACAGAAGTGGAAAGTTCTGGGTCGCTTAGGACAGGTTCAGGTCGACGATCGGGTTCTGGATCCCAACGATGTCAGAATCATCGGAGCCACTGTCCTCTACAAACCCAACCTGATTGAATACTCGATCGAGCACAGCAAGGATCTTGAAATGAGATCCGCGAAAAAGGGCTACAGCTACACCGCAGCTCGCGTGATCATCGCGTTCTGAAGTATTTTCTGAAGCGCCGACTTGAGCCGCTCAGTTGGCCGGCAATCCGTCGCACGCGATGGAGCTGTCTCTCTGGGTCTGGATCCAGGTCAGCACGGTCGTGTAATCGTCCTCAGTGACGGGCATTGCCGAGATATGATTGTTGCCAGCGGGGTAAAGGACGATGGGATTGAGAGTGTAGTCTCCGCCGTCGTCAGGCAACAGATGGGAGACACTTGCGAAGTAGTTCTGTCCGATCTGATTGTCCGTGAGGGCAGTACCGTTGTTGAGCTGAAGCTTTCCGGCGCCTGCTCCTCCGGTCTGATGACAGCTTGCACATCGGGACTGAAAGATGGGCTGAACAGTCAGCTTGAAGGTCTGTGCTTTTTCGCAGTTCTGAACCAGTTCCGAAAAGTCTCCACCCTTGGAGTCCAGAGCTCCTGGCTGTTTGCTCAAGCCATTGCAAGCCGGCATCGATAGACCAGCGGTCAGAGCAATCGCCAGAATGAGCGCGGAACTGAGATGGGAACAGGCACTTCTCGTGAGCATCCAACCAGTTTAGCGGACAACCCTCCCACTGATCCAGAATTTTCAATCAGACGCATTTCAAAGGTGTGTCCGATTTCACAGGGCGACTTCAAGAAGAGGGTCAAGCTGGAGCTGAGACGTTTTGATGGAAATGGCGTCCATCTTGTAAACTTCACCAAAAACGTCAATAAATTGGTCACTGAGAATCAGAAAGACATGAACCTTCTGAAAACCGTCGGCCCCGAGTCTCGCATGTGCCGCCTGCCGCGCTTCATGGATGGCTTCCTCATTGTCAGGGTTCAGCAGGCCGAGATTGAGGCTTTTCGAGCTTCTGAAGAATCGATAGTGAGTCTTGAAACCCAAGGGCAGCACACCGTATTGGAGCATCAGCTCACGTGGAAGCAGATCCTGCGTGATTTTTGGAAAATACATCGGATCCATGTAAAAAAAATCGACTCGATTGTTGGGACCGAACACCTTGGCCAGCTTCTGCGTGTCGATGAATCCCATGGCGAGAGCGGCATCGCCGAAGCGCATCCCGGTCTTGCGACCATAGGCAATAATTTCCTGCAGCTGAGCCTCGGTAACGAGGCCTTTTTCAACGAAAATGTCGCCAATTCTTTTACGCACCATCCGATTATCGACTGAAAAAGCCCGCATGCCAAGTGAAGTTTTTTTCGCGGCTCTCAGTCGGACTCATATACAATGTAGTCATGCGCATCAAGCTTGCACAAAATCACATGGCGACGACTTTTGAGTTCTTCGTGAGTTGCGATGCCACCCGCTCTCGTCATGCGGAGAGCGTGCTTCTGTCAGCACATCGCCTTGTTCAAGAACTTGAACTGGAGCTGAGCGAGTATCTTCCGCAGAGCCCCGTTCACCGACTCAATCACGGAAAGCCGGGTGTGCCGATAAAATTTTCAGATCATGGGAACCGACTGCTCACTCGCGCTCAGCAGCTGAATCAGTTGACCCATGGTGCATTTGACTGCACTGCCAAAAGCCGAATGGAACTTTCGCCATCAGCTGAAAAGCCTGCGGTGCGCATCGAGAATCAGAACGTCATTCGCACTGCCGGAACTCATCTTGGTTTCGGTGCGATCGGAAAAGGCTACGCACTTGATCAGGTTCGAACATTGCTCGAGCAACACGGATATTCGGATTTTCTTCTCAACGCGGGAGGATCGAGTCTGATCTTCTCCGGACACGCTGAACGAAACGAGCCCTGGCAGTGGGCCTGGAGCTGGTCGAAGGACCAGGATGGAAATTACCTCGGGATTGAGTTCAGTCATTTCACGGGTCGACCCATCGCGCTTGGAATCTCAGGCACGCTGGAGCAGGGCGCTCACCTGATTGATCCTCGAAATTTGCGAGTGACTTCTCAGGTTCGAAGCGCACTGGTCGCCTGCTCGTCAGCTGCGGATGCGGATGCTCTCTCCACCGCTCTCTTCGTTGCAGGCTGGGAAGAAGGCTATCCTCGGATTTCTTCACAACTCATCACTCCCGCTGCCGCAGTGATTGATGGTCAGGGAGTTCCTTCATGGAACGGACTTTTTCAGTCTTTCTGGGGAGCGCCGGCGCGAGCCGTTTCGACAGTGTTCCTGGCCTGCCTGGCGAGTTCATTTCTGACGACATTTCTGGGTACTTCCGTCGCTCTGGCTGATGGACCTTCGGCGGATGAAGTGGTTGATCTGGGTTCAATGGGAGGCAACGCCTTCAATCCCTACCTTTATGAGCGCAATCCCGCGTGGATTCTGCTGCCGGTTTTCGTACTGTCCATGGTGCTTCTGCATCTCAAGAAAGTGAAAGCAGGGGACCAGTCCAAATTGAAAGGGAGAAAAACATGAAGAAGATGCTGACTCGTTCCGTTCTGGTGATCTTATTTCTGTCTCAAATGGAGTCCGCGCATGCCGCTGAATTTGAACCTCTCGGAAAAGCCGCGGCTGCCGCGCTTGGCACGACCAAAGCCTTTCGCAAGACCGTGAATGTCGACAAGCGTGACGTCACTCTGTTCTATTCCAAAGATGCTTCAGGACAGCCTGAAAAGTACGCTTTCGTCGAAAAAGGAATTTACGAGCCGAGCTGCACTCACACCTGGGTGGTCGGAGTGGATGCCAAGACCAATAAAGTTTCGGAAGTTCGAGTCGTCGAGATGTCCTGCCCCCATGCGTTTCCAACGAAAGCCGCGAGCTTCCTGGATCAGTTCAAGGGCAAGGGCCCAGCCGATGTCGCCAAGCTGAGTTCTCAGATCAGTACCATCGCCAAGGCGACCGGAAGCGCAAACCTCACCACTGACGCCGTCAAACGCTCCATCACCGCCGCTTCACAGATGAAGGGCAAACTCTAACTCATGTTCGGAATGCCCACCCGCTACATCCGCATCGCGGTTCAGTCCGCGGTCTTCACCCTCTGGGTGGCGCTGATCCTGGCGACACGTCACCCGATGGATTCGTGGATGGCGAGGCATCTGCCCGTTTCACTGATGCTTCGAATTGATCCTCTGGTCATGACCATCGTGACCGGAGGACTTCGCATGAGCGTGACGATTCTCCTACTGGGACTCGTCACGCTCGCCGTCAGCATTCTTCTGGGGAGAGTGTTCTGTGGCTGGGTCTGTCCGCTCGGCGCGATTTTTGATGCTTACGGCTGGGTCCTCAAGCGTCTTCGAGTCAATTTTGAAGGCCCTTCTCCGTCTTACTTTCGTTTCAAGTACTACCTGCTCGTCGCTCTGCTTGTTTTCGCGATCTTCGGCGGAGTGGGACCACTCATGGGCTTTGACCCCATCGTTCTGATCACTCGTGTCGCCGCAACTTTGATCGATCCCTTTTTCCGCAAGTCCAGTGAAGTGATCTGGAGCGCGGGCCAGGCTCCTGGCAAGCATGGTTACTTCATCGACGGCGGAACTCTCATCCTGTTTCTCGCGATCATGTCCGCGACCACTCGACTTTCCCGCATCTGGTGCCGCGTGGCCTGCCCTCTGGGCGCCTACCTCGCGATCATGTCCAGGCACTCGAGCTTGCGCCGGGTGACTGAAGGCTGCGTTCACTGCAACATCTGCGCGAATCACTGTCCGACCGGCGCCATCAATTTTCAGAACGCCGAAATCTACAATGAGTCGGAATGCATCAAGTGCTTCTCGTGCTCGCAGGAATGTCCCGTCGATGCCAACTTCTTCACTCTGAAATCTCCGATCCCCGTGGCTGCACCTGAGTATGCGCCCGTCAATCTCGAGAGGCGTCAGGTCATCACAAGTGCGGCGGCAGTGATGATCGCCGCGCCTGCCTTGAGCATGGCTGGAGGCAACCCGACTTCCCACAAGAAGCTCATTCGTCCGCCGATGAGTCGCGAAGAAAGAGATTTTCTCACCAGCTGCATTCGCTGCAACGAATGCACGAAGGCCTGCCCCAGTGGCATCATCAAGCCGGCGGGACTCGAATACGGTCTGCGCGCATTCTGGTCTCCGGTGCTGGTCGCGACTGAAGGCGCGTGTCTTCCCGGCTGCAACGCCTGTTCGCAGGCTTGCCCGACTGACGCGATCATGAAGTACCCGATCGAGGAAAAGTACAAATTCAAGGCGGGGACCGCGGTTTTCAACAGTTCCCAGTGCATCAGTCACACGGAAAACAAGTACTGCAGCGAATGCATCAAGGTCTGCCCGACGAACGCGATTGAATTTGTCGATGGCTGGAAACCGCCGGGAGGCGGCGGCAGCGAAATGCCCGCTCCAGCAGGTCAGATCCCTTCTCGTCCGGTTCACGTCAATTATGACCGCTGCGTGGGCTGCGGAGCCTGTGAAAATTCCTGCAATCAGATCGTTTTCGGTGCATCGGCCATGGAAACCACTTCCTATGGACGGGGAGTTCCGACTAAACTGTGAGGATCACTGGGTTTACCCGGCCCGAGGGCCGCATTCCAAGGTCAATTTCTTTCTATTTCAGGAAAAGTCCGTTAGGATGGGGATACTATGTTTGGACTCAGCTTAAGCCACTTGTTGATCGTTTTCTTCATTGTCCTCCTCTTCGGCTCCCGCCGCCTTCCGGAACTGGGAAGCGCTCTGGGCAAAGGGATCCATGCCTTCAAAAAGGGCCTGGAAGGTGGCGACACCACCGCGAAGCTGGAAGAAGAGAAGCGCAATGCCGAGCAGAACCGAAAAGTCTGACTCAGGCCGCTTTCTTGATTTCGCGAATCGTGTTGGCTGAGAAGTAGGCTTCCTGTTTGATCGATTCCACCCGGACTCCGCGCCCCTGAAGAATCTGATTCACTTCCTGAATCATCATGCCATTTCCGCAAAGGTAGAAATCCGTGGCATGCCATTCGAGTTGAGTGGTCTGTGAACGGAGATAATCCGTGATGCGGCCCTTGAAGGCGAGTGAGTTTTCAATCTGTGAGAAGGCGCGGATCGTATTGATGCCCATGGCCTCGAAGTGACCGCGAAAAATGATATCACCGTCATTGCGGGCTCCAAAGAGCAGCCGGACGCGGTCCGGTCGATTTTCCTGAAAATAAGCGGAATCCACGATCGCCTTGATCGGAGCGATGCCCGTGCCGGTGCACACGAAGCAGATTCCGCGCCCTTCACGGGGGCGAAAGACGAAATCTCCGTAAGGGGCGGTCGCCTTGAAAGTATCTCCGGGTTTCAGATTGGCCAGATAGGAAGAACCCTGTCCTCCAGTCACGACTTTGATGCAGATCTCGTAACCCGTTTTTTTTGCATCCTCAGGGGAGCTGCTGATCGAGTAGGCACGTCGGACGGACTTGGGACCGTCATCTTTCTGCGGCACATAGATGCTCAGAAACTGACCAGCTTCGAAATTGAACTTCTTGGAAGGCTCAAAGCGAATGGAAAGCACATAAGGTGTCTGCCAGAACATTTCCTTGATTTTGCAGGTGATCTCGCGTGCTGGCATCCGGATGTAATCCTCTCTCAAGCCTATCGGTAAAAATTGCCGGGGTCTTGAATTTGGATTTTGCAGTGTCTTGAATTACAAAAGTTGAAGCCCCGGAGTACCTCGGTTCAAACTTCAGCATTTCGCTGTTCCGGGAAAACTTTGCCAGACAGAAGAGTCAAAAAATGAGCGGTCGGTCGTTGGATTCAGGCTTTTCATTCACTCCCACTTCCTCTTGAGGCAATGGGCGAGTCAGCTTTTCGAGCAGCATGAAGCCGTCCGCGGTCTTCAGGTGATTGCTCGATTTCAAACCGTAGCGGTACAACTTCGTACCTGGCTTCGGATGGGAGATCAAATAGATGATCTGACTTTTTTCGTTGGGAATGAAGGGAATTGGAATGCGTTCTTCCCAGAAAGTGGTCGATTATCAGCTCAGTGTTTTCAAAAGGTGCAGTGATCACAATTCTCTGAGCAAGTTTGCAAAAGTATCTGAAGCGGGAGACGGAGATTCAGTCGTTGCCCAAACACTGCCATCCGCCATCATCAGCAAAGGGATCAGAATCAAAGACCTCATAAGCGGAAATCTCGAGGGAAAAGAAGAACTCAGAGCGCGCAAAGCAGATCCTCTCACTTGATATGGTGAGCCGTCTCAGGATTTGAACCTAAGGACCCGTTGGTTAAGAACCAACTGCTCTACACTGAGCTAACGGCTCGCGTCTGATTATAGTGATCCTGGATTGAAGAGCAAGTCGGAAAGCGTTAATCAAGGATTGATCATGAGCCTTGCGTAACCAAAACTGGCTTCAGATGCGCGGTAGTAATAGTGCTTGAGTCGGGGGTCGGGCCCACGATAATAGCCGACACAAAATCGCAACGTGGATACGGGGCCCGGTAGGGCGTGAAATGACGACTAGACTCAGCATGCTGCCACGGGAAAATCTCAAGCGACTGCTGCTCAGACTCAGCTTGTGGCAACAGGGGCCATGAGTGATCCGTTCGAGGGTTCCGCATTTTTATCCCCCGCAGCTCGCAAGGAGAAGGCAGGCCATCCAAGTTGCGGATGAGCGAAAACATCTCAGATATTTTGAATCCATTTCAAGTGGATTCATCCGAAAGTCAAAAAAAGCTGATTGAATTCGCGTGCCATATCGATCTCACTCATGAGTTCAAACCAACTGAAAGATGATACGGAACACCCGTCGTGAAGTGCAATCGAGAAGTGATTTTCAGAGTTCGCGCAGCTTCAAGGTGAAGCCCCGCTTGGATCGCTCCCTTCGAAGCCTTGTTCCCGCTGGCACCTGGAGCAGCCCACTCTTCCCATGTACTGACTTTCGTTCGCGTCGTTTGAGCGGTTCATGCGGGCTCGAGATGAGGGGCCCTTTGGATCATCGGCGTGGTAAAGAGCGTACACGCCCCGTACTTTCACGGTGTTAGACCGTTCAAGCTGATTCCAAGTTAATATCCAGCGAGGTGGTAGCGAGATAACCAGGCGTCCGCAGCGGGAATGTTTACGCCGCTGAAAAGCGCCAGTTCACTGACCGAAAAGTACGCCTGCGCATCAGTTGCTCCACCGCCCAGGACCAGACCGCTCACCCAAGGAGATCCGCCCGCCGCCAAAGGCCCTTGAGCAGCGAGTTGGCCATTCATGTAGAGTTTCTGTACGCCGCCTCCAGAAATTTGCGGAGTGATGACCCAGACCAGATGAACCCACTGATCCAGATCGAGACTGAAGTTGAGCGGCAGGGCGGCAGCTTGAGCCAAATCATCCGTTACCTGGGCACTCAAAATTTTTGTCGTGGCATCGAAACTCAGATTCGTGGCGCCGCCGCCCCAGGAAGCGATCGTGACAGACCCGGTGTAAAAAGAAGAGGAGATGTTCACCCAGAATTCGAGTGCCGAGCTCGTATTTGCAGCGATTGAAACTGAGTTCGGAAGCTGCACGACAGGCGTCGTGCCGAGACTGCCGCTCCCCGAGGGTGGCGACAGAATCGACGGGTCAGCGAGGATAGGGCCGGGCACGCCTACGATTGCAGACGAGTGGTAAGTTCCGTTGTGCGCTCCAAGGGTTTCATCTTTTGCCGCTTCTGCCACATCAGCTTCTCCGAGGCGCCAGTATCCATCCGGGTTATCATTCAGAACATCGAGGCGGTACTGGTCAGCTTGAAAAGTCACGCCGGAAACTTGTTTGGACTCTGCAGCGGCTTCAGTCACGGGCGTTCCCTCGAGTGGGTCGCATGCCACGATTGCCTGAGTGAGTGCTAGAGCGAACACCAGAGTGAGGAGGGCCGTCCAGGTAGACCGGTTCATGTTCAAAACCTTTGATCTCATGGACATCCCGAGCCCTTCTGGACAATTTCACTCCAGGTTGGAAAGACGGGGCCGCTGGGGTATTTTGCAAGAGCTTGATACTGCAGAGCCACCCGCAGGGTGCAGCGCCCGTTGGAAATCTGATAGATCACTCTTCCGGCAGGGTCAGAGGAGACGAAAACGATCTGGGCAATGGGCGATTGGGTTCCCAGAGCAGCTGGCAGTTGACGTGCTCCAAGAAGCGCCTGAAGTTCAGTGGCACTGCTTTTTTCAGTTCGTGGCGGAGGGCTTGCCATTGTCTGATTGGAAATGAGCAGCAGAACGCACGTCGCCATACCGGTGTGCCATCGACTGAAGAGGTTTGATTTGGTTCGCATAGAGATTCTTTCCTTGCCTGACTCTCATGCTAAATTGAATCGCGTATTTGTGAAAGAGTGTCCATTCTTGCCTTTGGGTCAGAGTGGACACATGTTATTTCCAGATCATGAGGAAGCTTCGTTCAGAGCTTGATATCCGTCTGAGGAAAGTCCTTTTCCTGTTCCTTTGGCTCATCTCCATCTCCTTTTTGCCTCAGACTTCGCGCGCCGAGCCCGCAGATTCTCCCAATCCTCATACGGTGGGATGGTTTAACACTTTAATTCCTGGCGGAGGGCGCCTTTTGCTCGGGGAGCCGGGTTCGGCTTTGGGAGAAGCTGCCGTTGAAGGCCTCACTTTTGGTTTCGGTTACGGCCTCTCAGAAAGAACTCCCTTTACGCTGGATGGCGTGCCCGAAGCGTATCCGACTGCTCAAACCGGAGTGGGTGGCGCACGAAGATCTTGTCAAAAGTATAATCCCGCCACTCGGCGCTGCCTTCGATACGTTCAGACTTCCGGGGTACGGGGATCTGGATTCAACCTGACTCCAGTGGATCTGACTCGCCCCATTGGTGCCGCGTTTCTTCAGGAAATCGGTCTGAAGTACCACATGATGAATGTCTTTGAAGCCTACCGTGAAGCACTCAAGAGACGCGGCGGCGATCTGGGACAGGGCCTGGAGGAACATTCCAGCAAAGAACTTCTACTGGAGCCCTTTCGCAGCGAAAATATTTCGAGTGCGTGGGTCTATGTTCCACTGGGACTGCTCACGGGTTTTGTGGTTTGGGATTACACGAGCCAGATGAGACACGGTTTGACGCCGACCCAGCCGCTGAACACTCGGTCAAACGGTCTGATCGCCTTCAATCAGACCATTCTGTACCCTTTCGGCAGCGGCGCCCCGGAAGAGATGTTTTATCGCGGGTTCATTCAGAACGAAGCCTATTTTGCAACAGGATCGCCTGCCCTATCTGTGGCGGCCAGCACGGCCGCTTTCACTTTTTCGCATTCTCCCGAAGGATACCTCACTGCCGCGATCAGTGGCACCTACCTGGGTGCGCTCGCGTACCTTGATCACGGGAAACTCGGAAAAGGCATCACGCTTCATTTCTGGTCAGTCGTGGTGCTGGGGGTGGAAACTTTTCTTCTGGTTAAAAAGTCTCAAGCTTACGTATCGACTTCGCCTCTGGGGATCTCCGCCGCTTTGACTTTTTGATTCACAACAGGGGATTTGCCGCCAGCTACACGACGACTGATGATCCGAGTCCATTCAAAACGCAATTTGCCAATCGTGAAACCGGCGATCAGGGCAATGAAGTGATTCAAATTGAGGATCAGCACCGGGCTGAGCTTTGCCAACCAGACGACCGTCAGGATGGAGAGCAAACTTGCGAGGCAGAAGAGGAGTTCCCGGTTCTTCCTGAATTGGCAAAGTTGAAGTCCGAGCAGCGAAGCGATGATGAGTGAACCGCCCACGTCCTTGGGTTGTACCACGGCTGAAAAAAGTTCTGGTTGAAAATGTTTCAGAGGGAGAAGCAGAATCACGTAGCTCAAGAGATCATCGAACAAGGTGGCGCCGATGAAAAATGGAATGATGAAAGAGCGTTTATGCGAGCGTTCAGCCCAGATAAGGAGGGCGGCGAGAGTGAGTGTGCCCCAGTAAAAGTGAGTTGCATTCAGGTAAAGATAATCGTTTGCAATGCTTCGGTAAATCCACTCTGATACGGGAGCTGCCGGAGAAAATCCAAAACGATCCAGCAGGCTGCCGGGCAGTCTGCCTCTGGAGTCATTTAGGATGAAATAGAAGACGAAATTCAGAGTAGTGACGGAAATCGAGAGGGGATACTTTTGAACCCACTTCAAAATCGGTGCAGTGACATGTGAAAGACGTGGACGAAACTTCGGCTCCAGAGCGCTAATCAGTGCCCGAATCGTTCCCAGCCAGAGGCGGGAGGGACTCATGCCGGAGTTTCCTGGGTGCGCAGCCAGAAAAACTCTTGCCCAGCGATGGGGTTTGAAACGTTTGCGATAAATTTCCTGGCCGGCTGAATTGTAAAAGAATGGCAGGTAAGTGGGTAAGCCGATGAAGAGCATGCGGATCCAGGCAGGCAGCCCTTGCCCGTCTTTGGCAGTGATGCCTGAAGAAGCGACCACTCCAAGACTGGCCTCATGCGAGCCTGACTTGTCGAGAGCAATGAGAGCTTCGAGGGTGATGAACTCTCCCGCCCCTCTCGCAGCATCGCGGCGCAGGATAATGTCTTCGAGGTAGTGAGAGCGGGTCTTGGCCACTGGACTGGCCACGACGTAGCCCTCCACTCGCTCTTTGGATCTCACAATGAAATACCGACGAGATTCAGCAAAAGCGAAAGCGTCCGTTGAGAGCGTGAATCCCGACAATTGCAGAACGCGTGGCTCGGCCCAGTCCTGATAGATTTCTGTCAAAAGTGCGCGGTTTTCATCACTCAGGATTTTTTTGAAACTCCACTCTTCGCTCGTGAGTCCAGCTTTGATGGCGTGATTGCGTGCAGAGCGGACTCCTTTACCCGCGTTTCCGGTGGGGAAAGCTTCACTCAGTTTGACCCAGGGTTCACTCCCGAGGGGCAAAATGCCGAAGCCCAGGCGGCGGATTTGTTCCGCGAAAGGCTCATAAATGGAGACGAAAGCGACGGCACCGGGCGCGACTGCTTCGCGAAATTCATTCCACTGTTTTTCGAAGTTCACGTGCTGTTCACTGAGGAGCGGCTCGAGAGCGACGAGAGTCACTCGCGGACCTTTGACGTAAGCGAAGATCGAAGAGTCTTCGGTCTGGTAGAATTTCAGGTCGGCCAGGAGCCACACGAAATGGCTGGAATTGGTTGCATCGCTCATGACCCGCGCATGCACCTGTTCACGACTGACGCTTGGCATAGAAAACTCCTGTGACAGGTTTATCGGTTAATATGTCACAAGTCTTGAGATCAATGGAGTTCCAGTTCCAGGCCGAGCACGTTGTTTCTGCCCAGGTCGCGGTATTGCAGAATCGGCTTCCGGGGGACCAGAGTGTTGATGAAATAGAGGCGGGATGCTCTGCTTTTCGATGCGAGATCGATGAAGCCGATCACCTGGCCCTGATCGTCTTTCAACAGGGTAAAGTCGGATTTTTCAATCCCGGACTTCTGATACTGGTCCCAAAAGAATTGAGCCCGCTCACTTGTGGTATAACCGTGATAGTCCCCGATCACGTGATTGAAGTCATCGATGGAAGTGATGCGCTCCTCAACGGGCAATCTGCGGGTTGCATACAGGTAGCAGAAATCGAGAAGCTCAAACACCTGGTCAGAAACACCGGTGACAGGTTTCATGCCCACCATGCGACGGTAGAGTGCTGCCACCAGATAGTTCTGGCTCCCATGTGTCGTGAGCTTCGTGAAGCCACCCTTGCGGGCTATTTCGAAAAGCTGCTCACGAGCAAAGCGAAAGACCTCCATCGGAAGTCCGCTTTTCATCTGCGAAGAATGCAGATTTTCCCTGGGTTTGGTGGCGATGGGATTTTCGAGCCTCAGGCCGTCAATTCCGATGGACTCTGGGTGCCTGGGATCCAGAATGAACTTCCAGCTGATGAACGAAGGAACTCCCTGGGCAAACCGAATGCGAAAGGCGATCTCTTCACCGGTTCGCTTGGATTCAGCATAGGGCACTTTGCCCAAAGTTTTTTTGATCTCCGCAATGAAAGTGAGAGGGAGCAGATCCTCAACCCCGAGTTTCGGCTGTTCAAACCTGGGTTGCCAGGGCTGAATTGTGGGCGCGCGCAGCAGTACCGTACAGGGCGGTGCAGGCGGCTCAACAGAGGGTCCAGCGGAGAACGCCTGAGTGCAAGTGACCAATCCTACCGTGAAAATGCTGAATGAAAAGAGATGGAGGTTCACCTCACCCTATCGACCCCATCTGTTTCAAACTCAAGTTCCGGGCCGATTTTCTGGCAAGTGACTGAAACTGCGATGGAAATGCGACAGTTCACAAGGGGGGTGCATCAGATTCAAGCAACCCCGCTTGGAACCCGATAACTCAGAACGGGGATAGTTCATGACTCAATCAAAGTATCTGTTTCTCCCACTGCTCTTTGCCGCTGTTTCGAGCCTGTTCACTCAGGCGGCGCACTGCCAGGAACCTGGTCCAAAGTCCCTGCTGCCAAAATCTCTGATCGATTTTCTGGAGACTGAGCAGAAACGCATGTCTCTTTCAGTGGATCCCGATCGGCTCAACATGGGCAAGGGAAACACCCAGGATCAGTTCTACGCGCCGGAAAATGGGAATGTCTTTGATCTTCCCAGCTACTGGGTCGACGAATCGCTGACTCACGCTTTCAAAGGCGATGGGATGAACGAATCGATTCGCAAGATCATGTTCCGAGATCACAACGGGGTCGAGCAGGTCCGCTTCTTCGTGCACCCGGAATCCGAGTCTCTCTATGCCGAATTTCTGAAGTCGGCGACTCCTGCTGACAGCTTTCATGCCACAGCAACTTCTTCGTCACGGAGTCTGTTGGTCTGGAAAGAAGGCGTCACTCCTTTCATGGCCAAAGTCAGCCTGAACAAGGAAGTGAGTGCGGTCGTGCGCACGATCCCCATCTCCGAAATCTCGCGTTCCATCGGAACACACAACACTTTTCAGGCGTCTCGAGAGCTGCTGCCCCGGGGATTTGAATGGATGCCCGAAACTCTGGGTGTCATCCCTCAGGGGATGGATCGAGGCGGAATGCTGATCCGCGAGTTTCCAGAAGGCATCGTCGAAGGAAAACGATCCTTCGTTTCGCTTTTCGCACTTTATGGCGGTGGTACTGCGCAAGGTCCACCTCTTCTCGTTGAGATGATCAACAAAAGCGGCCAGAGTCCAAGTGAATTCGTCCGCACTCGCATCATCGAACCCTTTGTCCGAACCTGGATTTCGACCACGATTGATCATGGTTTCAGCATGGAAGCCCATGCGCAGAACAGCCTGCTTGAGCTGGGGGAGGACGGGCTTCCGACAGGCAAATATATTTTCCGGGATCTCGGCGGCTTTGATGTGGATTTTCAATACCGCGCGGCGCTGAAGCTTCCCAAAGCAAACTCACTTCCCTTCATCAACGACTTCGCCAAGGAGTACCACCAGTCTGAACTTGACGGTGCGCTTTTGCGAAGCGTTTATAACCACTACGCGGGTGGTTTCGTCTACAATCTCGACAAGTTTCTCCCACAGTGGATGGAACAGGGCCTGATCGCCCGGGAAACCATCGGTGGTCTCCACTTCGCCAAAATGCTCAATGACTCCATTCGAACCGGATACCTGCATCGAGGTTTCAAAGTGAGCCCTGATGCCAGCGGGCTGCAGTGGATCCAGGGAGCCGCTCTTGAAGCGAAGCGGTCCGTGGCCAATGCGGTCACCGGCCACACAAAGCCCCAGGGACTGGGCTGGTCGATCCTGAACCGGCTTTTTCCTCACTCGAAATGGGGTTGTGAGGGGGTACTTTCCGACTACTGACTTTGACACCCTTCCCTGGCTGGATTAGAGTCGCGCTATGGCATTCTGGAATCGCAAGAAAACGGCTCAATCTCCCACGTCTCACTCCACTGGCTCGGGCCATGTCCACTCAGCTTCCTGTTCTCATGGTGCAGGGCATTCTGATGGTCACACTGCCGATCCCGAGCACAGCCACGCACCGGCCGGCGCAACTGCCACGGCTCGCGCACCCACTCCCCAGGCGAAGACCACGGGTCCGTCCACTCCCCAAAGCCTGTCTGCAGTGAAGAACATCATCGCCATTGCCAGCGGCAAAGGCGGCGTGGGCAAATCCACGGTCACCGCAAATCTTGCGGTCGCTCTCAGATTTTCAGGCGCGACGGTTGGCATCATGGATGCTGATATCTATGGTCCGAGTCAGCCTGGAATGTTCGGCGCAAATGCGAATGAAAATCACGCGACTGAAGGACAGCTTGTTCCGACCGAAAAGCATGGCGTGAAATTCATGTCGATGGGCCTCCTCATGGGTCACGACGGGCCTGTCGTGTGGCGCGCTCCGATGGCGATGAAAGTGATTCAGCAGTTCATTTCAGGAGTGCAGTGGGGTTCCCTCGATTACCTCCTTCTTGATCTGCCTCCGGGGACAGGCGATGTGCAGTTGACCATCGCTCAACAGGCTGCACTCTCGGGCGCCGTGATCGTCACCACTCCTCAGGAAGTCGCCCTCGGGATCGCGAAAAAAGGTCTCAAGATGTTTGAGCAGCTCAATGTTCCGATTCTTGGAATCGTGGAGAACATGAGTGGCTTCACCTGCAAGCACTGCGGAGTCGAGACCGCGATCTTCAAGGAAGGTGGCGGCGCACGCCTCGCGAAGGAACTCGGAGTTCCATTTCTTGGATCGCTCCCACTGGATCCAGAGATCATGATGAGTGGAGATGAAGGCATCCCGGTTCTCGCAAAGACTTCAGAGTCCCCTGCCGCTCAGGCCATTCTTGCTTTTTCAAACGCGGTTCAGGCTCAGATGAAAATTCTCAAACAGACCCAGAACGGTACGGAACCCGAGGAAATCACGCTCGCTGCAAGCGGCGAAGTTCTTCTCCGTTGGCCGAATGATGAAACCAGCGTTTACCGGGCTCATCAGCTGCGGGTGAACTGCGGTTGCGCGATGTGTGTGGATGAAAATACCGGAAAGCGGATCCTGGATCCCAATCGTGTTCCGCTCGACATTCAGGTGAAGAGCGTGGACCGCGTGGGTCGATACGCAGTCACCGTGAAATTTTCAGACGGTCACAACACCGGTATCTATCCTTTCAAGAATCTGCAGCAACTGGCTTCACAGTCCAGGAAAGTCCAGCAGGAGGCATTTGATGTCTGAAATGAATCCGACGACGACCGTTCATCCGGCTTCCCTGGGTGAACTCAAGATCACGGCTCATCCGACTTCCGATCCCCAGGTCTGCATTTTCAGCCTGACCGAACCGGTTTCCGAAGAAACTTTCAATTGCTCGGACAAGTCGAAAGCGGAAGGAGCGCCTCTCCTGGAGGCACTCTTCGCTCTCCCTGGGGTTTCGCAGGTCATGATCTCCGTCACGAGCATCACGGTTGCAAAGACAGGGACCGACTCGTGGCAGATTTTAGGTAAACAGGTGGGGCAGGCGATTCGTCAGGCGTTTTCTGAAGCTCGCGCGCAAGGAGCATCGCTTATCCCGGCGTCATACCGTGAGAAGCTCAAAGGTCCAGTTCTTCAGGCGGGAGATTTGCGCGGGCAAGTTCAGCAGGTTCTCGATGCCGAAGTGAATCCATCGGTCGCCTCGCACGGGGGTCACATCAAACTGGAGGACATCCGCGGTACCCGGCTTTACGTCACCATGAGTGGCGGCTGCAAAGGCTGCAGTTCGGCAGCAGTCACTCTGAAACAGGGTGTGGAGAGAATCATTTTCTCGAAGTTTCCTCAGCTCACTGAAATCGTCGATGTGACGGATCATTCGACGGGCACGCAGCCTTACTATTCGTGAAATTTTTGATTCGCTTTGCAAGGAAGTCACGGGCGACAATTTGAATCAATCACGTCATTCAGATCAGGTGTTTCATTTTATAAAGGAACTTACGGGTCGATTCATTTGAAAAGGATGTAACAATTCCCATTAAAGATTGCCCCGTAGGCTGGTCCTCTAAGACGTGAATGACTGCTCCTGCTTGGGTTTCGGAGTGATTTGCGCATTGCCAAAAAGCTGGCCCGCCTGAGTCACCCCGACGTAAGCCCGATGTTGAGAAAATCGGACTATCACGAATTCGCAAGGTAGCAGCCGCTGTGGGTTCTTGAGAAGTCTGAAATCTTTCCAAGTCTCCGGAAAGTACGTCGATTGGACTGTTAGCGTCCGTCATGTGCCGCTCCCATCGGCTGGTCCAAATCCATGAATGCTGATGGATTCTGAGTTTGGAATGAGTGTACATGAAACTTTAATCGTGGGTGAATCAGACCAGAAACCTTGAAACTGGCCAGAGTCACTTTTTTATATCGAAAAAAATCCTAAATCTGATTTCACTCGATTGACGACGTCTGCTTCATCGTAATCTGGGGCAGAGGCGTCAAGCCCGACTTCAAGCCCGGAATCGCCGAAGTAAGCCCGGATCAGTCTCTCTCCTGTTGCAAAGCAGTGATGTGCCGTAAAGATAAAGCGCCCGATTCGAAATCCAGAACAGAGTCCAGCGCGCGAAGCGAGTACAGGAAATGGATTGAAGGTGTCTTCTGCCTGTTGACCATTTTCAATTTTGCCCGCGTTTTAGTTTAAGTGCCTGGGATGATCAGTGTTAAATCCGGTAACGCTTGTCCATCAGGTGCAGCGTGATCATGATGATTGAAAACACCAGCATGATGGAGCCTGAAAAAATGTTCAGATGAAGTGGCGTGGGATCGTCCGTCATGCCTTTGAGAATCAGAATCACGCTGACGATCAAAAAGAACAGGCCGATCACAAATCTCAAATCAGAAAGTCGCTTTTCCATAATTGCCTAGTTCCTGTTGAGTTCAGTAGAAAATCAGGTTGAAGATGAAGGTCGTGATCAGGACAAGTGCGGCAAGTGCTGCTGGACGCTTGTACCAGGCCATCTTTGCGGCCTTTGGACGTGCAGTGAGGCTGTAGACCAAACCCACCATTTCTGAGTCCTTCTTCGGTTTCGTGACGAAGCTGATGAGGATGGTCACGATGAAGCAGGTTGTCCACGAAGCGATCGCGATCCCGAAAGCCTGAGCCATGGTGGACTGAAACACGTGAACGGGAGTGGAGACGAGCCAGCCGCCCTTGCCTTCGGCCGAAGTGATTCCATGAACGACTGCTGCCCCGAAAGTTCCGCTGAGCAGGCCGTAAAAGGCGCCGTTGCTGGTCGTTCTCTTCCAGAACATTCCCAGAAGGAAAGTGGCGAAAAGCGGAGCATTCACAAAACCGAACACGAGTTGGAGAAGATCCATGATGTTGTTGAAGCTGCGGGCAAGATAAGCCGTCGCCACGGAGATCAGGATCCCGATGATGGTCGTCATCTTGCCGACGCGCAGGTAATGGTCATCCGAAGCGTTCTTGTTGAAGTAGGCTTGATAGATATCGTAGGTCCACACCGAGTTGAAAGCGGTGACGTTACCGGCCATCCCGGACATGAAAGACGCCATCAGGGCCGTCAGGCCGACTCCGAGAAGTCCGGTTGGATAGAAGTGCGAGAGCATCGTTGGGAGAGTCATGTCGTAATCAACGCGGCCATCCATTTTGAGCGGCAACGTGAAGTCGCCACCCATGCGAGTCAGAGCGACCGCGATGAGTCCAGGCAAGATGACGATGAAAGGCAGGAGCATCTTCGGCACGGCCGCAATGAGAGGAGTCTTCTGGGCACTGGCCATGTCGGGAGCGACCATGGCGCGCTGGACGACGAGAAAATCCGTGCACCAGTAACCGAACGAAAGGACAAAGCCGAGACCCATCATCATGCTGTAGAGGTCGACGTTCATGGGATTGTCCGAGGCGTTGCCCATGTACTTCCAGGTGTGGAGCATGACGGGTTCAAGGTGAGCTTTCATGCCCTCCCAGCCGCCGACGTGATGGAGCCCGACGTAGACGAGAGGTGCGATGCCGAGAACAATCAGAAAAAACTGAAGGACTTCATTGTAGATCGCGCTCGTGAGGCCGCCGAGCAGGGTGTAGACCATGACGATCCCGGCAGAGAGCATGATCGAAGTTTCAAAGCTCCAGCCCAGCAGAGTCTTGAGGAGAAGAGCAAGAGCATACAGCGACACTCCGGAAGAGAACACGGTCATCGCCGCAAAAGACAGAGCGTTCAATCCTCGGGTCTTCTCGTCGAAGCGGAGCACCAGATACTCCGGAACGGATCTCGCTTTACTGCCGTAGTAGAAAGGCATCATGAAGATTCCGAGAAATACCATCGCAGGAATGGCGCCGAGCCAGTAGAAGTGGCTGGTCATCATTCCGTACTTCGCGCCCGAAGCCGACATCCCGATGACTTCCTGGGCCCCGAGGTTCGCAGACACGAACGCCATGCTCGTGATCCAGAGGGGGATGGAACGTCCACTCATCAAAAAGTCGCTGCTGCTTTTGATCTTCCTTTTGAGGAAGTAGCCAATACCAAGAACGAACACGAAGTAGATGGCGATAATCAGGTAATCAATCCAGGTAAGATGCATCCACGCCAGATAGTTCAGAGAATCGACCTAGGCAAGGAGATTGCGCGGGGGGCCAGGCTATTTTACACTTTCTCTATAGAAAGCGCGCTTTGACATACTGTGCATAAGTCGGAGATCGGCCACTGGTCCTGGGTCTTGGCGATGGGCAGATCCTGTTTGCAGTGAGGGCAGAGACCTTTTCCACCGAGAATCATCCGGTCTTTCGCATAGACGATCGACGCGGCAATGGGGCCTGCAATCAGAAAGCTTGGAACCAGGAAGAAGTGAACCAGTGGAAGGATCACGCAGAAAATTCCGATTCCCCAGAGCAGAGCCAGCAGCTTCAGGGCGCGTCTCATTCTTTCCTTCTGATCCCAGATCTCCAGCTGAACGCTCCCTATGGAGACTTCGTCCGTCTGACTGCGGATTTTGACTGCGATCTCCTGAGTGGCCATCAATTGAAGAGGTGAAAGTACTGAAGCTGGATTTCAAGCTCCGTCATTGCCGCTTCGACAGTGAACTGGGCTTCGTCAAAACGGGGGCTTCTTCGGGACATGGCGGGATTTTCAGATGCGCCGTAGCCTTCCTTGGGCCAGCCGAGTGCCGCCAGGTCGAGTTTACCGTTCTTGTTCTCATCATGAACCACGGCGATCGCATAGTCCCCGAACGGCAGGTTCTCGAAGGTGATCTCGGGATGACCTGAATCGAGCGGGACCACTGCGGTTCTCAGAGCCGCGCGGGCTTCGTTCGGAAACCCTTCTGCCGAATCGTAGAGGCTCACGAGGATCTGTCCGCGTTCATTCCGGAGGTGGTTGAAGCTGACATGGATCGTTCCTTCATCAGCGAAAGCCGAGGTGCCGGAAATCATCAGGGACAGAACCAGAGCTGAGAATATTTTCATGCTCCTCTTATGGCACCGATCAGGTGCGGGCGCAAATCGATCTGGGTGACTGGCTAAATGCGTTATTTAAAAAATGAATTCCTGTGGAAATTCCTAGATTTATCAACGTGCTGCCCTGAGGATAATCAGGTATTGCAAAGTGCACACTTTTTAGGAAGTTCTCGATGACTCTTCGGGGGAAGAAAAATCATGTTCAAGTCAACTTCTGCAGCTTCCGTTTTGATTCTGGCGTGGTTCTCACTCGCTCTTCTTTCAACTTCGGCGATCTGCTCCGACGTCAGAGTCAGTGAAGCTCCGGGGAATGATCTGGCCCTGACCGTCGAGACTTTGAAAAGTGCCCGGTCTTCGATCTTCCTCAATATTTATGACCTGACTTCTCAGAAAGTGGCCGACGCACTGATCGAACGCATCCATTCAGGTGTCAAAGTGGAGATTCTCGAAGAAGGTGCCCCCGTGAGCGGACTTTCGTCGGCGGCCCGCGAGATTCAGAAGCAGCTGGTTGCAGCCATGAGAACTCAGTCCGCATCATCCAATCACCTTTATGAAATGATTCAGCTTCCGGGAAGAAGCGGGCGCCGGTTTCGATTTGATCACGCCAAGTATGCGGTCATTGATGGCGCGGCCCTTCTGATCGGCTCTGAAAATTATTCACCTACGGGCAATCCCGAACCAGGTTCCATCGGGAACCGAGGCTGGGAAGTTCTGGTCTCGGACCCGGCCCTCGCCTCAGACTTTCATCAGCTTTTTCTGGAAGACAGTGACCTGACTCAGGGGGATGTGAGGGATCTGACTGTGCAATCTCCATCACGTGCTCGGAACGGGGCCGTTTCGGCGAACTTAGCGGGACCCGGCCTGAATGCCTTTCCGGTGCTCCATGCCTCGAAGGTGGAGACCATTCTCTCGCCCGAGTCGAGCCTGAGTGGCCTGCTGAGTCTGATCACGCACGCGGGGGTCTCCATTGATCTGCAGCAGATGACCTTTGATTCGGCGTGGAACGGTGCTGATCGCTCACCGCTGGTGGATGCGCTGGTCTCCGCCGCAAAACGTGGAGTCCAGATTCGGGTGCTTCTGAATGATGACCACACGTTTGACAAACCTGGAAAACCCGCCAGACCCAGGAACCGAATCTGTGTGGACCTACTCAATCAGCTCGCCCAGCGGAATGGCAAACCGAACCTGACTGCCAGAATCGCGAATGTGAAAGCCATGGGAGTGGATTACATTCATAACAAGGGTGCCTTGATTGATGGGCGTCTGACTCTGGTCAGCTCCATCAATTGGGATTATAACTCGATCCTGAACAATCGTGAGGCGGCAATCGTTCTGACGAGTCCAGAAATTTTCAATCATTATGAAAAGATCTTCAGTTCAGACTGGGTCCTCAGCGCCAGCACCAATCGAAGATGAACCCAAACGACGGGAACAAGGGCAGTCATGGACATCAGATTGGAGAAGATTCAGGTTCGCCTTCCGGAAGCCGCAAAATTCCTCTTTGAGATCAGAAGCCTGGAAATCCTCTTTGGCAGTCGTGTCCTGATTCAGGGCCCAAGCGGCAGAGGAAAGACCACACTGCTGCATCTCCTTGCCGGCCTCTTTCTCCCTGACTCAGGAACAGTCAGGATTGGAGAGCACACTCTGAGCTCGTTGTCAGACCGGCAACGCAGTGATCTGAGAAAGAATCATTTTGGAATCATCTTTCAGAGACTGAATCTGTTTGAGCACCTCACGGCTCATGAAAATGTTCTGCTCGGTCTTCACTCGGCACCTGATGCCTCACTGAAGGCGACTCGGGCTTTGGAGCAGGTCGGTATGTCTCACCTGTCTTCACAGCAGAGCGGGTCGATGAGCCTTGGGGAGCAACAGCGGGTAGCCGTGGCTCGCGTGCTGGCAACACTTCCTGACATCGTTCTTGCTGATGAACCCACTTCAAGCCTGGATGACGCCAATACGGACCTGATTCTCAACTCCCTGTTTCAGGCGACTGAGGGCAAGACCCTGATTGTCGTCAGCCACGATCACCGGATCGAGAAGTTTTTCACAAAGCGGCTGAATTTTGATGAGTGGGTCACTTCATGAGATCCTGGCGCCTGGCGTACCTCAATCTCACTCGCAGGAAAGTCCCCACAGCCATCGCCTTTCTTGCCATCGGCATTTCGGTGGGATGCAGTGGCATCATCTACCGCCTGGATCGTCTGTCTGAAGAACGTTTCTCGCACCTCGCTCACGGCGGAGATGCAGTGGTCGGGGCCAAGTCCGGAAGCATCGACATCCTTCTCGGGAGTCTTCAACTGGAAGGGGATTACCCGGGGTACCTGCCTGAAAAACTTTTTCAGAGCCTTCGGCAGCGCGTTCCGGTCCATTTCGAAGATGGGACGGAGACGAGGTCAAACTCCATTCGTTCGATCATTCCTCTGATCTTCTTCGGCAAGTACAAGGATCACCGCGTGATCGGGACCGATGAGACTTTTCTGAGGCGGCCCATTTCTGAGGACAATCTTGAATTCGCCCAGGGTCGCTGGGCGGCGCGAGAAGGTGAAGTGGTTCTTGGGGCGCTGGTCAGTGAGGCCGAAGGCCTGGGCATCGGGGACCTGGTTCCCGCACAAGTGTGGACGGGAGGAGAACCCGGGGTACCTTTGCCTCTGCATGTGGTGGGGATCTTCAGACCGAAGGATACGGCATGGGATCGGGCCCTTTACGCGACTCTTCCGCAGGCAAAAGCTGTTCTCTCGCGGGAGATGGCGGCAGCAGCGACGAAGTCGCCTGAAAAAAATCAATCCATCTGGAACGCGGACGTCCTTCATTACTTTCTCATTTACCTTGAGCCAGGTGCATTTGTTCCCCTGCAGAGTCTCATCAACCAGAGAACGGTCGGACAGATCATTCGAGTTTCGGATGCAAAGGAAAAACTCGAAGAGTTGACCGGGTCGGGACGCAGGCTGGGAATCTTCATCAGTTCACTGATTCTTTTTCTCAGTGGACTCTCCGTCGCCGCGATGATGATCACCCGCTTTGACGGGATGTCCATCCAGCTCGCCGTACTCCGTGCGATGGGTTATTCAAGGATGCAGGTCGCGAGCTGGCTTCTCTGTGAAGGGCTTTTGCTGGGAGCGTTTTCCTGCGTGCTGGGCGCGACGCTCGATGCACTCGCATTTTCCTGGATTAGGGAGCTGCTGGGAAGTGCGTTTCCAGATCCGTCAGTTCTGAGCATCTCGATCTTTCAGAGTTCCCCCATCTGGTTGATCTCCATCCTGGCCACGCTGAGCACCGTGGGGTTTCCCCTCATCCGCCTTTCAAGGCAGAACATCCACCAATCCATGAAAGGGATGTGAGTCAGAATTTTCTGGCCTGACTTGAGATCGTTCGCTTGTAAAGCCAGGCTGGCAGCACTTTCACGATCCAGACTTTCACGCCGCGAGGTCTCAAGTCGTTTTGTGGAGATCGCGAGTCCGCGAATTCCATCCACAGCGCCGACCCGATTGACCGAAAAAAAGTTCACCGCTTCGTTGAAGGAGTCCACCTTGGACAACGTGCGACCATCGATGCCTGCATTCGCAATGAAAATATCCGCAATTCATGTTGAAAATCAGATATTTTCAAGACACTTTCGAAGAGCGTTTGAGTCGGTGATGTCACAGCTTTGAGTGTGAACTTGAGTGGCTCCGTTACGGATGAAGTTTTTCGCAACCTCATTGAGCTGATGGTTTCTACGCGCGAGCAAGCCTACTATGAATCCACGCATTGAAAAAATACCCGCCATCGCTTCCGCCGGTGATGACCACCGACTGAGGAGGTTTGAATTTTCATTCATGAAGTTCCATCTTTCTCGTTGAGCCTCAGCGAGCGGAAACGGATAAAAACGGGCAAAAATCGACAAAAAACAGTGCATATTGCATTTCACATGCATGCCGAATGCACATGGTGAGTCAATTCTACATAAACCTATAATTAAAAACTTTGTTAGTTTGCCAAACTCCATAACTTTCTGTAGCTACAGCCTCAAGAAGCGAGTGTGGGAGAAAACGGCAACGTTGATGATCGATTCTCTTTCGAGTTTCTTGATTCCCGAAGTGTGGATGAGTTTTCTTTTGCTGAACACCCAGTTGAAAAATTTTTTTACTCACCTGCATCAGTTTGGTGCCGGAGCTAAGGATCGAAAATGAACAGAGCAGAACCGTTTTATATCGAAAGAATCCGGGACGAACTTCTGGCCCGCAAACAGAAAAATTCGTCTTACTCACTGCGTGCGTTCGCTCGTGATCTCGAAATCGATCCCAGTGCGATCAGCCGTATCCTGAAGGGCAAGCAGACCCTTTCACTCCTGATCTGTCTCAAAGTCATTCGCAAGCTCAAACTTTCGGAAGACGAGAGCTGCCGGTTTCTCAATGCCGTGGCAGATCACCAGAGAGAGCAGTTTTTCATGGACGCGGATCGCCAGCTCCGCCTGATGCCCGATGTTTCGATGACCATGGATTCTGGCGTGTCGATGCGCCAGCCGACTGTTGAACAGCACGCGTATTACGGTACTTGAAATCGGCGCCCCCCAGCGTCGTCATCAAGGTTTTGAACAGAAAAGGATCCATCTGCTCTCGCAGGTTGATCCTTTTTTGACTCTGTCTCTTCTTGTGGCAGGACTCAGCCAGGCGCAGGCTGCCGAGTTGATGTTGGAACGTTTTGAAGATGCCACCTTCTGTTACGCAACCGCGTTCGCCAGTCCGGTCTGACTTCGGCTCCTCAAAATCAGAACTGATTTCAAAAAAACAGATTCTTGCGCGACTTCAAAGTGCCGGTCGCGACAGGACGATCTGCCCGAGTGACCTCCTCGAGCCTGATTTGAAGAATGACCCCATTCTGATGGAGCAGGTCCGCGAGAGTGCCCGCGGCTCAAGTGAGCGTCGCGTCCTTCAGGCGCAAAGCAATCAAATGTCTGGCTCCGAATGATCAGGCAAATCCTGTTGGCCGATCACCGCGGCATTTTCACGAGTGGGATTTTTTGGAAGGAGTTGAGTTTGAAATGGTGCACCCAAGTGGATTCGAACCACTGACCTACGGCTTCGGAAACCGGCACTCTATCCAGCTGAGCTATGGGTGCATCGCACACTTTGTAACACAACCTTTTGGTCTAAGCCAAGTCACTCATTGCAAAGGGGGAGGAGTGGGCGTTTTGGGCGGTCTTTCGCCGAAAAGAGCGGTTCCGACACGGATGTGTGTGGAGCCCTGGCGAATCCCTTCTTCGAAATCTTGCGTCATTCCCATCGAAAGTGCCCCCTGAGTGGAGGGTCGGCAGTCCTTTTCAAGTTCCCTCAGGTCTGCAAAGGACCGCGCCACATTACCGGCGGGCGAAGGGATGCACATCAGCCCCAGGATCTTGAGTTCCGGGAAGGAAGCGATCAGAGCCGTGAATTTTTCAAGTTCATCCGGCTTGAACCCGGTCTTGGTCGTTTCATAGTGGAGGTTCACGGAAACGAAGACGGGGATGGGGCCGATATTGAACTTCTGAGCCTGGCGAGCGATCTCGCGGGCAAGCTTCTCCGAGTCCACGGCGTGGATCGCATGCGCATAGGGCAGAACGTTCTTCACCTTGTTGGTCTGAAGGTGCCCGATGAAATGCCAGCGGATCCCTGAAAGTCCTCTGGCGGACAGAGTGGTGGCCTTCTCGACCATCTCCTGCACGTAGTTCTCACCGAAGTCGCGGTGACCGAGGCGATGGAGTTCTTCTATGGCTTCGATCGGCTGCGTTTTGGTCACCGCGATCAACGTGATTTTTTCAGCCGCTTCCGGACTTCCGGCGGCCTTCACGATCCGGTCTCGAATGGACTGATAATTCCGTTGCAGTGACTCGTTGAAACTCATGCGTCCTGTTTAGACCAGCCTGGGAGAATTCCAAACTTCTTTTCGAGGTCTTCGATCACCTGCGAAATCGGGAGGCCCACGACATTGGTATAGCTGCCGGTGAGGGAATCAATCATCGAAGTTCCGATGCCTTGCGCGGCATAGGAGCCCGCCTTGCCCATCGGTTCGCCCGTTTTGATGTAGCTCTGGATCGCGCGTGTGGAGAGTTTGCGCATCTTGACTCGAGTCTTGACGACGCGGCTGAAACTGCGGATCTTGAAGCCGGATTTGTCACCGGAGTGGGGCAAAACCTGAGCGAGGCAATACCCCGTGAGAACGGTATGAGTGTGCCCGACCAGCTTCTTGAGCATTCTTTCAGCATCCCTCGCGTCCACAGGCTTGCCAAAGATGGTTTTTCCGTTGGGAGCCACCACGGTCGTGTCGGCGGCGATGATCAGGCAAGGTGCGGTCTGGCGAGACGCGACGGCCTGCGCTTTTTCCTTCGCGAGTCGCAGGACCATGGCTTTCGGCGATTCTCCACGAATCTCGATCTCATCAGTCCCGGGAGGAATCACTTCGATCTCAAAGCCGGCCTGTTTCAGAAGATCGATCCGACGGGGAGATGTCGAGGCAAGAATCAGTTTCATAGGTAGTACTGAGTGGAGACGAAACGGAATTGTTTCTTGAAGTCCTTGTAGCTTGCGAAGCGCTTCAGGAAGAAGGTCACTTCAGTGCGGTTCCCGGCTTCAGTTGAGAACAGAAAGCTTCCGCCCCAGCGAAAGAGGGTGGCCAGACCGAGGCCCGCACCGGCCACATTGGTCTTGAGCTTGTATTCTTCTTCCGTATAGACCTTCGAAAGGTGCTGAATGAGCTTGGCCTTGTCGAGGCTGCCATATTTGTCGGCTGCACTGAAAGCGACGTATTTGCCGTCAAAACCGACCGAAGCCTCGATGGCATTTCGCCCTTCGAGCTTGATGAGAGTGTTTCGAGCGGTCGCGTTGAGCAGGGGTTTGCCGAGATCATCGGCAGGAGCCGCATAGATGGCGTTCATGATGAGTTCATCCACTGCATTGGCCACGACGTTGGCCATGCGAGAGTGAACTTTCGCCGCGATCAGGTACTTCTTCACTGCTTCGACGGCTTCCTGCTTCTGACTGGAGACTTGGAGCTGGATTGGTTGAATCTTTCCATCCGCGCTGAGCAGAGTCTTGAGACCAAAGGCGCGATCGGAGAGGCTGGCGCGCACGATGCGGGAGTAGTGTGCACCCGCTTCGACCGGATCTCCATAGTTCTTCAGAACGAAATTTCCGAAGATCGGGCTGTCCTTGAGATAGGTGCATTCCTGCAGGTCAGGAGTGCTCAAAAAGTGGATCGTGTTGGCGTTGATGCGGTCTGAAAACAGTCCAACGGTTTCCTGGATGGCGGATTCGAGAGTCGTGTAAAGCCGGGCCGTGGACACATCGGCAAAAATCGTGGTGGCAGAACCTTCAGCGATCACTGCCATGGCGGCTTTCGGGTCGGCGATCACTCGAAGGGATTGGCCAGTCTGGACGGCAACTTCGGCCGCAAACGCCTGGTCCTGAGGGTCCGCGGAGATGAGGAGCAGAGTCTTCTCCATCAGCGTGAGAGAAAACCGAAATATTCTTCTTCGATGTCATCAAAGACCGCGTTGCCGCTACACTTGGTGCATTTGAGTTCCGGCGCAGTCAAGCCATTGGCTTTGAGATCCACCGTCTTGAAAAGCGCGATGAGTTCCGCCTTGCAGCTCGTGCAGGAGAACGGAACATAGATGGATTCGACTTCACCCGTCACGACGAAGTTGGAAATCAGGTTGATCTGTTCAACGATCGCGGTTGAACACTCAAGAAACCTGAGTTTGGTGCCCTTTGCTGCAGCGGCCTGAAAGTATTTGATCCAGGCCTTCACACCTGCCGAATTGATTCGAGACACTTCTTTGCAATTCACGTGAAGGTCCGGTGGTGGCGGGCCGATGAGTTGGTCGAAGTTCACGGACTCTTCAATGGAGCCGGAAAGTCGCACGACCAGGACCTCTCCTTTTTGCTCTTTGGTGACATTGATCATTTGGATTCCTTTGGTCGAATCCTCGAAAGGATTCGTTGAGTGCTGAGGGGCTGAGTGTCCATCTTAAACTTTAAAAAGAACTTTGGACCAATCAAATGTTGAATTCGCACAAAATTTTAGTGAAAATGGGAAAGTGGATCAACACCAATTCAAGATATCCCTGCCCGTGGGCACCAAACTGCTCGTGAGTGTCGTGGTTTTGCTGCTCGTGGTAATCGGGTTTTTGAGCACTTCTGCGATCCTTCTGCTCACCCAGGACAAGACCGCCTACACTTACCAGTCGCAGACCACGGAAGCTTTCTTCGCCGGTCGAGAGTTCAGCGACAAGGCTCGCCAGCTTCTTGACGCTCTCCGGGTTTACATGGGAAATATCGATCCCACCAAACCGATTTCAAGTGAGCAGGCGGCTCGCCTCCGAAATTTCGTTGAGAATCAGTCTGACCTGCTGGGAGTCACGCTTCAGATCGTCGACGTGAAGACCGCTGCGGCTCGACCTCTCGTCAGCTCCATGTCGGCGCAGGCGCTTTCTCAATATCAGCTGAACGGAGACTCACTCGTTCTCACACCCGGAATGCTGAAGAAGGCGATGCCCCAGCTTCTGACGGATTCCTACTATTTCATCAATCTCTCCAAGCTGGGGCAGGTACCCGTGCTGGGCGTGCTTCTCGCCGACCTTAAATACAAAGATGATCCGGCAGGCTTGCCCGTGGCGCTGGCGACGACGACCCTTTCCGGCTTCGCCAAAGAAGTGAGATCCTCGGACCTGAGCATCGCCAACCGCGAGGGCACTGTCCTGTTTTCCACTGATCCCGGCCTGATGTTCACCCCGACCAATGTGTCGGATGAGCCCCTTTTTCAGGCATCACTGAAGGAAAAGACCCAGTCCACGACCCGGGAGTATGAGTTCAATGGCGTTCGTTACCTGGGTGGGTACAATCGCCCCGGTTATGAAGTGACCGTACTCACGAAAACGGAATGGCGAAAGGCGATGAGCGCCGCTTACGCTCTCACCGAACAGTTCATTCTTCTGGGCATCATGGCGATCTGCGTGGCCATCATCATCGCGATCTTCTTCGCCAGACGCCTGACTGGACCCCTCAACCAGCTCTATGGCGCCACGACTGAGATCACACGCGGCAACTTCGACGTGGATCTCATTCCTCAGAGCAAGGACGAGATCGGTGCGCTGACCTCCTCGTTCCTCATCATGTCCAAAAGGATTCAGGGATTGATCGTCGAAAGCGTGAGAAAGGCGCACCTCGAAAACGAGGTGGCCATCGCCTCCACCGTGCAGCAGACGCTTCTTCCCGCTCCCGATTATCAGGACAGCAAAGTCATTCTTCACGGCCACTATCAATCGGCGACCGAGTGTGGGGGCGACTGGTGGGGTTACTTCACTCTTGGAAACAAGATGGCCATCATGATCGCCGACGCCACCGGACACGGCTTGCCCAGTGCTCTCATCACGGCTTCCGCTCGCAGCTGTTTCAGCGTGATCCAGAATCTCGCTGAAGAGAACAATTTCAACCTGTCTCCGAAAGAGATGCTTTCTTACGCGAACCGCGTGGTCTACGAAGCGGCTTCGGGCCAGATCATGATGACTTTCTTCGTGGCGGTCATCGATTTTGATACGGGCAAGCTCGCTTACTCAAGCGCCGGACACAATCCACCCTGGGTCTTCAAGAAGACCGGCGACAAATTCGTTCTCAAGAGTCTGGTCACGCTGGGAATGCGTCTGGGTGAGAAACGTGACAACCGTGACTTTGAGGAGAAAACCATCGACATCGCTTCGGGAGACCAGTTTTTTCTCTATACTGACGGTCTGATTGAAGGAAAAAATGTTCAGGGGGACATGTATGGCAAGAAGAAGATGAAGCAGTTGGTCGAATCCCAACTGGCCAATTCGCCCACGGACGTCGTCAATGCTCTCGTCACGGACTTCATGGCTTACAATGAAGGCAAGATGCTGGACGACGACGTCACTCTCGCGGTCATGAGGTTTCTATGAGTCAGTCGCGGCAGAAACTCAAGAGCTGGGAAGTTCTGCTGGTCGTGCTTTCGCTGCTTCTGCTCAGCGGTTCAGCGTTCGTTTACCTGAATCACATTCCTCTTCGTAAATACCTTTTTGGCATCAACGATGGTTCTTCAGCTTCCGGTCAACAGGTGGGAGAGCTCTCGACTTCTCAGGGCACCGTGCGGCGTCAGACCAAGACGAACGCGCAATTTGATCTTCTTAACCAGAAGATGGAACTTTTTCTGGACGACACCGTGATGACCGGGCCCGACAGCACTGCCAGGATCCTGCTGGACGATGGGGGAACGCTTGAGCTTTCTCCCAATTCAATGGTGCGTCTCAATTTTGATTCCAAATTTTCGCTCACGGGAGTTTCCCGCGTTCCAGTCATTGAGATCTTGAGCGGTACTGTTCAGGCTCAGGCAGCGTCTCAGGACATCGTGGTTCAGAAAAAAAATGAACCTTCACGCATCGTGAAGGCCACGACCACCGTGGCCCCTCCTCCACGGCCAAAACTCGCGGTGCGCCCGACGCCTCAGGCAACCGTTGCGCAGCAGGCCCCCAGGCCCGTCATCACTCCACGCGCACTTCCCGCTCTTCCCGTGGTGCCCCCGTCAGTTCCCGCGGTACCCGCAGTTCCTGCAGTGACCCCGTCAGTTCCTGCAGTTTCCGCTCCTCTCGCCGTGCTTACACCTTCTCCAAGCCCGAGCCCTCTGGCGCAGATTTCAGCAACTCCTTCAGTAACTCCTTCAGCCGTTCCTGATGCTTCTTTTGAACTTGTTCAGCTTCAACCGCGCAATGGGGCCAAACTCACTTTGCCCACCGGGACACGCATTCTCGAACTCAAACAGGAGCTGAAGTGGAAAGTCGTGCCTGATCAACCCGTGCAGGTCATCGTGACCGGCAAGTCGCAGATTCTCAAGGAGACCGTGACCGCGGTCGAAGGTCTTGCCGGAGTGAGTGCGACTCTCAAGGCTCCAGGCAGTTACCAGTGGGAACTCCTCAAGCCTGACGGCAGCGCCTGGCCGGGAGACAGAAAATATCAGAACTCCTTCACGGTCTCCCCCGACTTTCAAGGTATCGAGATCCTCCCGCCCCTGGTGGGCGGCGAAGCGGTGATCTCCAATCAGTTCGAGGGACGTCATCTGAATGATTTTGATGTCATGCTGAGATGGAAGCCTTACAAGAATGTGAAAAGTTACTCGATCCGCATCAGCAACAGCGCGCGGAAACTTCTGATCGAAAAAAACGTGGATGGCGAGCAGTACTCCTTCAACAAGAAGAAGGTCTACCTCGAGGAACTCTATTACGTCGTGACCGCCAAACTCAAAGAGGGGTTTGTCGTGCATTCAAAGGAAGAGAAGTTCTTCTTCAACTTCAAATCTCCTCGACCGACGTATCCATTCAGCCAGGCGACCGTCTCGGCCTCCGCGAAAGCCAAGGGGCAGCAGCAGGCCGGCGTTCTGTTCACCTGGCAGAAGACCAATTTCACTGAAAGCTACGAGTTTGAAATTGCCAGTGACGCGGACTTCACGAGCGATATCATCCGCAAAGTGACTCCTGCCAACTTCATTGTGATGAAAGACCTCAAGCCTGGACGGTACTTCTGGCGTGTGTTCAGTGTGAGCAATGGCCTCAAAAGCCCTGCTGGAACGGGTTTTCAGATCACGGTCACGCCCTGAAAGTGAAATGAAGAGTCGAATGAAGGCCTGAATGTCCTCGAATCGCCCGAATTGATCCAATTTAGGGTTGGCGCGGCCGACGAGCTGAGTTAAATCAACTTGCATATGGCAGCCTTGGAACTCAACTGTTTGGTCAAATCCTTTCGTATGCTCACGCCCACGGTGTTCGAAGTCACCTTTGAACCCACGATCATGAATCCCAAGCCAGGTGATCCTGGAGAAGTGACATTCAAAGCGGGCCAGTTCGTCAGCGTCGTCGTTCCGGGGGCGGGTCCCAAGGGCCGTGATCTGCGCCGGGCTTACTCGATCGCTTCAGCTCCGGAAAGCAAACCGATCGAACTCTGCGTGAAATTGGTCGAAGGGGGTCCGGGTACCAATTATCTGTATGGACTACGAGCCGGAGACACCTTCAAAGGCTACGCGCCTTACGGGACGTTCATCTTCACCCACCGTCCTCAGCGCCACGCGTGCTTCATTTCCACCGGCACGGGGATTGCGCCTTTTCGCTCCATGATTCGATCCGAGTCCTATCAGCAGAACAAACCGCTCTCGACCACGCTCCTGCTCGGCGTGCGCGAAGAGAATGAACTTCTTTACACCCACGAGTTCGGGAATATCGACTGGGTTGAATTCATCCCGGCCGTTTCACGTCCGATCGACGCCGGTGCCTTCAAAGGACTCAAAGGCCGCGTGACGGATCACTTCAGACATTCGGGCGAGCATTTTCCGTGGCTTGAGACGGATTATTACCTCTGCGGCAGCGGCGCGATGATTGATGAGATCAAGATGCTCCTCACTGCGCGTGGCGTGGTCAAGGAATCCATTCATGTCGAAGTGTATTACAAGCCTCCGAAGGATCCCGTGGTCGCGGACGCGCCCGTGGCGAGTCCGGAAGCTGCCGACAAGATCGGGACTTGAGACTTTCAGTCGCGGACCAGGCTCTGCAGGTTCGTATACACCCACACGCTCAGCAGGATGCAGAGTGCGAGGGCCATCAGCCACGCCTTGAAGAAGCTCTTGTTGGTCGGATAGATCGAAAACCACGACCGAAAAAGGGACTGCGGGTTCGCGCCTTCCCAGACGGCTCTGAGTTTGGGAAAGATCTGGTTCACTTTTTCCGTCAGTCGCGCAGAACCGCTCTCGACTGTGGCTTGCGCGGGTGATCCCCAGTAGCCCTTGAGACGGTATTTGCGGTGAGCGATGAAGCGACTGAAAAGGGGTGTGACCGGAGCCTGCGTTGGCAGACTCTGGTAGAGTGGATCCACGCTTTCAGGGGCGATGCTCAGAGCGATCGAAGTATCGCGCTCGCCTCCGTGTTCTGACGGCAAGGCCCAGAAGGGGATGACCGAAGCTTCCGCCTTTTCAAGGGCAGCTGAACTGGCTGAAACGAGGGTGGCGTCTTTCTGAGGCCCTTTGGCGAATCGGGAAAAGGGGCCAAAGCGGCGCGTCTTCTGTCTCAGGAGTTTTCCGGCTTCTTCAATCGCCGTCAGTTGGCGCGGTCCTGCATTGCCCGTGAAACAGACAAACTGGGTGAAACCGCTCCGGTGCAGGCTCAGGCACGAATCCACAAGCCAGTCTCTGAGCACGTGACCTCGCACCGTAATCGCGAGCGCCGACGTGTGACTGTCGATTCCGAGCGGTACTCGGGGCATGAGAATCGCGGTCCAGCCGGGGAGTTCGCTCTCCAGCCTGAGTGCGGTCAGAGAGCAGAGTTTTTCGGCTTCCATTCCGTCCAGGCCCAGTGGCAGGTGTGGACCATGATCTTCGATCGGTCCCACTGGGAAGAAAAAAACGGTCTTGTCCTTGGCCAGAGTGCCGAGTTTGGCCGCAGTGATCTGCTCCAGGAAGAGAGGCATCAGGTGCCCGCGTCCGAAGCGGCCAAGCCAAGCAGTTTGACCGCGTTTCCACCCAGGATCAGGTCCGAGTCTTCAGAAGTGATGAGGTTCGCATTCACGCAGTCCTGGATGCGCTTGAGTCCCACTGAAATATTGGAACCGATGAAGGGCCAGTCCGTTCCAAAAAGCACGCGCTCGGCTCCAATCCGTCGGACCGCTTCGCCGATGATTTCAGAGGGCTGCCAGGAAGTGTCCACATGCACGTTCGGATAGTCTTCGGCCAGATCAAACGCTACCGAAGGCTCATTGAAATTCATGTGAGCCAGAATGAACTGAGTCTCAGGATAGTCCTTGAACCAGGGAGCGAAGTTCTGGGCGTGGCTCGCTTCAGGATTTTTGTAGAAGATGTGGGAGTGAAAGCAACCGGTGTGCAGGATCACGGGAAGCTTGGCTTTCGAAGCCACCTTCAGCAGCGCCTTGTAGCGAGGCGAGTCCGCCCCTTCATTGTCGGCCGAAGCATGAATCTTCAGCAGCTTCGCCCCTTCCGCGATGTATTCCTTGAGCTTCGCGCCGGGCGACTTCTGCCCGACCGGGACATTGACCGCAGCGATGAGTTGTTCGGGGTGCGCCTGACACATCTTGAGAATGAACTCATTGGACATGTGAGGGGGGTGCGCGATCAAGACAGTTTTGTCGACGCTCGATCGTTCCATGGCCAGAAGCAGATCCTGGGTCGTGCTCTCGATCAGAAGACCCGGCAATGGAAGCAGTGCGCTAAGTTCGTCGGTCTTCTTGCGGATCGAATCCGGGACCAGTCTCATATAGGGCTGGGCCTGGTGGATGCTTTTCATCACCGGCTTGAGCCAGAATTTGGCCTGGCTGCGCAAGGAGGCTGGTAAAAACCGATGAATTGAATCGGGAAAGGCATGGGCGTGAAAGTCGATGATCGGCATGTGTGTTCATTTTATAGCATGGGCGGTGGGGATCAAGGGTTCACTTCACATGGCGCAAGAGCGATGCTATGCTTGGACCACCCGGAGAAGACTAAAATGGCAACAGATTCCTCTACAGATACGTCCCGCACCGCAGCTCACACGTCTGAATTCAGTGAATTCGAAGAAGGTGACATCAATCTCGTTTCGATCTGGCTCAAGACAGATCCGGTACGCTGGGTGGCTGGCGCGATGGCCGGCATCTTTGCTGGGGCCGTGACTCTGGTCTTCGCAGGTCTGCTCGCTTCGACGCACGGGATGGAGTTTCTGTTCCCTGCCAAGATCGCAGCTATCCCCTTCATGGGCAACGTTGCCACTGAAACGGGAATGCACATGGGCCCGATTGGTCTGGGGATCTTGGTTCACGAAGTTCTCTGTGCGGTGATCGGAGCGGTTTACGCTCACTTCACGGGTACCAACTCTTTCAAGCCTCTTCTCGCCGCCGGCCTCATGTGGGGTATTTTCAGCTGGGTCTTCATCTGTAACCTGATGAGCCAGTCCTTCACCGCGATCCGGGCGCTTGAACTTCCGCACAACGCGACTTTTTTATCAATGCTCGTTTTTGGCGTGATGCTCAGCTCGACCGGCTTCTTTGACCGCGCGCTTCGCCGCGGAAACTGAATTTTTTCTGATTTGAAAATCGAAAGCCCCCGCCTGATTGAGTTCAGGCGGGGGCTTTCGATTCTATAAGGTCTACGCTTCCGCGTCTTAGTTCTGGTTGCGGCGCTGATCTTCCTGCGCGGCCTGATACTTGTCGTGAAGCTTCTCGATCACAAGGTCCTGGTTCTTCTTGTAGGTGTCAACGCGCTGGTGCTCGCGCTCAGCGATCTTTTCGAATTCTTTGTTATAGCTGACCTTCGTGATCTCAAGTTCCTTCTCCATGCTTTTGCGGGCTTCATCGAGATCCTTCGCGTGGCTTTTACTCTCTTGAGAAAGCTCGACATCGTAAGCCTTGGCGAGATCCTTGCGCTGAGTTTCGTGCTGCTTCTGGAGCGATTCGAGTTCTTTTTTATGATCCTGTTCGAGATCTTCGAGCTTCTCACCCTGCTGGATCCGGCGCTGATCAAGCATGGACTGCGCAGCCTTGTCTTCAGTCATGTAGGCTTTGTTCTGATTGGATATGGATGTGCTCATGCTCCATCCAGTTTAGCGGCAATGAGAGGAGAGGGAAAGTGGGCAAAAATTGACCAGTTTTACCTAAACTACAAGGAAGCAGGTGCGAAACGATTCGAAAAGATCACTGAGTGGGATTGTTTCCGTTCGGATCGCAATAACTCACTGGCTGGGTGTGACTGCTGGAGCGTGCTTCACTTTCGAGGCGGGCTCTTTTGGTGATATTGTCCTGCCATTGAATACAGGGCTGCTGCACGTAGTGGGCACGGTCGGCAGTAAGTCCATAACGTCCGTACACCTTTGCGTAATCGAAATGTCCGTTGGGACTTGGATCAGTGGCTCCTGCAGACACAGCGGGAGGACCGAACCAGAAATCTCGACCGCCGGAAGAGCCTGAACCCGCAAAGCTCCTGACGGCGCTGCAGAGCGTGTTTTTGAGCTCTTGGGTGGCGGGCCGCAGTGAAGCCCCGTTTTGCTGAATGAGAGCGCACCCATAAGATCCCTTGAGACATGAACCGGCTTCCTGGTTTTTGCAGACGTCCAGCCCTGGCAGACTGAGAATGTTCGGTCTTTCGGCGTCAACTTTGTCCAGGTGCTCACTGTAGAAAGTCGGACTGTTGTTTTGTTCTTTTTTGATCAGGTCGAGATAGGAAACCAGACTTTTCGCAAAATCCTTTCCACGTAATCCCTTGCAGTCCCAGCCAGCTATATTGACCGAGTTTCCGAATAAGACGCTCATTCTCTGGCTGTCAGTGATTTTCACTCCGCCAAGATCATTGTTCGCCTGAGCATCCCCGGCGGGAAAGTTGTCCATTTTCACAGAGAGGACCACTTCTGCACGCATGGTGTTGCAAGCGAAAAGCCAAGTTTCAAATAGACTTTCAACAAGTCTTGGGTAACTGGGGGGGGGGATCAGGCGCCCCGATGTATTTCTATACGTGACGTTGCAAACTTGTTCGGACGACATGAGCTTGGAGATGTCAAGGCTGGTGTCGTTTACAGGCACTGCACGAGTGCTTCCGATGGCTTCGCCGTAAAACGTGGGTTGCCAGCGATCATGGTGTCCAGAAAACAGCAGTACTTGACAGCCGCCCAGCGGCGCGAAACTTTCCAGATTTTCGAGGGTGAAGTCGCGATGTCTGTGTGCCGTCGCATAAGTTGTAGCGTCGAGAGGAGCCACCCGCGTTCCGGGATCATTTGCGAGTTCATACATCTCAATTCGAGTATCGTTGGCGGTAGGTCCATTGGATTTGAACGGAACTCCGTCCGGAAGTACGTACCCCGCGGGAGCTGGAAAGCCTTTGAGCCACATCCCGAACATGATCTTCTCATCATTGGAGTTCAAGGTCACAAAGCAGACATTGTACGTTCGGCCTGTCGCGAAAGCCGGTTCCTGAAGGGTCAAAAGAATGGCGCCTATGCAGAGCAATCGTAGATTGCGTTCAGCCGCGTGAATGATGGAAGCGAAAACTCTGTGACTCCAATTTTCCACGTCGCGGATCCCCGTTGATTCAGCCTGGTCCCTTAGGTACATCCCAATATTAGCCACTTTAGAGAGTGTACACAATGGGTCAAAATCTACCCAGTGCGCTTCTCCACGCCACTCGATCGCACATGATTCTTTTCAAAATCGAGCCCGTGCACTTAAACTGTTTGAATGAAGCCTCTTCGTACAATATTCGCATTATTGATTCTGGCAGTGAGCCAATCAGCGCCTGCAGCCCAGACACAGTTTTCTGACAAAGGAGAAGGGGAACTCAACCGAGCCGTCAATGCGTATCTTGAGCTCCAGGACCAGTTGCGATCTATGTTCAAGGAGCCTCCTGGCAGTTGCAAGGTGTCAAAAGTGCCCAAATGTCAAACCAAGCTGACTCCTCAAAATTTTCTCCATCCGGAGACGCCGGTGATTCTCAAAGATAATCTGGCCCACATGGAGGAGAAACTGAGGGCCAGCGAGAAGCTCCAGGGACTGCCTGCAGGAACTTTCAAGGTTGGTGCACCCCTCTTCATTCGGACGTTCAAACATGTCGATATTTCGAAATTTCTCCAAACCCCAAGGCCTGACTGGAGAAAAAATCATCTGGTTGAGCAGTTGAGCGACGAGACCAGCGGAGGAGTAGTCGAGATCTGGATGCAGACCCGTTCGGGCCGTTACGAACTTTTCAAGACCTACCCAGTCTGCGAGATGCGCGGGATCCCCGGGCCGAAGAGAAATGAAAATGACAACATCACCCCAGAGGGCTTCTACGAAATCGACCCACGCCTTCTGAATCCCAACAGTGTCTGCCATCTGTCCTTCGACGTGGGCTACCCGAATCGTTACGATCTGAATCATAACGTTCATGATCGGAATACGGGAGCAGGCAAAGAAATCTATGTCCATGGTGGCTGTAGCAGCGCGGGTTGTCTTGCATTGACCGATCCGGCGATCGAAGAAATCTACAGTCTCGTGGAAGCCTCCCTTAATCAGAACGAAGTGGTCGGGAGTGATGGGGTTGTCAAACCTTACAAGGTCCCAATTCATTCATTTCCATTCCGAATGACCCCGGAAAACAAAGCAGAGTTCAGTTCAAGTTCACTCAGATCTCTTGCCAGCCGGTCACGAGGTGAGGCGGGTTCTGCTCTGGATATTGATGCTTTCTGGGAAAATTTGAGATTGGGCTATCAAAGCTTTGAATCCGGCCGGGTTCCGCCGGCAGTCACGGTTTCAGATGCAGGCACCAACTCGATTTATGAGTTTTCTGAAAGTACGGATCGGATTCGCAAGCGCTGTGACCCTACTCGATCACCGTGACGACCGCCGCGTCGTTCTCAAAAACCAGCATCAAGTCGCCTTCGTTCACCCAATAATCACCAAACTGGTTGTTGCCATCCACCGTCAGGCTGGAGCTTCTGAAAAAAGAGTTGACGCTATTTGTCCAGGTGTTCCTCATGAGAAAGCCTGCGGACGGCGTCGTTCGGTAAGCGACGAGGATGACCGCGTGGGAGAATAGGGGCACTGGCACAGGTCCGCCGTTTGCGTTCAGCCTGGCTGAATCTCGGGTCGTGGCATCAGTAGGATTGGCCCTATAATAATTGGCGATCGAATCGACATTTCCAAAAGCTGTAAAAGTCCCACTGAGACCAACTGGGGTGGGATTGGTCATATTCAGCTTGGATTTGATCAAAACGATCAATTGAGCTGGACTTCGTACCAGGTAATTCACGGAGCTGCCGCCTCGCGAACCCGCATCATGATGTTGAAGATCGTCATCAAATTTCCAAGTACGATCCTTGCGAGCGTTGGTCCCATCACTCTTGCTATAGTACGCCTTGAACTTCACACTGGAGGAGGGTGTAATGGTCCGGGCGGACGCAAAGCTCTTCAATACTTTGTAAATGCTCGAGTAGGGGCTCTTGTATTTCACGACCAGATTAAGCAAGTGGTTTCTCTGAGCATCGTCTCGGTTGTTATAGGGACGACCACTGAAGGCTCCATGCTTCCATTCGACTTCAGCAAGCCAAAGCTGCCGTCCGAGGCTATTTGTGCTGTCCAGGCAGGTTCCTGCGACCGTCGCTGTTACTGCCGGGCGTACCGCGAGCGCGGAAAGGTCAGTTAATGTCTTTTCTGAGATGAGTTTTGCAAGTGCATTTCTACACTTTGAAACAGTATCTCCGAATGCAGATCCCCAGACGCCCCCTTTGGCTGTAAATGCACCTTTCGATGCGAATTTGCCTTCGAGTTCAGCGTAATTGAGTACTTCTCCTTGGACGTATCCAGCTGCAGCTGCGAGATGAGTGGATCCCCCATCCAGTTCAATCAAACTGCTCGTTGGGAGCGCACCTTCGCTGGGATTGAAAAGCGCCATGGGGTCTATATTGGTTCCGTGGGAATCACAAGTTGCATACGAATCATGAAAGCCGAAAAGCAGAGCTCTTTGGAGGGCGAGTCCCATTCCAGAGATTCGGAAAGTCGGAGAAAATTGATTGGTTCGCGTCAGGTACTCTCCCAGAAGTCCTGCCGCCGCATAGGCGTAGCAAGTTTTCATGCCACCCTGATCGTAGTGTCCGTTGCTGTTTTGGTAGAAGTACTGGCCAACTTCGTCCAGTCGAGTGGCCATCGCGGTACTGCTCAAAAGGAGCAGAATACCGGATCCATAGATTCGTCGAAAGTGACCACGAAATTTGATTCGAATGGCTGAAGTCATGTGCCCTCGTTCCCCTTCTGGAAGTCCAGTTCTATCAGGGTAACACTGTAAGAGGCCTGAGGAGTAGATGAAATTGACGGCAGGATTCTGCCGCGAGGACGCCACGGCGACGACTGAATTTTTACCGGCAAAGTGTGTCTCTGATGACCTGAAATCAGTTTGCGCCTGCGATTCAAACCACGCGCTCTCAAGCAACATCCGGCATTTTGACGTTACATCTGCGGAACTAGGCAACTGATGCCTACCAATTCTTTCAAGACATAGCATGGGTATCGGGCTACCATGACTAGAAGCTCACACTCATGTTTGATAAGGACCGTGCTCTATGAATTGGGATATGTTCAGTCACAGAAAAGTTCAAATCATCATTACCTCAGTTACGGGCTTGGGAGTTCTGACCGCGGTTGCCTTGACCCGCAGGAGCCCGCCCCCGAATCCGGATGAGTTCTTCAAACAGAATTCTCACCTCACGCGTCCAGAAGCGCGGGTGGCGCCAGAGGCACCGAAAGTCAGAACGAGCGATGATTTCCTTGCAGACGATTATCATCTGATCGAAGGGAGTTCTTTTCCGGTACTCCTCAAGAACAAGATGAACTTTGCAAGTGGTCAACACCAGCTCATCAATTCCTCTTACGTTGCGAATCTGAAGCTGCATTCACTTGGAATGAAGAACCGAAAGCTAGAGTTGATCGCGGAGTTCGATTTCGAGCATGTTGAAGGGAGTGGAAAGCTTTCACCCACCATGAAGGCCGCTCTGGGTTTCAAAGGCGCGGTGAAGGCGGGAGAGAATCTGTTTCTGGTCCGACTGGATCCCGCTGGCAAGATCGATGAAATTTATTCAAGCAGCGCCGCGGGAATGGACGACACCACTGCCGAACTTAAAGTTAATGCCCTGATGATGATCTTCAGGAGGCTGCCAGCACTGCAAGTCGGTGTTGTGACCCGGACCGAAGGAGATGAACAGGGTATACCGTACCCAATTCAATATACCATGACCGCAGTAGGCTCCGACGTGATCAAAATTGTCGGGGACGTGAAGGTCAGAAAAGAACTCGGAACTACGACCAAGAAAGCTGCCGCTGCAGGGGCGCCCCTGCTTTCCGTAGTCTCTCTTGAAAATGATCAGCACCAGTCCTTTGACTGGCTTTGGAACAAGAAGAGCGGTCATCCGGACCAGCAGGATTTCAGTGCTTCGGCCGCAATTCGGCAATACGGACAAGATGTCAGTGCCACCCAGGCAATCCTTACAGCCCAATGGAAGCCCGAAGAAAAGTCGAAATTCACTCGTGAAGATGCGAAGGCTTTCAAGATGAAGCTGGATTTCAAGCGCCTGACACGTCTCAACGGATCCCTGGCTGGCGATAAGAAAAAGTTCTCCAAGAAAGGCCTTTTGGGACCCAGTTGGGAAGAGATTCAGAAAAGGCTCGGAAATCTGCGTGACCCCAACATGAGTGAGAAGGAAAAGGATCAGCTTTTCACCGAAATGGCGCGCGCGGTGAAAAATGATCCTGCCTTGATTGAGACCGCTCGTGATATCGGGGTAGGCAATGATCCAAATTCGCCCGAAATCAGCATGGCACTCGGTGCTCTTGGATTTGAAGGCTCTCCCGCTTCGCAAGCAGCGATGATTGACATTTACAATCGTCCTGGCACCACGGACGAGAACCGTCAGAAGGTGATGACTGAGTTTGCCCTGAACTCTCGGCCTCTGACCCCTGAGACCAAGAAGTTTGTCGTGAATGAGTACAAAAAAGCGGATCCGATGACTTCGGACACTGCAAGCGGGGCCGGTCTCGCGATCGGAGCTTCCATCGCTCACGACGGTGATCCAGAATCTGTCAAACTTCTCCGATCTGAATGGGACAAGAGTTCCGGTTTGATCTCCGACGACAAGCAGAAGGAAGACAAGAAAATCTACCTTTTGACGGCGATGGGCAACTCAAAGAGCAATGTTTTTCTGCCTGAAACAAAAGCCGCAGCGGATTCCAAGCGTGCCGAAATGCGATCTGCAGCGGTGGATTCGGTGCGTTTCGCTCAGGATCAGTCCAGCCGGGATGTTCTCTTCAAGGCTCTTGAAACAGATCCCACCCCTGAAGTCAAAGTCACGGCCGCCCAGTCGTTGAGGTATCAGCCATTTGATTCGCGCACTCGTACGGCTCTGGAAAATTGTTCAGCCTCAGGTGCAGACCTTGGCGTCAAGCTCGAGTGCTACCGCGTATTGACCTCAAGCATGGATCAACCAGGGGTTCGCCAGTTTCTCGAGTCCAGAGCCAATGTTGAGTCCGACCCGCAGGTCAAGGGACTGCTCAGGGCAGCGCTGGAGATGAAAGCTCAATAAAGGATTTCAGCCGTCAGTTTGCTGGAGCCGCGCTTCGATTTCTCAAGACTTTACTCCACGCACTCGGTGGCATGACTCCCAGAATCTGCCATCCATTGAACCACGTGCTCGGAACTGCATTCGAAAAACCGCGCAAATTTTCCGTCAGATCGATCTGTTTTTGAAGAAGTCCTTCAGTCTCCTTCGAAAGAACGCAATCCACCAGAGCCTTGCGGCGTGAAGCTTCGGGTTCAGTCAGGTGGACAGTATCTTCGACGCTATTCAAGAGTTGATCCTGGCGAGTCATCACCAGGAGGAGGAAAGGTTCGATTCCCTCTTGGCCCATTCTGCAAAGACTGATCTTTGCGGCGGTGCAGCTGCCAAATTTTTCGCCATATACCCTGGAGTTACAGTGTCCATCCATGGGAAACAGCACGATTCTCAGCTTCACTCGCACTCCCTCGGCGATTGCCGCCTCTTTCAGGTTGACCAGGTTTTCTTTGCAGAACTCACAAGCAAGATCCAAAATCATGGTCATGGGGAGAGTCTCGCCGCGATTTCCCAGAATCACGGATGAGTGTTCGTCGGGCGGCAGTGTGAAATCGCCAGGGCTGACACCGAAACGGGGTGACTTCCGAGTGACCGCAGGAGCGGCAAATCGGTTGATCAGAAAAGCGCTCAGGAGAATGATTGCAAGCGCACCAGCAACAAGAGTCGCAATCTTCAGCGTCTTGACTCGAAGCTGCTGCATCGCAGGTGTCCAATTCGGCAAGCGGGTGAGTAAAAGCGCGGCATTGATCCCGTGTACCCAGAGGCAGGTTACACAAAGCTCTCCGATCACTTGATACATGATGAACAAATAGAATGCGGAAACAACCAGTCCGAGCAAATTGGTGATGAACAATACTCTGTGGATCACAGGATAGTCCCGGCGCATTCTGCTCAGCAGAAAAATTGCCGTCAAAAAAGAGACGGCGAAGTAGCCCACGGCCAGGGACGCGGCAGGAATTTCAAAAAAGGGTTCCGAATAAGAGGACAGTGCCGCCGCCTTGCAGCCGCTCACGCCCCCAGAGCCGCAAAACGCAAGACTGAACCCTTTACCGGCCCTGATTGACCAGTGAGCCCATAACAGCTCCCGCGAAAAATAGAGCCCGCTCAGACTGAGCAAGCCCGCCAGCGCGTCGCAAACTGAAGTGAGTTTTTTCGTGTTCAAAGTAGCTCGAGAGTAACGGGGTCTGTCGCCTTTTCATAGGTACATTCAGACACAGCCTGTTTCCCTTCAGAATTTTCCAGCTTCGCCCGATGAGACTTTGTACCAATTTCAGTCAGCTGTAAATTTATTGACTAAATTAGTACGATATTCAAAAATGGGCTACGGGGTACAGCTGATGAAACAACCTTCGAAAAGACTAAAATTCGCACTCAACTGTCTTTTCTTGAGTGTTGCGATAAATTCCGCAACCCCACTTGAAGCTCATGCGGATACCACTGGAGGCTGCAACGGACTGTGTTCACGATTCGTGGGTGCTGCCAGTGCCTACCTGAAAAAGCTCGAGACGGAAGTCAACACTGCAGTCGACAAGTATGTATCCGTTGCAAATTTTCACATCGGCTCCAATGAATTCGGTTTGCTCGGCACCGCCAGCCTTGGTCAACTTCATGCTCCCACCTACGATCCTAAGCATCCGAAGAATACGCTTCATTCAGGAGTTGCGGACTTTGGTATCCAACCTTCCTACCTGATCGATGCTTTGCTTTTCGGCAAGCCGCTCAATATCGTTGATGCTCGCATGGGTGGAGGCCAGGGACCGCGTGCTGAAGTAGTCTGCGGACAGTCGGTCAATCGTGACAAAACTGATGTCACATTTTCAGTCAAGGTCATTGGGATCAATGTCCTGGCCAAACGAAACAAAGGCCCTGAAGTTGCGGCTGCTGGTCCGGCTCCGGAATGCCCGGGTTCAACGCAAGCGCCAGCGGCAGCTGCTCAGCTTCCCGCGAAAGAAAAAACAGGAGCCGGCGGACCCCTGTTCAATATTGCTCACAGCATTGGCGAGGGAGGAACTCCTCCGACGATCCCGATCTTCACCGGAGTTTACGTCGAGTTTGATGCCGGTTTCACCCTGAATGCTTCTCTTGTGTTTTCTTACGGGGTTCAGAGCCCGTTTGGAAATCTCTCGGGCACAACAGGCAATGTGTTTGAGAAAAAGCAGACTCCGCTCGAGGCCAATCCCGCCAATGCGACAGATCAGTACTGCGAAGCAAGCTCGGCCCCTCCTGCAAATGGTACTGCTCCAGTGTGTGCTCAAAAATCGAGTGCAGTGCCCCCGAAATCGCCGCACTTTTACGATGGCATGGTGAACCATGTGACGTCCTACCCGGATCGATTCAAACTTCTGGGAGAACAAGCCAGGGCCATCAAGATCAAGGGCTTTGGAGACGACGCGAAAAAAGTACGAGACGCAGCCAAAGCAGACTGGGCTGCGCTTACCGATCCCACTAAACCTCTGGATGAACGTTTGGGAATCCTCAATCAGAACGACTTGTGCGGATCCATTGACAAGCTGACTTGTACAAACAAGATCGGTGCTGCTTACCAGACCGGAATGGGTCTGGTGAACGACCTCACAGAAGACTACAAAAAGATCGACGCCATCGTCACGACCTTCAGCAATGGGATGCCTGAGGTCAAAGTCAGTGCGGGGCTCGCACTCTCGGGCTCTGCAACGGGCTGGGCAACTGCAACATTGAACGTCGGTGGCGGACCGATCAAAGCCTTCGCCGGGATCCGGGGCTACCTGACTCTGATTGATATCAAGATTGGCGCTGGGGTCGCGCTTTCTACCAAGTCCCAGTACATCGACCTGACAGCCAAGATTGAATCCATAAGACTGGCCGGCGGCCTCGATCTTTTCTGGGGAGTTACTGTCTCCGTCCCTGGAACCAACCTCAGTCAGACGTGGGACGGAACGCGAAATCTCCTTTCTTTTCCGGGAACCAGAAACCTGGACGAATGGGTGATCGGTCGACTCGATTTTCGTCCACCTACCGGAAAGCCGATGTTGTTCTGGTGTGTGGATATTTTCGGAAACACCCAGATTGATCCTGATCGCTGCAACTCGGGCGACATCAATCAGGACGACGTTCTTCCGGGTCTGGCTCTTCACGAGGAGCTGCGAGAGAAATTCATGGGCCTCAAAGCCCTTCACGCCACTCCTGCTTGCCTGTACAGTGACGGCGGACAACCTTTTTATACGTCTCTTTCAACCGCAACTGCCGATTGCTCACTTCCGGATCCAGGACAACCGCTTCCGATTGATATCAGCAATCACAAACTTCATCCCATCGCCCTTTATTACAACGAGCATCCAGTTTCGTTTCAGAGCAGTTTGAGAGATGACAGCAACAAACCCATCAAGATTTTCACGCTGGACGCTCAGGGACGTACGGTCGCGGACCATAAAACCTATGTGGCGACCCTTCCGATTCCTGCTCCGACCCCAACGGCCAACCGCATGGCCTTTGACTTGCCGTCGGTCGTCGCAGTGGGCGAAACCTCTCCCGTAGAAGATCGAATCTTCAGTTTGAGTTCCATCGCTCAATTCGTGCAACCTCGTGCCACTTCGGGCGCGGTGGCACTGACACCCGCCATTGGCGATCCAAACGATCCCAATCTTCAGATCAAAATGGGTTGGGCTACCACCTATTCAGGTTCAGTTCTTCCTGGCACCACCTGGCCAGTCACCGCTGACTCCAAGGTTTACGTCGGTGACTTGAGTGCTCTTCCGAATCTTGCACTCGTCGACATGGCAAAAAAGTTTCGCCTGGGCAGATGCCAGGTCGATGAACGGGATTCTGAACTCTACGTGGCTGTTGCCGGGGTGCCCTGGCCCAAAACAGGTGACCCTCAGGGCCGCGTTTCAGTGAACATGACGTCGGAAGCAGATGCCTGTTTTGTCGGGAACCCCGCTATCAGTGGAGCACAGGATGCTTACATGGCGTGTGCTCTGCGCGAAGCCATCAAAAAGCAGGAGTGCTTTCCACCTGAGCGCGTCGTCGAATTGGTGGCTCTGGCCAACCTGAGTGATGCCGACGCCGTGAAGTATTTTCTTGCGACTCAAGGAACTCCGGATAAGAAGATCAGCGGGGACATCATTGCGACGGCTATCACCCCGACGGGCACCTTGGCTTCACCTCAGCTCGGTTGGAATGGGTCCAGCAGCAATGAGTCTGACCTCAGAGGAAGTTTCTTTGGGGCCCCACGAAACTCGCGTTCGTCCCCTCCACTTCTGGAGCAAACGCTCCTACCTTACTATAACAATGGAAGTTTTTCGACTTGCGATCTTTCTGATCAATCAAGCACTCAACTTCTCGCCCCAGGACAGGCTCTTCCGAGTACGTATTCACGCACACACGGCCAATACTACAATTTTTTCGTCGGATTCAGCTGCTCGTCCACCTATCAGGATCCCGTACAATGCGACCCAGATGCGCGTTACTTGGCCGGGATTTATACTCGGCAAGCCTACGGCTGCATGGCAGTGGGATCCAGTGCTGCGCAAAGTGTCCCGGTTGGTGACCAATCTTCTCAGACGCCTTGCTACTCCAAAGCCTTCGTCGCTCACTACCACATCGGACTGAGTAATTACGTGGAACAGATGTGTAATCCAGCTGATCAACAACATAAAAACAACTTCATTGCCACCCAACTTGTCGGCCTCAAAAACGATGCACGACAGGATACGTCTGTTTCCAATGCCAAGACACAGGAGCTCGTGCTGGGTATCAAAAACTGTATCGTCAGCGCAAAATGCAGCTACTCACCTGACAGCCTCTCAGCAGACGTAGTGCAGCTCGCGTTCGCCAGCACTTGCGGCATGAAGGTCACGCGTTTGCCTTCCACGACTGTTCCCAATCCGACGCCACTCATCACTCCTCTTCCTGCGGGGCCAGCCGACACTCAGTCCGTCGACGACTGCATCCAGCAGTCTGGAACGCCAAACAACTTCAAGGATGCTCAGGCGTTTTGCAACAGTCCGACTATCAATCAATGGCTCAAAGGCGCTACAACAATATCCGGCGCGGGCAGTGCCTTTGATCTCAATGTGGACTGGAGCTCTACTGGCCGGAGTGAACTTCAGCTTGTCGCCGATCAGAACGCCACTGCCCATCAGAATAGATTCATTGGCCGTTGCTTCACCGCGCTCAGGTACGAAACGGATGACAATGGCAATCCAGTACCTGTCGTCGATATCCGCGGTCAAACCGATTCTGGAGTGAGAAGCCCTGCTTCGACAACCAATGCGCCCGCTTGTCAGCTCGCAGTGAGAGCGACAGCAACTGGCAATTCTTTTGACCTGACTTCGGTACTTCAGGACGACACTTTTGGAGTTCCGACTGACATCAATTCGTGTTGGAGATCCTATGGTTTCGATCCTCAAAAATCTGAAACGGATACGACTAACCTGGCCCGCTCGAATGACGTCTGTTCCGGTCTCGACAACGTCTCGCTCTACGGCTTGTTTTCAGCCAATGCCGCAGCGCTGACTGCACCGTGTTCGCAGGGCGGCTGCATCACCGAAAAACGTAGCACTTTGACCCGGCATGCGAATGCGCTGGTAAATACGACCTTTGCGACGTCAGGTTCAACGAAAACCACCGCTTGCGAACTGGCTTTCACCCCAGACGAGTGGAAGTCTCGACTCCAGCAGCGCTGTTCCATCAAGCTCACAGGTTCAGCTCCGGCGCTTCCCCAGGAGATCACTCTCGATCCAGGGACGAGGGGTTGCCAGGCCGCTGCCAACGCATTCGCTTCGTGTGCCAAATTTAAAAGTCTGCCGATCTACATTCCTTTTTCTCCAGTCGGTGTCAACTTCACGGCAAAGTCTGGCTCGACTGTTCTTAATCCCCCAACTTCTTGTACGGGACCGTACGATCCAACCGGCTACACCGCTGACGATGTGAATCTGAGCCTGGACTGTCAGCTTTTGGCGAGTCCAGGAAATTCGACCGTCACTCCGGAATATACCGAAAATCTGCCCTTCTTAGGCCAGACTGCGCCTAGTAATAATTCCACTTGTCACGATGCCTGGGCTGAAAAAATTCAGCCGACTACGGCCCAGAATTTTTCAACTGCTTCATATCTGAAGAGCTTCTGTGAAAGTGAACTGGCCAGTGTCGCTGGCTATCTGGAAATGAATAGAAGCGCTCTCATGTCCGCAAATACGACTTCCAACACTTCCACCGGGCAAATCTCATGGCACACGGTCGGTACCACTCCTCCGATCAACGGAGCAGTCCCAGTCACCATGAGTTTCTCGAGTCTGTACACGGACAATACTGACAAAAATGCTCCCGTACCGGGAACGCGAAGTGCTGAGATTGCGCAGTGCGGATACGTCTTCAAACCAGGTGCAACTGATCATGACTGGTACCTCAAGAGCACTCTCAGCGAAGAGATCATCAAGAAAACATGTGTAAGACCTGTTGCCAGCACGGATCCGAACAACACTGAAGACGGTCCGGATTGCATGGTTCTCACTCCGGGCAAACTTCTGATGGGCGGAGCAGGGCCAGGATTTCTTGCTCAGCCCCAGACTAACCCGACGATCGATCCTTGGAGTTCAGATCTCCAAAATACCTGCACCACGTTTCTGCCGAAGATGAATCCGATCTCCAATCTCAAGCAACCCGTCGGAAATCATCGCTTGCCCCTTTGGGTCCTGACGGTCAATGCTGAGGGAAATATCGTTGAAGCTTCAGGCATGCCAAAAGATACTGACCCTGCTCCAATGTACTGCGACGCCTACGTCGGCGAATGCCGTCTTGATGCCAACTTCCTGGGTCAGTCCGAAAGCCGGCCCGTCACTCTTGGATTCTTCGCGGACTTCGGTCTGAAGCCGACTTCCGCTCAGGATTGCCATAATAAACATGCTTCCGCTGCTGACTCTGTCTGCGCTGACTTCAGAAGCAACTCGGACATTCCAGATAACATCGCGATTGAGCTCGTGTCGTCCTACGGTACGGACCAGGTCACTCTCAAAACCTGCGAACCGAGCGAGAATCAGAATGCCTGCGTGATCGGGTATTCTCGAAATGCGACGACGCTGAGTCTTCCTACTGAAGAGAAACCTTACGGCGGCCCTTCAGTTCACTCTCAAACTGAGCATTCATTTCCTCTGAATATTCCCAATACTCAGCAGAATTGCTTGGATTACTTCAGCACGAGTGGAACGTGTACCGAAACCAACTCCTATGCAGTGGACCCGAGCTATCCGGGTGCACCTTATTACGTCAATGTGAAGTTTGGTCCTGATGTCCAGGTACTCAATACGTGTTATACCTCGTTGATTCTCGCCGCCGTTCCCACGGCCGACCCGACCAACGCTGATTTCGGTCCAAAGTTCATCACCCTGAACTGGAGTGACCTGCATCCGCCTGTCGGTACGACTTATGACCTTCAGTACTGCCGAGGCGTGAATTGCCAGCCATCAATGCAAAGCAGTCCCGACCATTTTGCTGATACGTTTCCGGCTTACTCTCCTCACGGTTCTCACACTACTACTTCCGATATTCCGGTTTCATCCGGAGCCACTTATGGCTTCAGGATCAGAGCCAATATTTCAGGAGTTGCACCCGGTCCCAATGTTACCTTGCCCTGGAGTCCGACCGTTTACGCAGCTGCGTCTGGCATCGAGCAACCTGTCATCCTGTCGCAAGGGACGCCCATCATCGACAATGAGGTCACGCTCAATTGGACCGATTTCAAGACCCCTTCAGACCATTACGAGATGCAATCCTGCGAAGGCGTCGGATGCGTCAACTTCGGTCCGCTCCCGGTTCCTGTGCAGGGCAGCGGCACCCCTCCGCCCACGAATCCGATCTTCGCTTCCGACGTACGGACGACTATTTTTCCTTTGGTCAATGGCGAGTTGACGTTGAGATTCCGGATCCGGTCTTTCTCAGATGCGACCACTGCTGAAGTTTGGAGTCCCGTTCTTGAAGTCTTTACAACGGGTGGGGGCATCGGTACGGGTGGCGGCGGGTCACCGGGCAACCAGAATGTTTCGCTCTCCCTCGCTAACTCGATGGATAACATGTTCTCCCTGAGCTGGGCAGACTCTGGAAGGTCAGATCATTACGAACTGCAGGCATGCTCTGATCTCGTCTGTTCGCAGACAAGCCCACTCCCTCAGGGTGCGAATGATATTCAGGGCAATCCGCAACCAGCAGTGGGTCCAATCTTTCCAGGATCTGTGACGACTGCCACTTTCAATCTGATCAATGGCGGACAGACCTTTTATTTCCGAATGCGTTCTTTCGATAACGCAACTGGACCAGGCAATGACTGGAGCGATGTGATCAGGGTCAAGGTGACCGGGGGCCAGATCAACACGCTCGGTGGCGGGGGTGCTGGCAGTACTTCTACGATCGCTTTGTCAGGTCCTGCTTCAGTCGTCGCCGGAAGTTGCAGAGGGCCTTTGATTCTGCAAATCACTTCAGGTTCCATCTCAGTGATTTCAAGGGTCGCGCAGGTTTCGAAAGCCACGCCCTCGTTCCTGAGCCGAACCATGGCATTTTTGACTGGCTCCACGACCATCGTGGCACCTACGGTGGTGGAACCCGTATTCACTCTCGCGGGACAAGGTTCGGGTCACTTTTACACCGACAATACCTGCCTCAGCCCGATCAGCACGATTTCGACTTCAGGCGGGACCGCGAACTTCTACTTCAAGGACGCGCTCTCGGAAAACGTGATCCTGAGCGCTTCGAACGCAAGTTTGACTTTGCCTGCGACGCTGGCGGTGAGTGTCACCCGGGATGGGTTGCAGCAGCAATGCCTTGCGGGCGATCTCGACGCTTGCAGAAACTACGTTGCTTCCTTCCCGGCAGGACAGTCACAGACGGATGCAGAAGCTTCGATCAAGTCATTGATTGTGTCCCAGGCTCCGACGCTTTGCGGGATTTTCGGAATCCGGTGTCCTGAGGGAGACTTCACTGTGAAGCCAACCTTTGGAAACATCGCGAACACGGGAGCGCTGCAGTTCATCGGCGACACCGCCAGTCACCATTCCACTTTTCTGAATCGAGACGTCTTGAAAGTTTACTCAACCTCCAACGCGTTTGCCGCACTGAAAAAAGACGGATCCGTGGTGACTTGGGGAGGGCCTGATTTCGGTGGAGATTCCGGCTTTGTCAGCGACCAGCTCCGAAGCGGAGTCAAGGAGATCTACTCCAATGAGCGTGCTTTCGCGGCGCTGAAATCGGATGGCACGGTAGTGACCTGGGGTTGGGCATCCGATGGTGGAAATGCCGGCATTCTGCAGAAGGAACTCACTGGCGTGAAGGCGGTCTTCTCCACTCAGTACGCTTTTGCGGCCCTCAAGGAAGACCACACTCTGGTCGTCTGGGGAAATGCCACCTACGGCGGCGAGGCCAGTGCAGTGAAATCAAAATTGACTGAGGTCCAGACGGTCTATTCCAATCAGATGGCTTTCGCAGCGCTGAAATCAGATGGCACTGTCGTGACTTGGGGCTGGAATTCTTCCGGCGGAGATTCATCGGAAGTTTCCGACATTCTCTCCGGGGTGACCTCCATTTCTTCGACTCAGTCAGCCTTTGCGGCCCTGAAGGGCGATGGCACCGTCGTGACTTGGGGAAGTGATTACACGGGTGGTGACTCCAGCAAGGTGAGCGACAGTCTGAGGAACATCAAATCGATCGTTTCAAGTCCAAACGCTTTCGCGGCAATCACGAATGATGGAAACGTAGTGACTTGGGGAGTTGATTATTACGGGGGCGATTCGAGCGCCGTCCAGTCCAGGCTTTCTGGAGCGATTGCTGTTTACTCCAACCTCTTTTCCTTCGCGGCTCTGAAGAAAGATGGTTCTGTCGTGACTTGGGGAGCTCCTGCGCTGGGAGGAGACTCGAGTGCAGTGAGTTCGAAGCTCACTCAGGTCAGTGCGATTTATTCGGATGACCTGGCTTACGCGGCTTTGAGAACTGACGGTTCAGTCGTGACCTGGGGCATGGATGTATACGGAGGCAAATCAGAAGCGGTGGCTGACCAACTCACCGGAGTGGTTTCTGTTTCTGCAAACAAGACGTCATTCGCTGCCATCACCAAGGCTGGATCGGTCGTAACCTGGGGCGCTGTAGGAGGCATTTCGAGTGAAGTTCATACCGAGCTTGCTTCGGGTGTGATCTCCATTCAAGCCAATCAATACGCGTTCGCGGCGGTGAAAGCTGACGGATCTGTGGTGACCTGGGGCGATTCCGGCAGTGGTGGGGGCGCAAGCAAAGTATCTCCTGTTCTGTCAGGCTCGGTGCGCTCGGTGACGACAAGCGGAAGTGCTTATGCTGCTCTTAAGTCAGATGGATCAGTCGCTGTCTGGGGAGCCCCGTATTACGGTGGCGACGCCAGCAGTGTGCAGTCGTGTCTCGCCAGTGACGTGACTTCGGTCGTGTCGACTCATTACGCTTTTGCCGCGCTGAAGTCCAAAGGGGCAGTCGTGACTTGGGGTAATTCCGAAAATGGAGGCAACTCAAGTGCCGTCACTGCCAATATTTCAAGCGGCGTGACTCAGGTCTTTTCGAACGACAGCGCTTTTGCCGCACTGAAATCCGACGGATCAGTCGTGACTTGGGGCCTTTCCACTTCGGGCGGTGATTCTAGTTCTGTAGCGAGTCAGCTGAGCCGGGGCGTGAAGTCCATCTCTTCGTCGAACTATGCCTTTGCCGCCCTCAAGACGGATGGCTCAGTAGTGACCTGGGGTTACAGCGGAGCTTCGGCTGACGTTCGCGAGCAGCTCTCAAGTGGTGTCGTCAAAATATTCTCAAACACGTATGCGTTTGCGGCTCTGAAATCAGACGGGACGCTGGTCACCTGGGGCGGAGACCGTTACGGAGGCGATTCTAGCTCGGTGACTTCTCGCCTTCAGAATGTCGTCGACGTTCGACCTTCAAACTTCGCTTTCGCAGCCCTGACCTCGTCCGGCTCAGTGGTGAGCTGGGGCAATATTTACCCAGGCGGTGACGGGGCCGCAATTGAGAAAGGCCTCTCCAGCAACGTGATTGCGCTCAGTTCCACGGGAACGGCATTCGCTGCCCTCAGATCTGACGGCACGGTGATCACTTGGGGTTATTACGACGATGGAGGCAGTTCTTCATCAGTCAGTTCAAGCTTGAATGGGATCAAGTCCATCTATTCAACGGCCACTGCATTCGTAGGTATGAAGGCAGACGGAACAGCCGTTGCCTGGGGCAGGGGCTGCAAAGCGAATACTGCCGCTCATTACAAGAATATCATCGCCTCGAAGCAATCCATCGTGGTCGAAGGATCCTCCGGCGAGATCAATCCAATCTGCGGACCTTCTCATTCCGGATTCTCGAGTCTGAACACTTCTGACTACTTTCTGATCACGGACGGACAGAAAATCTATTATCTGAAATGATTCGAACTGCTTTGAACGAGCTGGGAGAGCGTCAAAAAAAAGTCACTGTGGATTGGTTAATGGATCTGTAGAATAAACATGAAGAGGGTGAACGTATGATGTCGAAATTTTTGAAACGTGAAACGGTTTTTGGCTCTGTCTTGATCTCATCCGCACTGGTGATCACTTCTCTGGCGCAGAGCGCCCAGGCGAGCACAATGGACCATTTTTCCGGCGGATGCGCAACCACCGCTGGAGCGGCCGGTGAAGCAGGTGCGGTGACCCTCTTGAAAGTCAAGAACGTCTCTGTGAACGTGTATGGCGGAGTTTCGATCCGAGGTGAGAGTGGCGTTTTTGCGATCGGTTCCCACAGTTACAGAAGGGAGCGTTCAGGACCCGGGAAGGCGATCATTCTGACTTTCAAATTCAATCATGCGGACCCCACGTCCAAAGCGGTGGCGCAGGAGTGCATCAATAATGCACGCATCGCGATGGCGAGCGGCATGAGCTTGGCGGTCGACGGAAATTTCGCCTTCAAAGTCCCTTCAGGCAATGATGCTTATCTGGCAAGCACGCAGTGCAATATGTCTGGTGTCGTGGATGGCACCGGCCATGATCTGAACTCGTGCATGGCACTCGTCGCAGGCTCTGACCCCTCAGTCAATGGTGCGACAGTGCCTGCGGATTACTGAACTAAGTTGACCTAGGCCCTAAAACTTTTCGATCGTCTTCGTCGTGCTGTGCCCGTCAATAAACGAAAGTGACTTCACTTTTCCACCGCGGTTCGTGACATCGGCGTAGCCTACGATCTCCTGGAGCTTGTAGTCCCCGCCTTTGACGAGGACATCGGGCTTGAGGAGCTGGATGAGTTCGAGTGGAGTGTCGCTGTCAAACCAGGTGACGTAATCCACGCTCTCCAGTGCTGCCATGACAACCAAGCGATCCGAGAGAGTATTGAGCGGGCGCTTGGGGCCCTTGAGACGTTTGACGGAGTCGTCGCCATTGAGTGCGACCACAAGCAGCGTGCCAAGCTTTCGAGCCTGCTGCAGATAAGTGACATGCCCACGGTGCAGGAGATCAAAGACTCCATTCGTGAAAACGATCTGAGACTTTTTTGAGCTTTTTGAAGCCCCCTTTGAAGTGTTTGCAGTTTTGCGAAGCAGGCGCTTCAGAGCTTCAGGTGATTTGACTTTGCTCAGGATCGGGCGCGGAACCACGGTGGCAGTTCCTTTCACGGCAGGCTTCACAGCTGGGCGATCTCATCGGGCTGAAGATCCGCCGCCTTGTCATGCCAGCAGCGTTTCTTCGAATCAAAGAGACTCCAGAGGAGACCGAGTCCGACAAAGCTCACGCTCGGGATGAAGAACACCGCTCGGATGAAAGTCTGCATGCCCGTCCCATGAAGAGTCAGGCCGAAAACTCGCTTGCCCACGCTCGTGCTGAAGGCGACTTCCTGAGCTGTGATGATGGCCCAGTTGCAGAAGAGGAGAAAGAGCGTGCCCATGACGAGAACTGCCGGACTCGTCAGCGCATCAGGATTGAAGTCCTGTCGATTGAGAACCGTACTGAGAATCGCCGCACAGATGGCGAGATTCAGGGCACAGTCGAGCTGGTAAGCCATCAGGCGTTTGAAGAGGTAAACGAAACTGTAGCGAGTCTGAAGCCCTGCAACGGGTTTGACTTCCGGCATTGCACTGGCTCGCGATGCGAGAGTGCCTTGCTGCCTCATCGAAGTCGAAGGCGACGCGACCGGAACGGAGACTCTTCCCGCGTTGATTCCTGAATGAGAAGCGAGGGGAGGATTGATGAATGTCGGACGTCCCGCTGCTACTGCACCGGTTCCTTGGGTGAGGGCCTGGGAAGTCAGACTCTGAGGCAATCCTGAGGAGGTCTTTTGAACGGTCGGTGTCTTCACGGTTGGCGCGTAGGGCAGGCCATCTGAGAAGGGATGAAAACCAAGACCATCGGTGATCGGCTTGAAACTGAGCTGAGGTTCTTTTGGACTCGCCATAGTTTATCTATCTCTCTTGGATAGTGTTTTTGTCAAGCTTTACCTGCTCTTAACGCATTTCTGAAAAGGACCGGAAATGAGCCGTCACCAAGCTCGAAGTCAGCACCGCGGCCGTTTCCGCTCTCAAGATCAGCGGACCCAATGAAACGTTCTGACAAGTGGACGCGAGAAGTTTCCGTTCATTTTCACTCCAGCCCCCTTCGGGCCCGACCAGAAGGGAAAGAGCTTCGATTTCAGAATGTTGTTGGAGCCACTGGGTGAGCGGCGGCGCAAGGTCTTTGGACGTCTCATCACACCAGATCCGGGGACGTTCGGATCGGGCGGGGCTTTGCGAGAGCAGCATTTCAAGCGGAGTCGGCAGCGCGACCTGCATGCGTTCGAATCTTCCGCATTGCTTGAGGGCCTGGTCGGCGATCTTCTGCCAGCGTTCCTGAAAGGCATCGGGACCTTTTCGGTCCATTTGAACAACCGTATGGGCGGTCAAGACGGGCGTGAAAGTCTGAACCCCCAGTTCCACCGCTTTTTCGATCGCCCATTCCATCCCGTCGCCTTTGATCACCGCGAGTTCAAGATTGAAAGGGACGACCTGTTTCGCGGCCCCCATGAGAATCTCTTTTGAAAACTCCACGCTGACCTGCTTGCCCCGCACCACCAGATTTCCCACGACGGCCTTGCCTTTGCCGTCCATGAGCTCGACGGCATCCCCATTTCCCAGGCGTAGAACGACGGTCGCGTGTTTGGCCTCACTCTCCGAGAGTTCGACCGGTTGTTGAGGCTGCGGCAAGGTGGGGCAGAGGAGGCGCTTCATGGCTTCACTTTACTCGGAGGTGGGTCAAAGGCACAAGCCCACCACTCAAGGAAATATCCTGGGCTTCGAGACCGGTCACGCGGTTCCCCAGGATCACGGCGTTGGTCCAGAACCAGAGCGGAAAGTAGGGCAGGTCCTGCATCATTTTTTCTTGAGCTTTCTTCAGGATAGGATTTCTTTTTGCCAGATCCACCTCTTGCGCGGCCTGATCCAGAAGGGCATCCATTTCCTTGCTGACGTAGTGCGCGCGGTTGTTGGGCTGATTTGATCGCAAGGTTCGGGAGAGGATCGAGGCATCCGCGACTCCGATCCAGCGTGAAGAGTAGAGCTGAAAAGCACCCTTCTTGATCAGATTCAGGAATACGGCCGGTTCAATCACTTCAAGCGTGAGTTCGACCCCGACTTTTGAAAGCATTTCCTTGAAGATGATCGCCGTTTCAAAGCCGTCTCGCACGGGAGTGGTCTTGTATTTCAGTTTGAGTCGAATTCCGTGCGAGTCTCTTTTATAACCCGCTTCTTCCAGAAGCTTTTCGCTGAGAGCGGGATCGTAGTCGAACGGGCTCTGTGCGGATTCAGGCAGGAGTGGGGAGAGAAAACTTCCTGCCAGCGTTCCAAAACCATTCAAACGAGTTTCGATGATCGTCTTTCGGTCGATGGCGTGCGCGATCGCCTGGCGAACCGGAAGTTTTGAAAGCACGGGGTCCTTCAGATTGAAGGCAAGATAACTCACGTTGACTCCGTCGCGTTCGATCACTCGGAAACGGTCCGCGTGGTTCTTTCGAATCCAGCTGGTCTTGCTGAGAGAAAATGCATTCTGAACCGCGTCACTTTCACCGCGAAGAAATCTCAACAGCCGAGTCGTCTCATCTCTCACGAACTCAAAGGTGATGGGATTGCCTTCCGGATCCAAGGGCAGCAACTTGATCTGATCTTCCGGGTTGAGCGGAAATGGATCGGCCTTCATCCGTCCGCTTCCGATGATCCTGTCGCCGGGCAGGGGCTCGGTGCAGATGCCCCACGATCCTTTGGAATTGACACGAAAGTAGCGAATCAGACTCATGTTGCGAGGGAGGTAAGGATCGGGTTGATTGAGCTCAATGCGAACCTCGCGACCGACTGCGGTGGTCTTCATCCAGCCTGGAAATCCGGCTTTCACGAGCGATGCGGGTTTGCCGATGCGGTACTCCTCCATGCACTGAGCGATGAGAGCCGAAGTGATTGGTACCCCCGAGTGATCTTTCAGTCCCGGCCTGATTTTGAACGTCCAGGTCTTGCCAGAATTTTCAGATTTCCAGCTTTCAGCGAGTTCCGGCTGCGGAGTCAAATTACTGTCGATCGCGGTGAGTGCACCAAAGACCAGTGCATTGATTCTCTGCCCATAAGCATCAAGAGTGGATCTGGGATTGAGCGTGAGGGGAGGCCCCTCCATGAGAATGTGAACTGCCCGCGGATCACCGGGAGAATGGGGAGTGCACCCGCTTGAAGTAAGCCCAGCCGCGCTAGCGAGGGCGATTGCAAGCAGGCCGCCTGAAAGCAAACCTTGATGCCCGAAACGGTAACCTCTACGATAGTGGAGTATGTCCAAGACTTTTCGTTTTGCCTGCATTTTCGCGTTTTGTTCCACTCTCAGTCAGGCTGGTGAACCTTCTCCCCTTTCTTCATCCTCTCCCTTGCCGGCAGTCACGACCAGCGCCGCCGCCAACACCCCTCCCCTGAGGGCCGAGGGGCGACTGAGAAAGAACGTCGACTTCTGGATCAGGATCTACAGTCAGTATACCACTTCGCAGGGACTGATTCACGACGCAAAATACATCGACATCATTTACGAAGTGATGGATTTTCAGTCGGCCAGGCGCTCGCAGGGTCGGATGATTCGCGAAGCCAAGAATCGCTACAAATCGATACTCCTGGCCATTCATCGTAAACAGTCCAAGCCCGATTTCCTTGGATCCCTGAACGACGAAGAGAAACGAGTCGTCCAGCTCTACAAGGACGTCAATGAACCCAACAAGTTCCTCAATGCCGCTCACCGCAAACGCATGCGCTTTCAGCTGGGGCAGAAAGACCGATTTCTGGAAGGTCTCCACGAGTCAGGACGCTATCTTCCGGCGATGGAGGAGATCTTCAGACGCGAAGGCCTGCCGGTCGAGCTGACCCGACTTCCGTTCGTCGAAAGCAGCTTCAACACGAAAGCCCGCTCAAAAGTTGGCGCCAGCGGCATCTGGCAGTTCATGCCCTCCACGGGACGCACTTTTCTGGCCGTCAATCACACGGTGGATGAACGCAACGATCCCCTCCGGGCAACTGAAGCCGCGGCCCAGCTTCTCAAGGTCAATTACGATTCACTGAAAAGCTGGCCGCTCGCGATCACCGCCTACAATCATGGACGCATGGGCATGTTGAGAGCGGTGGCCAAGGTCGGCTCTGAGAATATGGATGAGATCGTCTCCGACTACAAAAGCCGGACTTTTGGATTCGCGAGCAGCAACTTCTTCACTGAGCTTCTGGCCGCGATCGAGTGCGAGAGAAACTCCGAGAAGTATTTCGGTAAAGTGGCGCGCGCACCTGCGCTCCAGTTCGTCGAAGTGCAGATCCCCGATTCAATCAAACTGACTGAACTTTCCAAATTTCTGAAAGTCGACAAAGCGCAGGTCCGTTCCCTCAATCCAGGACTTTCGGACGCGATCATCTCCGGGCACACCCTCCTGCCGGCGACCTACCACCTTCGTCTGCCCTATGATTCGACCCTGTCAAAAGAGGGTCAAGTTCGCGTTTTCTTGGCAGGTTACGAGCAGATTCCGGGCATCTACAAGCAAAAGCGACACGGTCGGCCAATCTATGGTAGGAGTAAGAGTCAAAAAACAGAATCACTCTGAGTTTTCACTCTGAAAAGGCAACTCCATGTATTTGGTCGGCATCGCCGGTGGATCGGGCTCCGGAAAAACCACGTTTGCAAAGAAGGTCATTCACCATGTGAGTGATCCGGATGTGATCCTTCTGTCTCAGGATTCCTACTACCTCTCGGCCCCGCCCACTGACCTGACGGTCCACGGTGAATTCAATTTTGATCATCCTGATGCTTTTGACTGGCCTCTCATGAGGGATCATCTCAAAAGGCTCAAAGCCGGTGAACGAGTTGCCATTCCGGTCTACGATTTCAAGACGAGTCGTCGCCTCTCGGAAACCCACCTGGTGGGTCCCTGCAAGACCATCGTGATGGAAGGAATTTACACGCTCTGGGACGCGTGCATCCGGGAACTCTTTGATATCAAGGTCTACCTCAACGTCGACTCGGACATTCGCTTCATTCGGCGCCTGCACCGCGACGTGAGGGAGCGTGGTCGCACGCTCGACAGTATCATTCGCCAATATTATGATACGGTCAGACCCATGCACCACGAGTTTCTGGATCCGACCCGCCAGTACGCGGATCTGATCGTGGGCGAAGAAACCGACATCGCTGCCGAGACCCTGGCAGCTCGAGTCCAGCAGATGGCTTCTCAAGCCCGCGCTGCGACCGTTCAAGAGGAATCCTTCATTTGATCGAACAAACCACGTTTCCTGAAGCGCTCAAGATCCTGCCTCTCGGAGGCCTGGGCGAAATTGGCATGAACTGCATGATCCTTGAGTACCAGGATGAAATTCTGGTCGTGGATTGTGGTCTGCTTTTTTCCGATCTCGAACATTTCGGAGTCGAGTTCGTGATTCCGGACTTCACTTATCTGATTGAGCGCAAGGACAAGGTCAAAGCGATCATCGCGACTCACGGCCACGAAGATCACATTGGAGCCATTTCCTTTCTGCTCAAGGCCGGGATCAATTGCCCGGTCTATGCTTCTTCCTTCACAACTCTGCTCCTGAAGGAGAAGCTGAAGGAACACGTTCACCTGAGTGCGACCGACATCCGAACTTTCAAGATGGGCGAGACCATTCCTTTCACTCACTTCAAAGTGACCACTGTTTCAGTAAATCACAGCATCGTCGATTCCGCGGCGCTCATCATTGATACCCCGGTGGGCAAAGTCATTCACACCGGCGACTTCAAGATCGATCCGACCCCTTTCTATGGACAGACGCTCGACAAGAGCGTGTTCGCGAAAGCCGGGCAGGAAGGTGTGCTCCTGCTCATGTCTGATTCGACGAACGTCGAGCGCTGCGAGCACAGCATGAGTGAAAGCATCATTTACCAGAAGTTCGAGCAGCTTTTCGCCGCCGCGCAGGGACTGACCCTGGTTTCCATGTTCGCTTCGAATGTCGGACGCATGGGGCAGGTGTTCTCACTGGCCAAGAAACTCAACAAGAAGATCGCGCTTTCCGGTCGTACGATGGAGCAGAACGTCCGCCTCGGAATGGAAGCCGGCTACCTCAAGGGTGCCCAGAGTCAGGTCATCAGCCTGGATGAAATTCGTGATTACCCGAGAAACGAAGTCATCGTGCTTTCGACCGGATCCCAGGGCGAATACCGTTCCGCGCTCGTCCGTGTTGCCTGCGGCGAGCATCGCCAGGTGAAGTTGCAGGCAGGTGATACGGTTCTGATGAGCTCGAAGTTCATTCCTGGCAATGAGCGTGCGATTGGGCAGATGATCAACAACCTCTTCAAACAGGGTGCTGAAGTCCTGTACGAATCCATTCATGACATTCACGTCTCCGGTCATGCGACTCGCCCTGAACTCAAGCAGATGCTCGAGCTCTGCAAACCCAAGTTCTTCATTCCGATTCATGGTGAGTACCGCCATCTCGTGCATCATTCCAAACTTGCGGCCGAAGTCGGCATCCCGGTCGAGAATATCGTGCTCGCGACGAGTGGTGACGTGATTGAGCTCACGGAGAACAGCTGCAAGATCGTGGACCGTCTCGAAGAGGGCCGGGTGCTGGTCGAAGGTCGCGACGGCAAAGACATCAGCAAGGTGATCCTGAAGGAACGCAGGCAGCTGGGAGAAAAAGGCGTGGTCTTTTCTCTCATGGTTCGCAATGCCGAAACTCGCAAGATCATCGCGGGTCCGGAGATCATCACCAGAGGTCTTGCCGATCAGGCGACGGAGAATGAACTGGTTTACCACGCCAAGAGACTCGTCAAGAAAGTCTCCGATGAGTATGACTCTCAGGTGGAGCAGGGTGCAGTGGACATGGATCTGCAGGAAACCATTCGAGTCGAACTGCGCCGGTACTTCAATGCTCAGACGGGCAAGAAGCCGACAGTGCTCCCGATTGTTCTGGATCTCTAGGTCCTTCCCATTTCAGATGAGAGTGGGTCCGGTCCTCAAAGGTCTGGATGAATCCGAGAGAATCATAGAGTTTTCGCGCGCGATTGGCCTTCAGGACGAGGAGCGTGATTGGGGCTTTCGATTTTTCGGCTTCAGTGATGAGGCCCTTCAAGATCAGTTTTCCGATTCCCTGATTCTGAAATTTCGGCAGTAGTGAAAGGGACTCGAGGAAGATGCGGTCCTTCTGCCTTTCGACGATCAGGAAGCCCGCATCCTCGGCATTGCATTGAGTGATCCTTTGAATGATCTGCACGCGCTCAGGTTTGAACCAGCGGCTCACGAAGCGATTCTGCTCTTCATCATCCCATCCTGAAGAATGGGTGATGGCTTCACGCAGGGATGCGAAATGAACCTGTTTCACGAAGTCAAAGTCAGAGGCGGTGCACGTTCGGAAGATGATTTCAGGGGTTGCTGACATGCTTGAATTGCTCCAGACTCAAATTGAAAAGGCCCTGCAATCTCTTTTAGAGCTGCAGGGCCTCTTCCATTCAACCCTGCAAATGCAGGAATGTGTGCTTGAAGGTCAGGTCAATTCAAACTGCCCAGCTGAGTTTCGAAGCTCGGCTGATAGCCATCACTTGGCTCGACGTAATTTTTCAGGAATCTGGAAGGTGAGTTCTTGAGAACTTTGTAAGGATCATCAGCGACGTCGATCATGTAAAGGCAAGGCTTGAGATTGTCACTGAAGACTTTATCAATGATCTTCTGGCCCGGATAGAAGCCGCCGTTCCACATCGAAGTCGGCGAGAGCTCAAAGGTGAAGGCGAAAATCCCGTGTTCACCGTAAGCCCAGTCAGTCGTGTCGCCACTGGCGATGTAAAGGTCACTGGCCTGCTCGGGAGTGTACTTGTTCCAGCCAGACATGGTCTTGGCCATCTTGATGAAGACGTTGCGGTCTTCGATTTTTTCGACAGGATCATTCTTGCCGCCCCAGGGATAGAGAACGAGCTCACTGAAAGTGTGAAAGCTGAGAAGCACTTTGGCATTCAGATGGGCGCTCACGAAGTCGCGGATCGCCTGAGTCTCAGGTTCCGAGAAAGGACTGGTGCCCATGTAGACGTCGCTTGAGGTATCCTTGTCGGATCCTCCGGTGCCCCAGCCATGACCATAATTGCGATTCAGATCGACCCCGAAAGTTCCATCACCGTTGTCACGGCGATTTTTTCGCCACATCTTGTAACTGCCGGTGGAAATATCCCACTCGGCGCCGTCAGGATTGACCATCGGAATGATCCAGAGATCGCGGGAATCGAGAAGTGCTTTGATCTGCGCGTCGGCGCGATGAGCGAGGAGATACTCAGCCAGCATCAGAGGCACTTCGAGGCTCAGATGCTCGCGCGCGTGGTGATTGCCCATGAAGATCGCGCCGGGTTTGTTGCTGAAGCCGTCTTTGAGCGCCCTGGGGGTCGTGTTGATGTGCATCGCCATGATGTCGCGCTTCTCAACTGTCTTGCCGATGCTCTGAAGAGTGACGATGTCGGAATTTTTGCTCTGCAGTTCTTTGAGAGCGGCAAGCGTTTCAGCGTAGTTGTGAAAGCGCTCATCTTTCATGGGAAAATCGTAAGCGCCTTCGTGACCGCCGCGTCCGGTCTTGAAATCAAAATTGCCAAGGATCCTGAGTCCTGACTTCTGAACCCGCTTGAGAACGGATTCACTGGCAAAACCCCAGACACTGTCGGAGCGCACACCCTCGATGCTGACTCCGAGGTTGGAAATCCTGCTTCGGTCCTGCTTGTTCCTTGCGGCGATCTGGATGTATCGCATGTTGGTCTCAATACTGTGAGACCAGGCGGGGCTGGTGATGAAACCAGTGACCGTGAAAATGAAAGTGGAGAGTACGGCGATCCTTTGAAAAGTCTTCATGACGGAGGCTCCCCCTTGAGCCTGGTGAAGCGACAATTTATTGTCGCTGCTTCGGATGATAGCGGCCCGGTCAGGGGACGGCAAGAGGGGGAGGTCGATTATTCGCTCATTCAGATACTGCTTGGTGCAGCGTATTAAGTCCGGTCATGTTTCGAGCGAGGTCATACTCATCGACCCAGATCTTTCCGTTTTCGCAGAGTTCGGGGTGAATGTACTGGCGACAATCCGTTCCCCAGGAATTCTGTATCAGGTACTGACAGCCTGACGCGGTCGGATTTTTTCTGAAGCCGATGATCACCGCCGCATGAAGTTCACGCTTGCAGCCCGGGTGTGTGTTGTTTGGATCAGTGGGCTGAACCAGGATGTCTGGACAGAAAGTGACGCCCACAGGCTGTGCTACCGAAGGCCTCATCCGGTCTTTCACCAGTTTTCGGAGAACCTGGGTTCCATGGTTGAGGTAAGCCGTGGGATCCGTCAGTTTCGAGTGAATCGAATGCTTCGTGCAACTGATGCCAGCGATGCTCAACCGGTTTTTCTGATCCAGGCACTCGGGGGCAAGCGCTTTTCTGAGCCCAGCCGTGACGCCAGGAGCCTCGTTGAGAACCTGGACTACCGGAGTCAGGTTCGCATTCAGGTCGTGCAGAGTTCGCAGGAGCTCATTTCCGGCTGCATTAGAGCCAGAAAGACGACATGCCAGTGCGGGGTCGCTGCTGCTCGCGAGCAGTTCGTTTCTGCGCGTCGCAATCTGTCGTCTGAATTGATCTTCAGTTCTCAGAATAGCCAAGGTCTTCGAATCTTTCCGCTCATCGTTGACCAGTCGGATGCAATTGGCGTTCGGAATGAAAGTGGTGATATCGGGGAGACTCGCAAAAGCGACGGCGAATGTCGCGCAAAGTTCTTCGCTCGATTTTCCGGCAAGTAGCCCAGGCACATAGAGCTCCTCACTGAATTTCCTGGCTGAACTGCGCACCCTCCTTTGAAATTCACCTGCCCGATCAGGGCTGACCTGCTTCGACAGTTCCTTCATCGCCCCATCCAGAACTCCGGCCATGAGCGATGAATCAAATCCTTGCGTGATTTCCCTGAGGTTCAGTTCATTGAGCTGAGGTGCGATCTTCTTCCACCTTTTCGCGAAGACGTCCTGCCCTCCGGACCAGTTGTCATCAAAGAGCTGCGCAAGGCTTTCGACCGCATTGCTCAGGGAGTCCGGATCTTTCCGATGCAGTGCGGATTCCTCGAGGTAGGCGCTGCTTCGCCTGCACACGCCGTAGTTTCTGTTCTTTTCGATGCCGTCGCAGATTTCTCCGACGTCTAGAAGCTCGGATGCCGATCTCTTCTGCGCTTTCAGCACCGCAAAATAGGCCTGAGCATCGGCATGGGATTCGGCCCGTTCCGCTTTGACGTTGATGGCGAAATCGAAGAAGGAGAGTTCTGGATGTCTGGCCATCTTGGCCTGAAGAAGCGTGGTCGCCGCGATCGCGTAACAGGCACCGAATCGCCCCTGGTTCAAGGTGGGAGCGCCGTACAGCGGGCCTGGTGCGCTTTTTCTGTCATCCACGTACTCGTGATCCAGTCGAATCGTGGGAGTGCCCGATGTGCAATCCGGCGCAGGAGCTGCGGCTACGGCTACGGCAGGATGAGTGAGGGCAGTGATGATGAAGCCACCCAGCACCAGAGCGTGAACAAGGAGTTTCGTGCCGTGGGTTGTGTATGAAAAGACACTCCTCATCCTTTCAGTCTAGCGTGGATTGAGAAGCGATTGAAATCGGCATCATTTGCCGCGACAACTCAAATATTCTCGTGATTGCGTGAAGTTGCAAGAGAGATTGAGCAGGACAAAGTGCGCCGATAATACTTGATTAAAATGCTAAAGTTTCGAGCCCCAAGGCCGATAGGTTAAATGAAAGAGGAGAACATCCCATGAGTGAAAAACAAGGTACGCAAAAACCAGCAGAACATAAACAACCTGAGCATAAGCCAGCTGAATCATCCAGGAAGGGCAAGCACGAGCCATTGCCTGGCGGATGTTTTTCCCGCGGCTGCAAGACTGCAGCCAAGCGTTTTGACTTCTGCGAAGAACATTACGATCATTTCAAATTTGGTTTGATCAAGAGAACCGGAGAACAGGTCTCCGATTATGAGAAAAAGTTTGAGCATTTCGTTGCCTGGAAAGAAAGACAACGCGTTGCTCGTAAAGTTGCGTAAGGCCTACTCGGCTGAACGCTGAACCGCTGTACCCACCCACTCCTCAAGAGAGCTCCAGGAACCGTTCGGTTTCCGGGGCTCTCTTTCTTTTACTGTCTGCGCCTGCAATCGAAGACTCCGATTGCAGAGCACTCATCCCAAAACGAAAAAAGTTTTTCCAGTCTGAACTCCGAGCACGGACTTCTTGAAGGCCATTGCGACCTTTTCATCGGCGACAGGCGTTTCTCCTGGAAAATAGGGACCAAACTTCGCTTCGGAGTCTTTCAGCAGTGTCGGACTCACAACATTGATTCTCAAATTTTTCGGCAGTTCGACGGCGGCTGCCATGACGAAGCCTTCGACCGCGCGATCCACCGTGCTGGCAACCGCTCCACCCGCGATCGGGTCCTCACTCAAGCTGCCTGACACCAGGGTGATCGAAACTCCGTCTCGCAAGCAGGGAATGGACTGGTAGACCAGATCAGCCTGATACGCTCCAGGTTTTCTTCCAACTGCGATCACTTCATGCCCCGCCGCTTTGAGGGCATTGCTGACGTGAACACCGATCGTACCATTTGCTCCGATAATAACTATTTTCATAGGTACCCCTCAGTATTGTCGCTGTTACGGCGACAATACCTCGCTCCGGCACTTGAATAAACGGTGAATACGGAACATACTGTTTCCCTGTGGAAACAATCAGTAAAAACATAGAAGATCTGCTGGCCTTTCACACGGTTGCTGAAACCGGTACATTCACCCAAGCCGCGCTCACTTTGGGTACATCGAAGGCTAACGTCAGCAAGCAGGTACTTCGACTGGAGTCGATCCTGAAGGCCCAGCTCTTTCATCGCACCACCCGGAGCATTCACTTTACGGAAGAAGGCGAAGCGCTCTTTCAGTACAGCCAGAAGATCTTCGAGCTTTCCAACGAGGCCGGCAGAACCCTGAGAGAGATGGGCCGAGAACTCTCGGGAGTCATCAGGCTTGCGACGCCGGTTTCATTCGGAGAGGTCTTCATTTCGGATTTCCTCACCTCCGTGTCCAGTTTGCTGCCAAAAGTGAAGTTCGAGCTGGATCTCTCGAACGAAAACAGGGATTTTTCAAAGGATCGTCTCGATTTTGCGATTCGCGCCGATGACCAACACTCTCCCGATCTCATTGCTCGCTACCTCGGGCAGATGAGAGATGTGATCTGCGCAGCCCCAGCATTCCTGCGCAAGGTACCGGACGGATTTCTCGAAGAGCCCCGACTCCTCCGCAAGGTGAATTGCATCATTACCAGTCTCGAAGAGAAGTGGAACACCTGGACGCTGAGTTCGGTCACGGGTGAAATCAGCGTTGAAGTCAAAGGCAACTACGCGACCAATCAGTATCTGGCTTCAAAACGCCTTTGTCTCGCCGGTCTTGGGGTTGCGAGACTTCCTTACTATGTCGCGCAGGAAGAACTCGAGACAGGCAGACTCGTCCGACTCCATCCAGATTACCAGATCACCACGCACCCGCTGTACCTGGTCTATCAGAAATCGCAGTACCCCTCGAAGCGCAACCAGGCGGTCAGAGATCACATTCTAATGTGGTTCAAGGGACACCGGGAAATTTTCATCTGAACAATTGAAATTGAGCGGAATGCGCGTCGACGACGAAACTCAAGCTTTCATCGTGATCTTGTTCAATGCCTCGAACTGCGCTTTTTTGATCTGTACGATGGCGGCACTGGCGCCTTCGGTCATGAGATTCATTTCGGCGAGGGAGAAGGCGTTGCGCTCAGCAGTTCCCTGCACTTCGACGAAAAGTCCCTTGCCGGTCATCACAAAATTCATATCGACGTCGCAGCTGGAATCTTCGTTGTAATCCAGATCGACGAGAACCTGGCCATCCTTGAGTCCCACGCTGACTGCAGCCACCGTATCCAGCATGGCCTGTGGGCTCGCCTTGCCTTCTTTTTCGAGTTTCATCAACGCCATGCCGAGAGCCACGCAGGCGCCGGAAATCGAAGCGGTGCGAGTCCCACCGTCGGCCTGAAGTACGTCACAGTCAATCAGGATGGAGCGCTCACCCAGGGCCTTGAGATCCACCATGGAGCGCAGGGCGCGTCCGATGAGTCTCTGAATTTCCTGAGTGCGGCCGGAGATTTTCTCACGGTCACGCTTGGATCGAGTGTGGGTGGCGCGTGGGAGCATTGAATATTCGGCGGTCACCCAGCCCTGGCCCTTGCCCTTGAGCCATGCCGGTACCGTTTCTTCAATCGAGGCCGTGCAGAGAACCTGCGTATGGCCGGCCTTGATCATCGCGGAACCCTCCGCGTAACGGGTCACTCCCGTTTCAATGGAAAGGGGGCGGATCTGGGTGGAGGTTCGGCCGGCAGGTTCTCTTTGAGTCATGTCTTTTCGCCTACCATCAAAGGCCCGAGTTGTGCGATGAGAAATTCAAAGGAAGTTCCCTAAAATGAATACTGCGCTCATCCCCCAGCTTCAGAATTACCTGCTTCAGGGCCTCAATGACGATGGTTGGGAAATGGACTGGACCACACTGGGGGTGGCGAAAGCGGGCGGTAAAAAGGGGATTCGCAAGATCAAGGCGAAGATCATCGCCAAGTCTTCAGGTGTCTGGGTAGGCGAAGGCCTTTCGCAGGCGTTGGAGCTTCTCTCCAATGAAATGGGTTCCCCCATCCGTGTCAAATCTCTCAAGACGGACGGAACGTTTCTCAAACCCGGAGTGACCGTCTGCCAGTGGGAAGGTTCTCCTCAGGCGATTCTCGCGCTCGAGCGCCCCTTTCTGAATGTCGTATCCTATCTGGGAGGCATCGCTACCAGGACGCGAGGTCTGGTCGATCAAGTGGAGAAAGCCTGGCCCAGGAATGAAAAGTCAGCCCTTCCTCGAGTGACTTCGACTCGCAAAACATTGCCACACTACCGGGACATCGCTGTTTATGCAGTCATGTGTGGCGGAGGATTCGCTCACCGAGTCAGCCTTTCAGGCGGAGTTCTGATCAAGGAAAACCACATCGCAGCCGCAGGCGGCATCGCGCAGGCGCTTGCAGGAGTGCGGAGTGTGGCCCCTCACGGCCTGAAGCTGGAGATTGAAGTCAGGAATCTCAAGGAGCTATCCAAAGCGCTGAAGTCCGGAGCGGACGCCGTCCTGCTGGATAATTTCACACCCGCAGAGGTCAAAGAGGCTCTCATCCTGATTCAACATTCATCAGCCAGCGAAGTCGCGAAGCCAGTGGTTGAAGTTTCAGGGGGACTCAATGAAAGCAGCATCGCTTCCTATGCCATTCCGGGAGTGCATGTTCTATCCGTCGGTTCACTGACTCACTCCGTGCAGTCCATTGACCTCTCTCTGCTCGTCACTGAATGAAACAGAATCCTGAAATGATTGCCAACCGGGTCGTGGAAAGCTGCGATTCGACCAATGACCTTGCACGTGCTCTGGGAGAGGCGGGTTACCCTGAAGGAACCTGGGTCTCCTCTCGGAGTCAAAATCTGGGGCGCGGGCGTCAGGGCAGGCAGTGGATTTCGCCGCCAGGTCAGCTCTACCTTTCTTGCCTTTCCAGATCAGTTCCCGCACAATTCACGACCTGGGTTCCACTCGCATCCGCTTTGGCTCTGGCCAAGTCAGTTCACCTCCTGTTTCCACAGGCCGATCTCAGGATCAAATGGCCCAACGATGTCTGGCTCGACAACAGAAAACTCGCTGGCATTCTCTGCGAAGGAGTCGGTGGCAAGGAAAACTCCTTCATCGTGATCGGCGTCGGAGTCAACTGTGGCCCCATGCCCGAAGGTGTGGATCAGCCTGTGACCTCCCTCCTGGAACTGGCCCCCACTCGCCCAAAGCTCGCGGATGAGCTGAGGCCGCTTCTCGTGCGGCAATTGGCTCAGGTCCTGGACCGGTTGGCGACTCCCGAGGGAGTGCAGAGCGTAAGCGCACAATACTCGCGGTTGGCGCTCTTTCAGGCGGGTACCGAGGTTGAATGGACGCAGAATTCTGACCAGCACTCCACTCAAGGCCAGGTGCTGGGACTCGGAGATTCGGGTGAACTCAGAGTGGAGACGGTCGCAGGCAAAGAGCTCAGTCTCTGGGCTGAAGAAGTGAAACTACGCCTGGTCCTGAAGTAATCTTTTGATTTCCTGCTTGATCACTCGTTCGGCGACTTCAGGCAGAATCTTCTGAGCCATTTTCTCCAGAGTCTCTTCGAGCGTTTTCTGAACCTGTCTAACGATCATTTCTTCAAGCTGAGTCGGATTGATCTGGGACGACATGCTGGGCGTAGCCTGGTGCTGCGATTCATAGCTTATGTCCTGGGCTTCGATTTCCGGACCCAGATCAAAGTTTGGAGCTTCCACCGACGGAGGCTCGAACTGCAACCCACCCGGCTTTTTCGCCGTTTCGTTGATGCTCCACTGAAAATCATCCAGACCACTCATGCGTACCGTGGATTCCGTGAGGTGTTTGATGTCGTCTGAGCCGTGAGCACTGGAATTTACCGAATCCATCGGCGAATCCCCGGGCGAGCTGAGAAAGTCAGTCAGCTCAGGCAGGGGTGGCAATCCTGGATGGGGGATGGATGGCATCGTGCGCTCGGAGTTGCTCCGTGAGCTGCCAGGAAGTGGCGGCGGGCTCAGGTCCGGGTAATCCAAGTGCGGTCCATCCTGATCTTCCCAGAGTGATTCCGTTGAGAACGGAGCCTGTTGAGGGAGTGGAGGCGGAGCCGAAGTGATCTGCGCAGGCGAGAAAGAAGCCGGCAGTGGAGGCATTTGCGGGCCGAGGACATCCAGAATGACCTGTCTCAAGTGAGTGGGGTCAAAAGGCTTGGTCAGGCGGCCATGAAATTTGACCTGTTGAACCTGCTCTTCATCCACCTTTTCAAAAGCGCTCGACATCAGAATGAAGCGAGTGTTGTCAAAATCGCCCTGGCGATTGGTGGCAGTCTTCACTTCGAACGCACTTTTGCCAGGCAGGGAAACGTCAATGAGAATGACGTCCGGGCGAAACAGCGAAATTTGCTGAACTGCATCGTTTCCGTCAGAAACAGTCTGAATTTCGTAACCGTCGTTGGATAGCGCCAGTTTAATGACTTTCTGAATCGTTAAGCTGTCGTCTGCGACGAGGAGTTTTTTAGCCATAAATTTCCTATGCTGTGCCTGCTGCGTTCAACGCGTCCACCCTGATGAACTCATTAGCAAAAGTGTGTCATTTCCTACTAAACCTGTAAAGCATATCAAAAATCATTTGCTCTTCTCCTTGGAATTCAAAAATGAAAGGAGTAGAATCAAAAGTGCCTCAAGGGTGTCGAATTAACATTTGGACCCTACAGTCAATTACCTAGGGGGCTGTCCCTGTCGGGGGTGTGCATGCCTGGTTTACCAGGAAGCCTAAAGCCGACATACGGTGCCCACGTTACTTTCCTGGGTTCCAATTGGCTTCGCCATTCTTGAGGCACATTTTTCAGCTCTACCCGTTCTGGGTGGGCCTTCAGCGACGAATTTCAATAAAATTCCCAAAATTTGACAATATGAATCGGTTGGAAATAAACTTCCTGAGGGTTTTCATAAAGAGGATGTTGTTTCATGGCTAATTTCAAAGACGTATTGCCTTCGCAGCAGGGCTGGATTCACGAGTTGGCTCGCGCCGAAATTCATCCTGATGCTGAGCGCTTATTGCAGCTCGGTCGCAACTTCGATCCTCAACAGCTCGTCGAAGAAAGCACCATCGATTTTCTCATGGAGCTCCGAGAGCATTTCAATGACTTCGCCCGCATCTTCAATGCCTACTCCGAAAACAGCGCGCGCTTTCAGGAAGTCAAAGTCTACAGTGTCGCGCAGACAGCCGCTGACTTCATGGTTTTCCGAAATCAGGTCAAACTCGTGATCACCAATTCCGCTCACGGTGTCATTCAGCTTTCCTTCGCTCAGCACACGCGCGGAAATCTGGCCTCCGATGCGCTCGAGGGTCGACAGGGCAATCAGGATCTCCTGGCCCAGGTGGGACCTTTCAGGGACATCTATTGGACTTATCAGGGTGAAAAAGTCAGACCCGAGCAGGTCGCGAAATTCTACTTCTCGGAATTCACTCGCGCCACGAGGGAAGCTCGTGCCTCCAAGGGCAACAATCAGCTTCTCCTAGATCAGATCAAGGCTCTCCTCCAGGAGAAGGGGTTGGATCTTTAAGGTCTGCACCGACAGCGTTGAATTGAGCGAGTAGTCCCAAAGATGCGAATCACCGTACTTTGCGGTGCTGGCGCTGGTCTTCTGAATGATCAGCTCGGGATCGAACTTGTAACGTCGAGCGAATGCGCGTGCCAGTTCGTAAAGAGTCACTCGAGTGAGACCGCCGTAATGAAATGCACCTTTCTTGGGATTCGTGTGAATGATCTTCACGATCATGTCACAGAGACCTGCGACCGGCGCGAAAGAATGGAGTTCCTGGTGGGGCACTTCGATCCTCTGTCCTGCGTCCAGCTGCATGCGCAACTGATCAAAAAAAGAAGGCCGAGACGCCAAGCCTCGTCCAAAGAGCGGACTCGAGCGAACCAGGCAGTAATTCAGCGACTTGCCTCGGATGAAGTTTTCACCCGCGACTTTGGCTTTCCCGAGCACGGTTGAAGGCAGAAGAGTGTCCGTCTCATGATAGTTTCCGCGTGAGCCATCAAATGTATAGCAATTCGACAGGTAGATGAATTTAGGTTGCTGAATGTCGGCTCCATTCAGAATATCAGCGGCATTGAGCACATCAGCCGGACCCACCGCATGCATCCGCTCGGTATCCTTCGGATTGGCTTCGGACCAGATGGGGTCATTTGAGCCGCTTGCGTAGATGATCACATCCGGAGAAGTCGAATAGAAAACGCGCTTCAGCCAGGCTTCCTTCTTCAGCTCCACCGGAATTGCGGTGACTCCCGGGATCAGAATCGGTCTCGAATGGTAGGTGAGGTAGACCTTGAATTCATCTCGCAGCCGAAGTGCAAGGTGAGATCCAAGAAAGCCACTTCCACCAAAGATCAGAACTGCCTTGGGAGCCATCATTCAATCCCTCATCCCTGCAGAAGTTTCAGCGCGGCACTGGCAGTATTGTTCGCCTGCCCCAGAACTGAAATATTCGCTTGCATCAGAATATTGTTTTTGGTCATTTCTGAAACTTCTTCCGCCATATCCGTGTCTCTGATGCGGCTGTTCGCCGCGGACAGATTTTCGTCGCTGATCGCCAGGTTGTTGATCGTCGACTGGAGCCGGTTTTGAAGTGCGCCCAGATCAGCACGGATGCTGTTGACGTGCACCAGTGCGTCGTCCAGAACTGAGAGACTGAGCTGTGCCCCCTGTTTGGTGCTGACCCCTTCAGCCGCCATCTTGAGGGAGTCGAGTGAAGCGTCAGATTTTTCACCGTTGTACTGAATTCGATCGAGGAGCACGTTGTTGTGCGTTCCGATCTGAATCTCCATGATCCCGGCCTTGCCGTTGAGCAGGGGAGTGCCATTGAAAGAGGTCACATTCGCGATTCGATCGACTTCCTGCTTGAGAGATTGAAATTCGCGGTCCGTGAAGCCTCGTTCAGTGTCGCCGATCGTGTCTGATGCCGCCTGGATCGAGAGTTCTCTCAACCGAACCAGGATATTTGAAATTTCATTGAGACCGCCTTCTGATACCTGAATCAGCGATATCCCATCCTGTGAGTTTCGCTTGGCCTGCCTCATGCCACGGATCTGTGCGCGCAGATTCTCGGAAATCGCCAGGCCAGCGGCGTCATCGCCGGCGTGATTGATTCGAGATCCGCTCGCAAGCTTCTCCAGT
>JACMNQ010000003.1 GCA_014378465.1 Oligoflexia bacterium | reverse complement strand
TAATACAAACGCAATGACTCCAGAACTATTCCCAGATGCAAATATAATCAAGCACCACATAAGTTTTCATTATGTTTGGTGCACTGTAATATGTATTGGATGAAGTCTTCTGTTTCGGGTAATCTTTGCAAAAAAAGAGAGTATCTTGTTTCACAACGTTGCTATAGTCGGCCGTCTTCTCCAACTTTCTAAGCAAACTTCGGATCTTGGCTCGCCTGCATCAACTCGCTCCGGCCTCCGAAACTCATAGTATCGCTCCAGACATTCAGAACTGAGTCATTTCACGCTTTTTGCAGTGTTAAAGCTGCCCAAATCTGATTTAACTTGTTTGCGCGCGCCAGAGGCTGTCCCGGCCGGGCGTCGCTCCATTTCCCTCCAAGGAGTCCACTGCGATGAAACACGAATTGCCCTCACTGCCCTTTGCGAAAAACGCACTCGAACCTCACATGTCCGCCGAGACGCTCGAATACCATCACGGCAAGCACCACAAAGCCTATGTTGATAAATTGAACGCTTTGATCCCGGGCACTGAATTTGAGAACCTTTCTCTCGAACAGATCGTGCAGCGCTCAAGTGGTGCAATCTTCAACAATGCAGCTCAAACGTGGAATCACACTTTTTTCTGGAACTGTCTGAGCCCTGAAAAACAGAGTCCTGGCGCCGAGCTTTCTCAAGCGATCAACGAATCTTTCGGCTCGCTGGATCAATTTCTCGAAAAGTTTTCGGAGGCTGCAGTCGCAACTTTCGGTTCAGGGTGGGCCTGGCTCGTGAAAACTTCAGATGGAAAGCTCGCCATCGAAACCACCAGCAACGCCGACAATCCCCTTCACCATGGGAGGACCGCGATTCTGACCTGTGACGTCTGGGAGCATGCCTACTACATTGACTATCGAAATGAACGACCCAGATTCGTGAAGACGATCATGTCCAACCTGATTCACTGGAAGTTCGCGGAACAGAACTTCAAAATGCGACGCAGCACCGCCGCCGCCTAGGAACTGATTCTTTCAAAACAGGAAGTAGGCACTCAGCTGGACACGGTTATCATGCGTATTGACGCCGTCTGCATAAGCGGAACGGAAATGGTCAAACTCGCCCGCAAGTCGAATCCTTTTTGAAAGATCATGAAACACGTTCACGAACACGGTTTCCGCGCGATTGTGAGGAATTCGCCCTGCTGCCAATCCAACCGTCATCGAATTGATGTTGTTGGAATGGAGCTGCCCATAACCCGTGGTCACGAAAGTTCTGAAAGACTCCGGCAAGTGATACTGAAGCTGCAGATTGAATGATCGCAAGTGGACCAGCTGTACGCCCGTCTGCGAATCCAGACCTATTTCACCCGCATCGAGATTCGTGCCCGCATTGAGTACCGGGGTGCCGGTCGCGGGCACCGCTGCGCCGGAATAAGGATTCAGGTTTCCGGTGAAGCCTGGAAACGCGTCGCTGTATCCCCGTCCAGTACTGAATTCTCCTGAGAGTGAAAGTGAATTGCCGAGATCATCCCCGGTTGCGGGCAGAAGCGGAATCAATCCATTCACCGCGACTGCTGAACCCAGGAGATGGGAAGTCGCACTCGTATCTCCCGCGGTCTTTGAATATTCAAATGGGTTCAAGCGTCCTGAAAGTCCAAAACTCATGCCTTGAACTTTCTTTTCCGCATTCGCTCCGACGAATCCCGCCTTTCGGTCCTTGAAGGAGTACCGTATGCCCGCATCGAGTCCCGGGATTCGTGAGTCGCGTTGCACGGGCCTCACGACTGAAAGTCCCGCGAGGAGTCGGCTGGATTCCGTCAACGGGATCTCCTTGAGGACAGTGAACTGCAAAGTGCGCTGAAAGACGACTCCGGAGACCGGCGAAATGGAGTCCGTGATGAGAAAGTAATTCGGCTCCCAACCGAAAAGCGACCAGTATTGGCCCACGAGAATCTGCCACCCTTCTTTTTCGGATTTGAAATAGAAATGGCGGGCCCGGAGGAGTGGGTTATTGAATGTTCCCGCTTCCAGGGAAGCGGCAGGAGGATTGCCGGCCCCCAGAAAATCGAATTCCATGACGGCCTTCGAGGTCCACGCATCTTCCTGAGGGGCATTCAGTGCAAAACCGAAACGTGAATTTCTGAAAGTGAACTGGGTTCGGCCATTGTCACCCGCGAAAGTCTGGCGCCGATCGACGGGACCGTTCCCCGCGATCTCGCCAAAGCTGCGAGTGCTGTCCATGATGGCATCTGTTTGAACGAAGCCGTAGAAGGACAACTTCCAGTCATCCCGGTCCATGACCAGGACGGAAGCCTGGGCCCCGGCGCCGGTAGTCAGAATGAAAATCAACATCCAGATCGCATTTGAAACCAGTTTCATTCGAGCCTCTCGAGAAGGTGAGGATTTGAAAAACGGGGACCGTAGGGTTCCCCTTCTCGCTTGTACTCGAAATGGCCAGGATTAAAATTTTAATTCTGTCATGATATAGTAGAATTTAGGATCGGATTTGTTGAACTGATCAGTGAAGTACTGTCCTGATGTCACCAGCGATCCTCCTCCGGCAAGTGACAGGTTTCGGGTCAGGCTGTAGCGCAGTGTGAGATCCCACTCATGGCCCAGGTCCTTTGAGCTCGAGCCTTTGGCAGTCCCCACTGGAGTGCCATCCTTCCTGAAAGCGGCAGTGCTGGCGGAAGTTCGCAGAAACTTATGGTAGTCCAACTGAATTCCCAGATTTTCAGTGGCGAGTGCTGAGGCATGAACCACGTAGTCGGTGATGTTTCTGCGGCCGAGGACGTCGGCATAGCCCAGCCATTTGTGCGTCGAAGGAAACAACTGATTGTAGTTCTTGCCGGCAAGTGCGCCTTCGAGTCCCAGCCTGGGTTTGAAGGTGAAAGCCGCAGTGTATCCAATCTCGGCATCTATCTGCGCGGCGGAATCGCCGTTGCTCACGGCGTTTCCAAATTCCTGGGTCGCTTCAACTCGATAATCCCAGCGACTGAGGAAATTCTGGAATCTCTCCCCCAGATAATTGAGTCCAGCCAGATCAGACTTCAAACGGATGCCGACCGCCTCAAGCTTGGTCTGCGCCTCGAGCGTTGAATCCTGCTGGTGAAGGACATACAGGTCGGCGGCGTGCAGACCGCTGCCGATGTTCCAGGTGTTGTACAGCCCATAGAGATTGAGATCGCCCACGGAATTCCCGGTGATGTTCGTGTCCAGGATCTTGCTGTAGAAAATATCGGTCTTCCCCTTTCCAAAAGTCAGGCGCACACGGGCGACATCGAAAGACCTTCCGATATTTCCCCAATCTGAAGCGCCAATGACGAGTTCATCTCCATAGCTCAGAATCTGTCGACCCAGCATCAGCTGGAAGTGTTCGGTCGGGTGATAATTGATGTAGCCCTGGTGAATCGTGACGCCCGTATCATAGCTCGCTCCACTCGAATTTGATGAAGAAGTCGAAGGCGCGGTGGCAGGTGTGCCGGTTCCGGAAGTCCCCGTCAGATTGTAAGCTTTCTCGCCCAGGGTCTTGGACGCCTGAGGTTCAAACAGGAGATCCACCTGAGAATCGACTTTATAATTGAAGTCCGGCCTGATCCTGAAAGTCATGAAGTCGCGGCTGTTGCTGTAGTTCGTGAAATCATTTCCTTCGATTCGAAAGCGAGCGGCACCTGACACCGTCAGGGCTGTGGGTGCGGCTGGGACTGCCGACTGACTTGAGGAAAGAAGGGGAGCCGGGGCAGCCGGGGCTGCAGGTATGGGAGCATCCGAAGCAGGCTTTTCCACGGCAGGGGGATTTGTAGGACTCCAGGGACTTTCTGCACGTGCGATCGGGCCAGTGCCGACACTCGCGAGGGAGATGATTGCCAGCAGTGCGCTCGAGGGAATGGACTTTCTAAGGGAACGAAACTTCATGGTGAACTCCATCAATGGGGGTTTTCGCTTCGAAAAATGATCAATAGACTCAATCATCTCTGCTGTGGCGCAGGCTGTCCATGATTTTGCCGTGAAGATTTTGGAACAGTTTACATTCAAGGCGTCTGAACATTGACGGTCGGAATCAAAGCTCTCAATTTTTCGGAGAAATCGGCCGATGCGCACGCATGACTTTAATGACCGTGCGCTCGCTGCCGTCCATCCTGCTGCTGCTCATTTCAGCTCTGGGCCTCACCTGTTGCAGTACTCCGCAGAGAAATATCGCTTCTGAAAATCGGCCTTATGACGCCGTTTCCTTTGAGCAAGGACTTTTGAAATCATCTGGGATGGTCCTCTCGACTCTGAAAGGACTGCGCGCCAGTAATGACGCATGCGCTCGATACCTTCGTGACTTTCAAAAGGCCTTGTCCAAAATCGGGCCCAAGGACATTTCTCAGGTGGAAATCGAAGATGACAGTCTGGCAGTCGTTGATCAACTCTGGGAAATGCGTCTCACACTTCATTCCAAAATTTCAGAAATGCAGGAGCGAAGTTGCGTGGAGGAGATTCAGAATTCATTTCGCTTGATCCGCTACCTCGAAGACTATCTGGCCCAACGCAAATTCAGAATCCCGTCCGAATCGCTGAAGGCCAGAATCAACTTCGGCAATCAGCTGGTGCCGATTCTCAAACAGTCTCCAGACTACTTTCTCCTTCGCACCGTTGAAATGAAACGACTGCATGACTTCAGGAGGGGTGACCTTCTGATCGCACGCACCCCCGATTTTCTCCCGCCATCCAGTTCGGGCACCGCTGATCAAGGCGTATTCAATCGGATGTTCCTCGTGTCCGTGGATGAACAGACCCGAAAAATATCCGCTCAGGAACTCAGCGCCGAAGGACGCCCGAGACCCACCGGTTCAGTCGAGCTCAAGACGGCCCTCAAAGGCGGGCATTCTCGCATCCTGCACCTGCGCGCGAAGGATCGAAGCCTTGCCATAAATGCGGATCGCGCCATGCAGCGGATGGAACCGCCTTACGGCGCTGTCACCGGTCCCAGTCACTTCGAAATCGATCCTCGTTTCGAAATCCTGGAGGAGTGGCGCGATCTCAGGCTCACTCAGGAATCCAGAATGAAGGATGCAATCAGGACTCAGATGCGCCAATGGATGAGCCAATTGAACTATGAACTCAAGTCTGATCAGAAGCTGACTCGGGTCGCAGCGCTGATCCTGAAGGAACTTCGTGCAAAGGACAACAAGTTCGAAGAGAAGAAAGGCTGGGCGATGAGTTATCAGATCCTCAGCGAAACTCTCGACTCGCTCAGGAAATCGGATCTCGAAATTTATAAAAATCCAAAGACCCGAAAGAAAGCCCGTTTTCATCAGGCCTTCCGTCCCAAAGATATCGGGGCCCGGGCGGATCAGGATTGAACGGATCAGGCCAGACTCCTCCAATCAGTTCAGGCCCATCTCCTGAAAGGTTTTTTCCATCGCCTTCTTTCCTCCTGAGTCAATGATCTCGCCATGATTCATGATCACGCGGTCGAAATCCCATTCCATCATTCAATGAAAGGAGGTCCCGGCTTCGTTGAGGTGCCTGACGAAGAAATACCTGAAGAACCGGCTTGGTCCGAAGCATCCGTGAATCCGGTTGAGCATCAGAAAGATCCCTCTTCCTCCCTTGATCCCGGAATTCAGATCAAAGACGAGATCGGTCAGGATCAGCGTTCCGGATGCCGTCAATCTCTGAGGATCGCGCGACTTCGCGAGCGGCGCCTTGGGAGACATAGAACTTTGCAGGGGGATACCTGCGTTCATAGTGATGTGCATCTGAGCCATGAAAGGCATCGGGTGCCAAGATCCAGTTGACTTCACCCAGTGCATCCAGTTTCCGGTAATCTTCGCTTTTGAGGTGGATCGCGTTGTGAATCAGAAGCTGTCCAGTCGGCAGGCGCACCACGGTCATGCGCCTGCGCAGAGGACTGTCATACCACTCCCCGTCAAGCACATGCAGACCAGGAGCCAGTTCACGAAACAGATCATGGGGCTGCATATCCGTCGGGGTCATTTTGCGAAGCATCGACTGAGAGTGAAGCAATTTCCAGGCTTGGAAGTCCGACGAAGCCTGGAGATCTCAACCTTTTAATACTCTTGCGGAGCCCTGATGCCGATTGTATAAGGCCGACATGAAAATACCGCGACGCACCCGCTTTCTGCAGCCAGTGATGATCGCATCCCTCCTGGCCGCTGCCCCTAGCCAGGCGATGATCTTCGGGACCGATGATCGACTCGAGCGCCATGAACTCCCGGACACAACCGCTCTCGCCTACTCGCGAAGTACTGCCGCACTGGTTCTGACTTCTCACCTCAGGAAAAATTCGGATCAGTCCTATTCGATCAACTGGGATGCTCCCGGTACGGGGCGGGCGAAGTCGGACGGAGCCTGTGCCAACACCTTCGAGGGCCAACCCGAACTCATTTCCTACTGCTCATCGACCCTGATCGCACCCGACCTGCTGCTGACATCAGGGCACTGTTTTTACCGGGGTTCATTTCAGACTCCGGAACAGGTCTGCAAAGGGAGCGTCGCGGTCTTCGACTACTCTCTTGATCAGCCTTCAGCGGATCCGGTCCACTTTTCGACTTCTCAGGTGTATGCCTGCAAAAAACTGGAAATCTATTCGCACGAGGGCGATCTCGACTTTGCCGTGGTTCGACTCGATCGCAAAGTATCGGGCCGCGAGATCTTCCGCACGGCCACGCCTGACCATTCCGTCGGCATGAAAGTCTCTCAGAGTTATTGGACTTCGGGATATCCCCGTGGACTTCCGAACAAAACCATTCTCAATGCGAAGTACTTCGATTTCTGGGGAAACTCGAATTTCTCCGCACTCTTTCAGATGGAAGTCATGGGCGGAAGCTCAGGCAGCTCGGTCATCGATCCCGTCACTCGGAGAATTGTCGGCCTGGTGGCTTCATCCGATTGCAGCGAGCTGGAGTGGAGTGAGACGAACCGGTGTTTTTACGAACCCGTCTTCAATGGTCAATGCCGGGGAGTCCGCGTGATCCTGCTTGAAAACCTCGGGATCAGCTGGATCGGCACGCCAGGACTCCTGTGAAGATTCAGTGCCTCTATCACCTTCAGGGAGAGGAGTTGGATCTCATCGAGACTCGACGCACTGACCTGCCCTCCGGCTCTTCACCCGCGGAAGTGTACCGGTGGATTCTGGTCCTGCATCGCCCTCAGCGGCTGCTTGACCTGGATTTCGTCAGCATGGCCAAAGTTGAGCAACCCGAAGCAGGACACCCCCTCGAAGTACGGGTATTCAAAAACGCTCAGCTGACCTTTGATGAGTCATCCGTCACTTTCGAACTCTTCGGCAAACATCACGAGCTCCAGAGAAGTGACACAGCCGCCGCAATCCCTTACGAGCTTCAGGAAAAAGTACGTACTCACCTGCTGCAGGACGATGCCTACCGAATCAAACTGCAAACGGCGGGCAGCGCGCTGTATGTCCTCCGAAAAATGAAACTGTCGGATGCGACCCACTTTCCGCAGTGGCTTGGAAGAGAAGAAGTCATACGTCACTCTTTGACCCGTTTTCACCAACTGCACTCCGCCACTGAAATCGAGCAGTGGTTCCTGAGTCTAGTCATGGATCCAAGTACATTCGCACTGATGCTGATGGATCCCGCGCTGAATGTTCCAATCGGTTATGCTGGCATCTCCGGCATCAACCGAGTCGATCAGAATGGGGAGTACTTCATCCTGATCGGCGATCCGAAGTACTGGAACCAGGGGATCGCAACGGCAGTCACCCGTGAAATGTTGAAGTTCGCATTCAATCTCCTCGGACTGCACCGAGTGCACCTCACGGCATCCAGCGCAAATCCAGGGGCGCTGAAAGCCTATCAACGAGCCGGCTACGCTGAAGAAGGCCGACTGCGTGAGGCCTTTTACCGGAATGGGGAGTTTTCCGACAAACTTATCTTCGGAATTTTGAAAAGCGACTGGTCAAAGATCCAGTTGCAGGATCAGGCACAGAACCTGGAGCATCTCCCTGCCCCTTCCTACCTGAGATCCCTCACAGTCCCGCAATCCCGGCGGCAGATCTCACCCCCAAAGAAAAAGGACTGACCGGGCAACCACCGAGTCAGTCCTGCATTTTTTCAATAAAAATCCTCAGGACGTCTTTTTGGCAGCCTGACTGGACTCTTTTTTGGCCATGCACGCATTGACCGTTTCTGGACTGACGCGGACTCCGGCGACGGGTTCGCCTTTGAAGAGCTTCTGCATGCAATCGATATGAAGACCCTTGCCTGTCGTCTTGTGGGCCTTGTCCACGAAGCCTCCCGCTTCACACGCCGCTTTGACTTCCTTGCAGGGATGATCTGCGGCAAAAGTGGATGATGAAATCTGAGCCATGCTGACCAGGGAACCTGCGACCATCCGACTGAGTGCGATCTGGTTTTTCATAGTGTACATCTTGATTCAAAGCCTAACTGTGCATCTCTGAGTTCACAATACGACAAATTGCCACAGTGTTTCACGAGTGAATTCAGGCACTTTCAGGTGGCACGGATTTCAGTCTTGATCTGTGACTTTTTGCTACAGTCGACGAGCCGAGACCGCCGAGTATGGATACTCCACATTCGATCACAGTCAAACTCGGTCAGACACCACAACGGCACTATGAGACGAACGCTTCGCCTTTTTTCTCACCCAGAGCAGATAGATCACGAGGGCCAGATTGAGCAGAGTGATCAGCACTCGAACGACCGTCAGTCGCTTGCAGAGCTCCACGATTTCCACCGGGAGGTAAATCCCTCCCGTGACGATTGCGAGCCACTCTGCCCAGGTCTTCTGAAACCACAGGCCGTAGGCTTCGGTGAAACGGAGTGCAGAATAGGCCAGCGCCCCGAGTGCAATCCACCTGAGATCACTTCTTTCGGCATGCTCCAGCGCATTCAGTAGAACGCTCGGCAGGTGATGAGCAGGATTCAAATGCAGATGAGAAATGACGTCGGTTCCCAGCTCGACCAGATCATGATGAAAGGAAAGCGCACCGAACCCCATCAGAATGACGAGCAGGCCTTTCGCTGCTTCAAAGGTGGCGATGGCCCTCAAATCTTTTCTCTGGTTTAAGAATGGATTCATCCTGATCACCCACCCGTTCGTGGTGCGACCGAGTCCACAGGCTGGCGGCCGAACCTTTTGCTGAAATTGAAACCGATGGTGAGCACGTAAAGATTCGCGGCAGTGTTGATCGAAGCGGGGATCAAACCGGAATCATCCTGGGTGATGAAGTGGCGCTGGCATTCAAACTTCAACTTCAGATTCGTGGAAGCGCCCAATCCAAGGCGGTAGGTGATGCCGGCTTTAAGCAAATAACCGCTGTAGTCATTGTTGGAGCCATACTTGAAGCCGTAATTGCCGTAGGCGATGCCCGAATAGACTTCAACCGGCACCACGGGAACAATTAACCCGCCATTGAACGCCACGAGACTGAAGGCGTCGACTTCGTTGGAAGCGCCCGTTGCGCCGGCAGAACGAGTCGGCGTGGAGCTCTTGTAGAGGTACGGTGCATATTCAACAAAGACATAAGGGCAGAAAAGGAACCCGAAGTTCGGGCTGAAAGCGTAGCCAGGTTGCCCACTGATGGCAGTTTTGAGGCCGAAAGCCTGTTGGGTGAAAGTGGATTTCCAGATTCCCAGATCAAGTCCAGTGGTGATGCCGAAGTTGCCGGCCTCGGCGGTTCCTGCGCTGAACAACAGAAGAAGCAGGGCAATCATCGAGTAGCTCCTTCATCAATCCAGATATCGACGCCGTTGACTTTTTTCCAGTCCCCGCTCGTATTCTTGTCCGCGGGAGCCGTGTACGGGATATTTCGGGTCACATACGCCGCGTTGCCGTCCGACGTGCCATCGTCCCGACCTGTCCCCTCGCCTGCATCCCACTTGCCATTCGCGTTCTGATCCGAGAAGGCCCGGATAGTGAAATTGACGTTGTTATCGGCACACAGGGAATAAGGTACCGAGATCAGGTTCTGTGAATTATCCACCACCTGGGACTGCCAGACCGTTGCAAAAATGTCCTTCGAGAGCTCCACTTTGAGTTGAGTTCGCTGACTTCCAAACGGAGCGCGGTCCCCGAAATTGATTCGCCCGTTCACATTGTTCCCCAGAATGGCGCAGTTCATCGAGTTACCGCAACCTGTCAGGAGAATTGTCATCAGAAAAAGTAGCCCTTTGAGATGAGACATTTCAACATTGAACGGCACCAGTGTATCATTTGGCAACGAATTTGTAGTTACGGACGGAAGAATTCCAGGTTTGGGCCGGTGAAGCAGTCCCGAGTGAGAACTCAACCCTCCCTCAACGGGGAGAAAACCACTCCAGAAGATTTCACTGTTAAACTCGGTAGTCTCGCCATGGTATTATCCAATCAGAGAGAGTGGGACTGAGAGATCATGATTCGATTTGAAGACATCGTCGACCATATGCCCGGGATCATGTACCGTTTCTACCTGAGGCCCGATGGCTCATCAGGACTTCATTACCTGAGCCCGGCTGCCGAAGTGCTTTGTGAACTTCCCCGAGAAAAGATGCTCGCAGACTTCAGCCTGATCGCTCTGCTCTTTCATCCAGATGACCGCGCGAGTTTCAACGAAAGCGTCATGGCTTCGGCTCGTACGCTTTCACCCTACGAATGGCAGGGGCGACTGCTCTTTGCGGATGGCCGCATCAAATGGATTCAGGCGACTTCAAAGCCGCGGCTTCAGGAAGCCGGTGAAATCATCTGGGACGGGATCCTGATCGATATCACCGAGAGGAAGGAAATCGAAGAAGGCTACCGACGAACCTCTCTGGAACTGCAGGAACAAAAGGCATTCTTGAGAGGAATTCTGGCGAATGTGCCTTATTCCGTTTTCTGGAAGGATGAGAATTGCGTCTACCGCGGCTGCAATGAACAGTTTGCGAAAGATGCAGGAATTCTTTCCACGGACTCGATCGTCGGTAAGACTGATTTCGAAATGCCATGGAAAAACGACGGGGCCGAATTCTACAGAAAGTGTGATTTTCAGGTCATGCAGAGCGGGATCCCTCTGAGTAACTACGAAGAAACTCAGATCAATGCCACTGGCAAACGGACGACCCTAATGACGAGTAAAGTGCCCCTCCGAAGCTCAACTGGAGAGATCACTGGCGTTCTCGGCATTTACACGGACATCACTGACTTTCGCGAAGCGCAGGACAAAATCCATGAACAGCAGGCCAAACTGATCACGGCGTCCAAAATGTCCGCTCTGGGTGAGATGGCTGCTGGTATGGCTCACGAAATCAACAATCCCCTGGCAATCATTCAGGCTTTGGTGGGACACGCGCAGACACTGCTCTCTGGCAGCAAAGACCAGGACAGAACGGAAGTGGTCGCCATGCTCAAAAATGTTGAATCCACAGTCGGCCGCATTGCGAAAATCGTCAATGGGCTGCAGTTTTTTTCGCGCGAAAGTTCCAGTGATCCATTTACAAACGTGCCTCTGGGAAAAGTCCTCAATGAAACTCTCATCTTCTGCTCAGAACGCTTCAAGAACCACTCGATCGAGTTGAGAATTGGACCTATCGACGAAGACCTGCTGCTCCACTGTCGACCGAGTCAGATCTCGCAGGTCGTGCTCAATCTCCTCAATAACGGGTTCGACGCAGTGGAAAAGCTCCCGGAAAAGTGGGTTAAAATTGACGTGCAGAGCGAATCCGGGTTTGTCGAAATCCAGGTGACAGACAGTGGAAAGGGAATCCCTCCGGAAGTTCACCAGAAAATGTTTCAGCCCTTCTACACGACGAAGGCGATTGGCAAGGGAACAGGTCTGGGATTGAGTGTCTCGAAAGGAATCGTCGAATCTCACTCTGGACATTTCATTTATAATCTGACTTCAGCGAACACTCAGTTCGTGGTGAGGCTGCCACTGGCTCAGGCCAGCAAGAACGACTGAAGATCTGGCACCTGACGGTGTCGGGTTTTTTCCGACAAACGCCTCAAGGATTCGAACAAAAAAAACCGCATTTCTTCAGATTGCCTGGATTGGCAGCGACTCACCGGTGAGCGGGCTCGCCTCGATCAGGCGCGGCTTCCCGCGTTTTTGAAAAAGCCTTCGCATCCAGTGACGGTGAGGGATTCGTTCTCAAAAGGAAGAGTGTCGACGCCCTTTCAGCGGCAGTGAATCTCAAGCAGAATGGATCCGGCACTGTCGTGAAAACTTGAATTCAGAGCCGAGAACGTGGCGAGCTTGATCTCACTGGATCCGGTTACCTTGAAACCTGACTTCTTATCCTTGATTGCATAGCTGTAGCCGTCACCGTTCGACCAGAAGTCCATTTCGAATTCGTACTGAGCGGTTGAGTGGTCGATGACATCACCATCATATCCCTCGTCGGTCGCCTGAACCGTGTGGGAACCCTGCTTGTCCGACAAGATGCAGGCATGGCCCGAGGCATGAACATTCTGAGTCCACCCGACCATAAAAAGTGCCGAAAGGGCACAAAGATCAGCAATATTGATCGTTTTGATATTTCTCATCTGGACTCAATAGCGCGTGAGCCCCTCTTCCGTTAATTAGAATAATATTTACATTCCTTTCCAATTATTAGAACTATAGGAAATGGTTGATTATCGATATCTCAAAGCTTTTCTGGCGGCTGCTAACTATCTCAACTTCACCCGGGCAGCCGAGGAGCTGAAAATCAGCGTATCCGCCCTGAGTCGGCAGATCTCTCTTCTTGAACAGAGTTGCAGTACGGAG
>JACMNQ010000051.1 GCA_014378465.1 Oligoflexia bacterium | reverse complement strand
GAGCTCCGTGAGTGGAAACGAAGTACTGGAGAACCGACAGACCTTCGCGGAAATTCGCGACGATCGGGGTTTCAATGATTTCGCCCGATGGCTTGGCCATCAGTCCACGCATCCCTGCCAGCTGACGAATCTGAGCATTGGATCCTCGGGCACCGGAATCAGCCATCATGAAGATGGAATTGAATGCAGGTCCGACGACGTCTTCCTTGCTCTTGCCCTTCCAGCCGACTGGAGCCTTGAAGGTTTCGGTCGACAGGCGCTTCATCATGGCCACGGCGATCTGTTCAGAAGTCTGAGCCCAGATGTCGATGACCTTGTTGTAGCGTTCGCCGTCGGTGATAAGGCCTTCGACGTACTGATTTTCGATTTCCTGAACCTGGGCATAGGCCTGGTCGAGGTATTCCTTCTTTTCAGGAGGCATGAGCATGTCGTTCACAGAGATCGAGATCCCTGCGCGCATCGCCTGCTTGAATCCGGTCTGCATCAGATGATCGGCGAGAAGAACGGTCTTCTTGTTGCCGGTCAGACGGAAGCATTGATCGATCAACTCAGCGAGGTCCTTCTTACCCAACACTTTGTTGTAGTAGGAGAAAGGGATCTCTTCGGGAACGATTTCAGAAAGAATCGTACGGCCAGCAGTGGTCTCGTACACTTTACCGTGGACACGGCACTTGATTTTGCTCTGAAGTCCCACGAAGCCAGCATCATATGCGAAGTGCACTTCAGTTGGACTGGAGAAGGACTTGCCTTCACCTTTCCCGAATGGACGTTCGCGAGTCATGTAGTAGAGGCCCAGGACGATATCCTGAGACGGTACGATGATCGGTTTTCCATGTGCAGGAGAAAGGATGTTGTTGGTGGACATCATGAGTACGCGCGCTTCGATCTGGGCTTCAATCGAAAGTGGAACGTGTACCGCCATCTGGTCACCGTCAAAGTCGGCATTGAAGGCTGCGCAGACGAGGGGGTGAAGCTGAATGGCTTTTCCTTCAATGAGCACCGGTTCAAAGGCCTGGATCCCGAGGCGATGCAGGGTCGGAGCGCGGTTCAACATGACCGGATGCTCTTTCACCACTTCTTCAAGGATATCCCAGACTTCTTGGCGTTGTTTTTCGACCATCTTCTTGGCAGACTTGATGGTGGTCACGTAACCGTACTCAGAAAGCTTGTTGTAAATGAACGGCTTGAAGAGTTCGAGAGCCATGACTTTTGGCAAACCGCACTGATGAAGCTTCAGCTCAGGACCGACCACGATGACGGAACGACCAGAATAGTCGACTCGTTTACCGAGCAAATTCTGGCGGAAACGACCCTGCTTACCCTTGAGCATGTCAGAAAGTGAGCGAAGTGGGCGCTTGTTAGGACCAGTGAAGGTCTTGCCGCGACGTCCGTTATCAAAGAGGGCATCCACAGATTCCTGGAGCATGCGCTTTTCGTTACGAATGATGATTTCTGGAGCATTGAGTTCCATCAGGCGCTTCAAACGATTGTTACGATTGATGACCCGACGATAGAGATCGTTCAGATCGGAGGTCGCAAAACGTCCGCCGTCCAGAGGAACGAGAGGGCGAAGCTCCGGTGGGATGACTGGAATCACTTCCAACATCATCCATTCAGGCTTATTGGTCACGCTGGACTTCAAAGCTTCAACAACCTTGAGGCGCTTGGAAAGCTTGGTACGCTGTGCTTCAGAAGTGGTCTGCTTGGTCTCACGACGCAGCTGACGAGAAAGCATTTCGACGTCGACCTTCTTCAGGACATCGCGAATCGCTTCTCCACCCATGGCTGCCGTGAAGCTATGGCCGTCTTTGACCGCCTGAATGTACTTCTCTTCCGAGATGATACTGCTTTCTTCCATGCCACTGTTGCCTGGATCAACGATCAGGTAAGCTTCGCAATAGAGAACTTTTTCGAGGTCTTTCAGAGTCACGTCGAGAAGAGCGCCGATGCGGGAAGGAAGGGAGCGCAAGAACCAGATGTGAGCCACTGGAGTGGAAAGCTCAATGTGGCCCAGGCGTTCACGACGCACTTTGGACTGAATGACTTCGACTCCACACTTTTCACAAACGACACCGCGATGCTTCATGCGCTTGTACTTGCCGCAGTTGCATTCGTAATCCTTCACTGGTCCAAAGATCTTGGCGCAGAAAAGTCCGTCGCGTTCTGGTTTGAAGGTTCTGTAGTTGATGGTTTCTGGCTTTTTCACTTCGCCATAGGACCATTCGCGAATTTTCTCAGGAGAAGCCAATGAGATCCGGATACCGGTAAAGCTCAGTGGATCCTTAGGTTTATCAAAAAAGTTTAGAAGGTCTTTCATCGTGCCCTCTCCTATCCCGTTGGGGTGTTTCAGCAGTCTTGTAGTAGGTTAGGTAAAAGAGCCGCCAGCAAACTGCTGGCGGCTGATTCTTTTTTACAGGATCGCGCCCTTGACGTCTTTGTCTTCGGCCTCAATCAATTCAACATTCAGGGCCAAGCTCTGGAGCTCTTTCACAAGAACGTTGAAGGATTCAGGGAGACCTGGCTCAAGGAGCTGCTCGCCCTTAACGATGGCTTCGTACATGCGGTTACGGCCCGTCACATCATCAGACTTCACCGTGAGGAATTCCTGGAGTCCGTATGCGGCGCCGTATGCTTCAAGCGCCCAAACTTCCATTTCTCCCAAACGCTGACCACCGAACTGAGCTTTACCGCCCAGAGGTTGCTGCGTGACTAAGCTGTAAGGTCCGATGCTTCGAGCATGGATCTTTTCTTCGACCAAGTGATGCAATTTCAGCATGTACATGATGCCGACAGTGACTTCCTCAGCGAAAGGCTCGCCAGAAACGCCGTCAAACAAGGTGGTCTGTCCACGTGCCGGAAGCTCAGCCAAAGCCAACATCTTGTGAATGTCTGCTTCGCTTGCGCCGTCGAACACAGGAGTCGCGAAATGAACGCCGTGTCTCAGATGATAGAGCATCTTCTTGAGTTCAGCTTCAGATGCTGCGTCGATGTGCTTGCTGACTTCGGTATTGGAGTAAGTTTCCTTGAGGAGCTTACGAATACCGTCTGCCGAGAAGTTTTCCATGTAGACGTTGATCTTTTCGCCGATACCGTGAGCTGCCCAGCCGAGAGTGACCTCAAGCAACTGTCCGATATTCATACGAGAAGGAACGCCCAGTGGATTCAGAACCATATCAACCGGGGAACCATTTGCCATGAACGGCATATCTTCCATCGGAACAATACGACTGATGACTCCTTTGTTACCGTGACGTCCTGCCATCTTGTCGCCGACCTGAAGGCGGCGCTTGATGGCGATCTGCACTTTAACCATCTTGATCACACCTGGAGCCAATTCATCGCCGCGCTTGAGCTTGTCAGTCTTTTCTTTGAAGACGTAACGAACTGCTTCGACTTTTTCCTTGGCCGTCTTCATCAGAGTGGTGACTTCCTGTTCAAGGTCGTCCTTCACTGGAATGAAGCCGAGGAGATCAAAAGGAATCACTTCAAGCGTTTCGGCGTCGAGTTTCTGACCCTTCTTCAGGAGCTCTTCCGAGCCGTCTTCAGAAAGAAGTTTACCCGTCGTCATTGCGCCATCAAGAACCTTTGCGATCTTGTTGGTTGCGGACTGTCTGATTGCATCGGTTTCAATGCGTTCATCGCGGCGGATCTTGGAGATTTGATCTTCCAGGATCGACTTGGTTCTTTCATCTGGCTCGGTGCCTTCGCGAGCGAAGACCTGAGCATTGATGACGATCCCTTGAACGCCGGATGGAACACGAAGAGACGTATCGCGAACATCGCCTGCTTTTTCACCGAAGATGGCTCTCAAGAGCTTTTCTTCAGGAGAGAGCTGGGTCTCACCCTTCGGAGTGACTTTACCCACGAGGATGTCGCCTGGCTTGACTTCAGCACCAATGCGGATGATTCCGCTTTGATCGAGGTCTTTGAGGGCATCTTCGCCAACATTTGGAATATCGCGAGTGATGTCTTCTTTACCGAGCTTGGTGTCACGAGCCACACACTCGAACTCTTCGATGTGGATGGAAGTGAAGGTATCTTCTTTGATCAATCGCTCAGAAATGAGGATGGAATCTTCGAAGTTGTAACCATTCCAAGGCATGAACGCGATCAGGATGTTCTGCCCAAGAGCCAACTCACCGGCATCAGTTCCAGGTCCGTCGGCCAAAATGTCGCCAGCCTTGACCTGGTCGCCCACTTTGACGACCGGGCGCTGAGTGACGCACGTATTTTGATTGGACCGCTGGTACTTGGTCAAGTTGTAGATCTCGACGTCAGAACCGACTTCGTCAGTTTTGAAGTTCGTACGACGAACTACGATCTTGGTTCCATCTGCCATGATGACTTCACCATCATGCTTGTTGAGAATGATCTGGCCGGAGTCGCGTGCAACCACGCGCTCTATCCCAGTTCCCACCAACGGAGCATGAGTACGCAGCAAAGGTACGGCCTGTCGCTGCATGTTCGAACCCATCAGGGCTCGGTTAGCATCGTCGTGCTCAAGGAACGGAATCAGAGAAGCAGCGATCGAAACCAGCTGATTCGGAGAAACGTCCATCAACTCGATGTCGTCCGGATTGACCAGAGCGAAATCCCCTTTACGACGAGCAGAGATGAGGTCACCTACCAACTTGCCGCTGCGGAGGGCTTCTGGAGAAACCTGAGCGATGATCTTGTTCTCTTCTTCAGTTGCCGTGAAGAAACGAATTTCGTCCGTCACATCTTTCCCATCAATCACGCGATAAGGAGTTTCGATGAACCCGAACTCGTTGACACGGGCATAAGTGGACAAGCTTGCGATCAATCCAATGTTTGGACCTTCGGGCGTCTCAATCGGGCAGATACGACCGTAATGGGTATTGTGAACGTCGCGAACTTCAAAGCCCGCTCTTTCACGAGTCAAACCACCTGGTCCCAGTGCGGAAAGACGACGCTTGTGCGTGACTTCAGACAAAGGGTTGGTCTGATCCATGAACTGTGAGAGCTGGCTGGAGCCGAAGAATTCCTTCACAACTGCGGACACAGGCTTCTGGTTGATCAAGTCGTGAGGCATGAGAGTTTCAATTTCTTGAATGCTCATACGCTCTTTGATCGCGCGCTCCATACGAACCAAGCCGATACGATACTGGTTTTCGATCAATTCGCCCACTGGACGAACACGACGATTACCCAGGTGGTCGATATCATCGATGGTTCCACGACCGTTGTTCAACTCACAAAGGTAGTAAAGAGTCGACAGGATATCCTGCTTGGTCAAAATACTGGTCTGCGGCGGTACAGCGTTTTCAGGAAACTTGTAGTTCAGCTTGAGGCGGCCGACGCGTGAGAGATCGTAGCGATCTGGATTGAAAAACAAGTTTTCAAACAAGACTTTCGCGGCCTCAATCGTCGGTGGATCACCGGGACGCATACGCTTATAGATTTCGATGAGCGCTTCTTCAGGACTGGAAACCTTATCGACGGTCAAAGTCTCGCGAACGAAGGCACCATGAGTCAGATTATCAGTAAAGATGACCTTAACTTCGGTGATTCCTTTTCCATTGAGCTCTTCGATCTTCGCTTCAGTCAATTCCTGATTGGTCTCAAGAAGAACTTCGCCAGTAGCTTCATCTACCAGATCTTCGGAGGCAACTCGCCCCAAGACTGCTTCTGCAGGAATTTCAAGTCGCTTGATGCCAGCTTCTTCGATCTTCTTGACGACAGCCTTGGTGAACTTGCGATTCTTCTTGACGATGACTTCGCCAGTTTTAGGATCTAAGATATCTTCTTCGGCACGCATTCCAGAGAGGATGCCGAGGTCCACCATTTTGTAGAACTTGTTGTCCTTTTCAAAAATGATGGTTTCGATGCGGTAGAAGAAATTCAGAATTTCCTGATTCGACATACCCATAGCACGGAGAACAATTGTTGCAGGCAGCTTGCGCTTACGATCGATACGGCAATAGAGAATGTCTTTATGATCGAATTCGAAATCAAGCCAGGAACCACGATGCGGAATTACACGAGCAGAATAAAGAATCTTGCCACTCGAATGACTCTTACCTTGGTCATGATCAAAAATAACCCCAGGAGAGCGATGCAGCTGACTGACGATAACCCGCTCAGTGCCGTTGATAATGAACGAGCCAGCTTCGGTCATGAGCGGAATTTCACCCATGTAAACTTCTTGTTCCTTGATATCGCGAATATTGCGAGTTCCAGCTTCCTCATCAACATCATAAACCACGAGACGAACCGTGATCTTCAACGGAGCCGCGAAAGTCATCCCACGCTGACGGCATTCACCGACATCGTACTTAGGGCGCTCAAGAGTATAGCTTTCGAACTCGAGCGACGCAGTCTTATTGAAATCTTCGATTGGGAAAACGGATTTAAACACGGCTTGAAGACCCATGTTATCGCGTTTTGACAGTGCGACGTCCGCTTGCAGGAACTTCTCGTAAGATTTGCGCTGTAACTCGATGAGATTCGGGATCTCTACCGGTGTAGCAATCTTAGAGAATTCCTTTCGGATTCGGCGATTCTCCGAAAAAAGAGAGGCCATGCTGACTCCTTAGATGATTGATCGGGTATTGGTAGGGATACAAGGCGCGCGCGATGGTGCGCACGACTTACCTAGTCAACTAAAAAATAAATGATTCCGCAACCGCGCCCATCCTTACTTATTTTCTTGTGGAAAACAAGGACAAGGACAGGCACAGCGCGGATTTTCTAAACCAGAAGGCTTAACGAGGGGAACAAAAGCCGATCACTTAATCTCAACCTTAGCGCCTTCAGCTTCAAGCTTCTTCTTGATATCGTCGGCTTCTTGCTTGGTGACGCCGTCTTTGAGGGTCTTAGGAGCGCCTTCAACGAGATCCTTAGCTTCTTTCAAGCCAAGTCCGGTGATCGCACGAACTTCTTTGATCACATTGATTTTCTTATCGCCTACTGCGGAGAGCACGACAGTAAATTCAGTCTTGACTTCAGCAGCTGGACCTGCGGCAGCAGGACCTGCAGCAGCCATAGGGGCGGATGCGGAAACACCGAACTTGGTTTCCAATTCTTTCACGAGCTGGGAGAGCTCGAGAACAGACATATTTTCGATAAAGGAAACTACGTTTTCCTTGGTGATAGCTGACATGGTTCTTACCTCTTACTTATTACTACGGCCTTGCCATCTTCATGACTTAAGAGGCCTTGGTCCTTCTGGTTTTTAGTTAGGACCTGGTTGCTAATAACCGTCGTGGTTACTAGTCGAAATCTATCCGTGGCGTACTTACGCTTCTGGAGATGACTTTTTCTTCTCAATTGCGGCTAGCACAGTGACTAAGCCGCGTGGAACTGCAGCCAATACGGTTGCGAAGGCCGTAACAGGAGCATTGAGGGTTCCAAGAAACATAGCGACCATTACATCTCTGGATGGCAATGAAGCAAGCTGCTCAATGGCCGCTGCATCAATACGCTTTGCTCCCATGAGACTGTCTTTGAGCTTGAGAGCTTCGTTGTCTTTAGCGAACTTATGAATGACTTTTGCGGTCGCTGCCGGATCACCGTAGGAAAACGCAACCAAAGTTGGTCCAACCAGGGCATCCATCACATCTTTTGCATGAGCGCCCATTGAGCCATCTTTGGTCAAAAGGCGGGCTACGTTGTTCTTCAGGACCTTTACTTCGGTCTTGTGAGCACGGAGCTGGCGGCGAAGGTCATCGGCCTGATTGGCAGAGAGACCCTTATAGTCTGCAAAGATCGCTACTTGCGCTTTACTGAACTTTTCTTTCAGAGCTGCAGCGAGCGCTGTTTTATCGGTACGATTCATTTTAAACCCCTTAAGTGTGGATGAACTTGAGCAAAGCCATTAGCCAAGCAAGCGAATGACTTAAGCGCCACCCGTCATATTGAGAACTTCGAGAGTATCAAGAGCGATACCCGGGCTCATGGTGGTGGAAAGGTAGATACCTTCGAGATAGGTACCTTTACTGGTTGGAGGCTTGGCCTTCACGATGGCGGTGGCCAATGCTGCGAAGTTTTCCTTCAATTTTTGTGCGCCGAATGACTTCTTACCGACGACAACATGAATGATGCCGGTCTTTTCGGTGCGATATTCGACTTTACCCAGCTTCTGTTCTTTGATTGCTTTCGCGACGTCAAAAGTGACAGTGCCCAGCTTAGGATTTGGCATCAAACCGCGTGGTCCAAGAAGCTTACCAATCTTGGAGACGGCAACCATCATATCGGGAGTCGCAACCATCTTGTCGAATTCCATCCAACCACCTGAGATTTTCTCAATCAGGTCGTCTGATCCAACGATATCTGCGCCAGCGGCTTCCGCTTCGCGGGCTTTATCGCCTTTGGCCAGAACAGCAACACGAGTCACTTTGCCGATACCGTTCGGAAGAACCAAAGCACCACGAACCATCTGGTCAGCGTGCTTGGGATCGACACCTAGTTTAAATGCCACATCGACAGTTTCATCAAATTTTGCAAAAGCAACTTCCGGGAGAAGCGAGAAAGCGTCAGCGATGCTGTAACGCTTCCCAACTTCAATCTTCGCGAGGGAATCTGCGTATTTCTTACCTTTATTGCCGACGTGCTTGCGTACTTTTTTGGCGTCTGCCATTTGAAATCCTCCGTGGTGCAAACGCTTACCGAGGTAAGCTCCCACTCAAAAAACGATTATTCTGTTACGGTGATACCAGCACTTCGCGCAGTGCCAGCAATAGTGCGCATCGCAGCTTCAACGCTGCCGGCATTAAGATCCGGCATTTTGAGCTTTGCGATTTCTTCAACCTGTTTGCTTGTGACTTTTCCGACCTTGGTTTTGTTCGGCTCACCGCTGCCCTTTTCAATCTTTGCAGCCTTCAGAAGAAGCACTGCAGCTGGAGGGGTCTTGGTAATAAAAGTAAAGGAACGGTCGGAGTAAACGGTGATGATCACCGGAATCACGACGCCTTTTTGATCCTGGGTCTTCGCGTTGAAGGCCTTGCAGAATTCCATGATGTTGACGCCACGCTGACCAAGAGCAGGTCCCACTGGAGGAGCTGGATTCGCTTGGCCGCCTGGGATCTGGAGCTTAATCTGACCTGTAACTTTCTTTGCCATAATAATCCTTCTTTACCGCTTCAAAATCTTTTTCACTCTTCCGGACACAAGGAGCGCCGGTTAGCTTCCGTAAGGCGAAACGCACTTTAACAGTGAATCGCGTCCTCTTAACACAAACCTTTAAATTTTTTCAACCTGAATAAAATCAAGCTCAACCGGCGTCGATCGTCCGAAGATGCTGACGAGCACCTTGACCTTACCTTTATCCGGATTGACATCTTCAACCACTCCACTGAAGTTTGCGAAAGGTCCGTCAACAACTCGTACGTTTTCGCCTTCATTGAAGGATATACGCGGACGAGGTTTGACCTGCCCTTCGGCAATGCGATTAGTCATTTTTTGAACTTCGGATTCTGGGACCGGCACTGGCTTCAGTCGGTCTCCAACAAATCCGGTGATCTTTGGGGTGTCCTTGACAACATGCCAAGTCTCTTCAGTCAAGATCATCTTGACGAGAATATATCCTGGGAAAAAACGGCGCTTCGTCGTTCTCTTCTGTCCCTTAACCAACTCAACGACATTCTCTTCTGGAACGATGACTTCAGTAAAGTAGGGTTCCTTTTTGAGGGATTTAATCCGCTCTTCGAGAGCCAACTTTGCCTTGTTCTCGTAACCAGAGTAAGTGTGAACCACATACCAAGATGACTCCCCTAGAGAAGAGGTCTCGGCTGGCACTGGAATCTGGGTTGGATCTTGGTCTACTTTATTATCAGGCACAAATTTTCCTCTCTCAAAGAACCCATTGCACTAACTTGGTCCAGACGTAATCCAGAAGGCCCAAGATCATGCCTGAAATTAAGACCATGATGATGACAACCATCGTGGCGGACATGGTTTCTTTTTGTGCAGGCCAAGTGACACGGGACAGCTCAAGAACAACTTCGCCCATGAACGTATTGGCCTTTTGATTGCGGTAGAGTACGAAAAACGAGAGACCTGCAATTGCGATCGAGGCGATTCGAATAATCAGATCAATATTACGAACACGCGCTTCGAGATCATAGGTGCCGGACATTTTGATCGCAAAAGCAAAAACGATGTAACCGAATAATGCGGCTACAGCGAGGTAGCTGAAACTGACCCACTTTTGATGCTGGCTTTCCATATTTATCTACTTTCGATCCGCTCTGACAAGTCCTGCTTTACGATCCACTAGACTGGCAGGCCAGGAGGGATTCGAACCCACAACACGCGGATTTGGAATCCGCTGCTCTACCGTTGGAGCTACTGGCCTAGATTAAACTTTATTTTGCTTCGCGATGCACAGAATGCTTACGGCAAGCGCGACAGAATTTCTTGAATTCAAGCTTGTCGGTAGTCTTCTGTTTATTCTTATCGGTTGAATAATTCTTACGCTTGCACTCAGTGCATTCCAAACTCACTTGAACTCGCATGGTACTTCCTTAATCTTGTCTGAACTTAAACACTTAAAGTTCCAAACAGAGGGAGAGTAGCCCTGCCACCCTCCCTCCTTAGGAACCTAACTAAAACGAAAGCCGAAACATCCGATTATTCTACGATTTCCGCAACGACGCCTGCACCAACGGTGCGACCGCCTTCGCGAATAGCGAAACGGAGTTCTTTTTCCATTGCGATCGGAGTGATTAACTCAACTTCGATCTGGATATTGTCGCCAGGCATGACCATTTCCACATTCGGAGGAAGAGTCACCACACCGGTCACGTCCGTAGTACGGAAGTAGAACTGTGGACGGTAACCTTTGAAAAATGGAGTGTGACGTCCGCCTTCTTCTTTGGTGAGAATGTATGCAGAGCCTTTGAACTTTTTATGAGGAGTGCAAGTTCCGGTATGAGCCAAAACCTGTCCGCGCTCAACGTCTTCCTTCTTGGTACCACGAAGAAGAGCGCCGATATTGTCGCCAGCTTCGCCGGTATCCAGAAGTTTACGGAACATTTCAACGCCGGTAACCACAGTCTTGGTGGTTGGACGAAGACCGATGATTTCGCATTCTTCACCGATTTTGATAATCCCGCGCTCGATACGTCCAGTTACAACCGTTCCACGACCAGAGATCGAGAACACGTCTTCAACAGGCATCAAGAAAGGCTTATCTTTCATACGAACAGGCTGCGGGATGTAGGAGTCAACAGCTTCCATCAATCTCATGATGGCTGGCTCGCCGATATCGCTTTGATCGCCAGCAAGGGCTTTCACAGCAGAACCCTTAATTACCGGAACCGCTTCGCCAGGAAATTTGTAAGAAGTGAGAAGTTCGCGGACTTCCATTTCAACGAGGTCCAAGAGCTCAGAATCATCAACCATGTCGCACTTGTTCATGAAAACAACGACAGCTGGAACGCCGACTTGGCGGGCCAAAAGGATGTGTTCACGGGTCTGCGGCATAGGTCCGTCAGCAGCAGAAACAACCAGAATCGCTCCATCCATCTGAGCGGCACCGGTGATCATGTTTTTAACATAATCGGCGTGGCCCGGGCAGTCGACATGGGCGTAGTGGCGGTTTGCAGTTGAGTACTCAACGTGAGCGGTATTAATCGTAATACCGCGCTCTTTTTCTTCAGGAGCTTTATCGATCTGATCATAGGCCATAGCCTTGGACAGACCCTTTTTCGCTAATACAGTAGTAATCGCTGCAGTCAAAGTCGTCTTGCCATGGTCGACGTGACCAATGGTGCCGATGTTGCAGTGAGGTTTACTTCGATCAAATTTCTCTTTCGACATTTTGCTAGGCCTCCGCGTGTTTGGTTAGGTTTTACTGCCGCCGGACCTACAACCGGATGTTAAAAACAAATGGAGCTCTTGAAGGGATTTGAACCCTTGACCTCTCCCTTACCAAGGGAGTGCTCTACCACTGAGCTACAAGAGCATCTAAATTGGAGCGAGAGAAGGGTCTCGAACCCTCAACCCTCGGCTTGGAAAGCCGATGCTCTAGCCAATTGAGCTACTCTCGCGTACCACAACCAACTACTACTTGACTCCGATGTCGTCGCTTTATGACTCAAATTCGCAAGAACTTGTATCAAAAAACTTCTTGCAGCCGCTTTATTTTGCGGCCACTCGATTCTTCCATCCTGGAATTTTCAGAAACCATGACGGTTTCCTGCTATTTTTTGGCGAGTTAACGCCAAAGCTCCGCTTCTTTGCTGCTACGCAAGGAAATGGTGGAGAGAGAAGGATTCGAACCTTCGAAGGCGTAAGCCGGCAGATTTACAGTCTGCTCCCTTTGGCCACTTGGGTATCTCTCCAAACCCCAAAACTTTTCAAAAATTTTTACGCTGAACCTTTTAAGAGCCCCCCTCATTTGGGAAGGCTCAAATGTCTTTTTTAAATGGAGCTGGAGAAGGGACTCGAACCCACGACCTGCGGTTTACAAAACCGCTGCTCTACCAACTGAGCTACTCCAGCTCAAAACGCCATTCTACCGGCATCCATTTATCTAAACTCAAGCCCATTTCAATCGTTTTGCGACACTTTTCAACCCGATAGAGGGGCTGTGGGCCTCCTCTTTATGGGTAAATGATGTCGCAAAATGGTCAAACGAGTCCATTTCGCTTTCGCGAGCGTGTGGGCAAATTTCCATCGTTTGAATGAAAAGTCAACGGCCATTCGCGAAGCGTACGCCAAAGCCTGCATTTTAGTTCAGACTGCAACCGACCTAGAGGGCGCCCGTCAGCTTTGCGATGAAAATTCCTGCCGCAACCGATACATTCAAGGAAGTGACTTGGCCTTGGGGAGGCACCTTGCAGAGAAGATCACAGGACTCTTCGGTCAGACGGCGCATGCCTTTTTCTTCATTGCCGAGGACCATCAGCCAGGGACGATCCCTTTCAATTTTGGCAAATGAATCATTGGCATGCTCAGACGTACCCAAAATCCAGAGCCCCTTGTCCTTTGCCACCTCGAAAGCACGCTGGAGATTAACCTGAAGAGTGAAAGGAACATGTTCAACCCCACCACAAGCCACATCGTATACAGTGGAAGTCAAAGGAGCGGAGCGCTCTTGGGTAAGAAGAATACCCTGAACCCCGAAAAATGCCGCTGCGCGAAAAATGGCTCCCACATTATGGGGATCCTGAAGACAATCCAGAGCAAGCCAGAGCCCTTTGCCGTCGGCTCTTTCCTTGGCACCTGCAAAGAGTTCTTCGACTGAAATCCCTTCGCGTTCGGCCACATAAGCCTCAGCGCCACCGGCTCTGCCGCCGCCCTCTGGAATCCCCTTTTTCCCTCGTGGTCCGCCACCACCTCCAGGGACTGAGCCCGTGGATGTGACAGCGACGCGATGACGACGCGCCAGATCAGCGACTTTCTTCCAGGCATCATCACTCGATGGACCGGTCAGGACAGAATTGGGAATCATAAGCTGGGTGACATCTTCAGGACGTGTTTGAAGAGCAGCCAGTACGCTGTGGGGATTACGAAGTTGTAGGGTCGTCATGAACTCCGTGTCTTAAGCCGAAATCTTGACAAGAGACAGCTCTTTTAAGATGTCCTCGGCCATTTTTCTCGGATCGGACGCTTCAGTGATCGGACGACCCACCACAATCGCACTGGCGCCCAGAGCTGCAGCTTCGGCTGGGGTCATCACTCGAGCCTGGTCGGAAGCTTCAAAGCCTTCAGGACGAATCCCAGGAACGATCGTGTAGAGATTCGGGAATTGTTCACGAATAAATCCCAGCTCCAGAGCGGAACAGACCACGCCGTCGACTCCCCAGGCAGTGGCGTGCTCGACCAGTCCGGCGACTGAGTCAGCAACATCACTCGCGTGTCCGGTGATCGCTTTGGTCACTTGAGACCAACACACATCATCAAACGAGGTCAGAACGCTGACTCCCAGCATTTTAGGACGCAAGGCTGGGATTTCGGCGAGTGCAGTGGCGGCCGCTTTGATCATCGCGCTTCCACCTGAAAGGTGAACCGTGAACATTTCAACGTGCATCAAAGAAGCCTGAAGCGCCGCCTTGGCGACCGTATTGGGAATATCATGGAATTTGAGGTCCAAAAATACGCGGCACTTGCGATGGACCAGCTCGCGCACGAACTCGGGACCGGCTGCCATGAAAAGCTCAAACCCTACCTTGAAGATGACAGGGAGATCACTGAATTTTTCAACAATTTCAAGGGCTTTGTCAGCGCGTGGAAAATCGAGTGCGACAATTAGATCAGTCTGGTGAGTCCGGTTCATAGGCATTTCAGCACCTCAGTTATGTCAGTAGCTCCTAGCAAAAATCGCGCGAATATTTGGGCCTGCCGCTCCGCAAGCCATACATTTTCCAGGCTCAGGAATGGTTTGATAGTCTGCATCGAGCGGGAGACAGCGAATGGTGGCCTTGGTCTCCTCTTTGACTTGGGCTTCACACTCGCGACTCTGACACCACGGAGAAACGTGAAATCCCCCCACCTTGTCGATCTGGGCTTTGAACTCTTCGTAGGTTTCCGTGCGATGGGTGTTGGCATCGCGATGGGCGCGAGCCTTTTCGAGCAGACTCTTCTGCATGTCGATCAGAATCGCTGAAACCCGGGCAGGAACATCGGCCAAAGGAATGAATTCCTTCTTTCCTTCATCGCGACGAGTGAGAACCACCTGGCCCTTCTCGAGATCACGAGGCCCGACTTCGATGCGAACCGGAATACCGGTCAATTCATATTCAAAGAACTTCCAGCCCGGCTGTTTCTGCTCATCCTTGTCAATGAAAATGCCGGTGTCGTAAGGAAGCTTCTGAATTCCGGCATCATCCAGGATGGACTGCGAAACTTTTTCACACGCGGCCAGAACCTGATCCTTCGTTTCGACCTTGGCCATGATCGGAATGATCACGACGTGAGTGGTGGCCAATTTAGGAGGCAAAACAAGGCCTTTATCGTCGGAATGAGTCATGATCATCCCGCCGATCAGGCGGGTGGAAACGCCCCAGCTGGTCTGATGAACATGCTTCTGCTTGCCATCCTTGTCGAGAAACTGAGTGTCGAAGGCCTTGGCGAAATTGGAGGAGAGGTTATGCGAAGTTCCGGCCTGCAGCGCTTTAGCATCCTGCATCATCGCTTCAATGCAGTAAGTGCTCAGGGCCCCGGCGAATTTTTCATTCTCGCTCTTGCGACCGGGAATGACCGGGATCGCAAGAGTTTCTTCGGCGAACTTTGTGTAAACTTCGAGCATCTGACGAGTTTCAAGCTCAGCCTCTTCAGGCGTCGCGTGACAAGTATGACCTTCCTGCCAGAGGAACTCAGTCGTTCTCAGAAAGAGTCGAGTGCGCATTTCCCAGCGCACGACATTTGCCCACTGATTGATGAGAAGCGGAAGATCCCGGTAGGACTGAATCCACTTCGCGAACATGCTGTTGATGATGGTCTCAGAGGTAGGACGAATCACCAGTTTCTCTTCAAGTTCCTTGCCGCCGGCGTAAGTGACCACTGCCACTTCGGGAGCAAAACCTTCGACGTGCTGAGCTTCACGTTTGAGAAAACTTTCTGGAATCAACATGGGAAAATAGGCGTTTCTCACGCCTGTTTTCTTGATTCTCCGATCAAGATCCTTCTGAATCTGTTCCCAGATAGCGTATCCGTTCGGACGAATGACCATGCACCCCTTGACCGGACTGTAATCGGCAAGTTTTGCCTGGAGCACTACATCCTGATACCATTGAGAGAAGTCCTGACTGCGGGGCGTGATTTTTTCGGCCATGCAGCAGTTTTCGCACAACCCGACTTAAGCTTCAATCCCGTAAGATTTAATTTTGCGGTGGAGATGACTGCGTTCAATCCCCATCACTGCAGCCGCCTTTGAAACGTTCCAGTCATTTTCCTTGAGTGTCTTCAGAATGAATTCCTTTTCAAACTCTTGACGCGCATCTCGGAGATTCTTTGCCGTACCCGCGCCATTTTCCTCAGATGTCGAGTTGCCAGAAGGAGCGTAAGACTGCGAATAGGATTGGGATGCATGCTGGGCATCATCCTTCAAATGTCCAAAAAGTGCCGCCGCCGAAATGGGAATGGTTTCATCAGCCGGAGTACTGAGAATCACGATGCGTTCGATGAGATTCTTGAGCTCCCGAACATTGCCGGGCCACGAGTAACTGACCAGCGCCTGCAGTGCCTCGGGCGAAAGTTTCATGAGACTTTTTCCGTGTGTATTGGAGAATTCACGAAGAAAATGTTCTGCAAGCAACGGGATGTCCTCCTTGCGCTCTCGTAAACCGGGTACTTGGAACGGGATCACGTTGAGCCGATAGAAAAGATCCTCGCGGAATTGACCCTTCTGAATCTCCGCTTTGAGATCTTTATTGGTGGCTGCGACGATGCGAACATCGACGGAAATGGTCTGTGTGCCGCCGACCCTCTCAAACTTCTGCTCCTGCAGGATTCGAAGCACTTTTGCCTGGGTTTTAAGCGACATATCGCCAATTTCGTCGAGAAAAAGGGTGCCATTGTGAGCCAGATCGAATTTGCCCCTTTTGAGCTGTGTAGCACCCGTAAAAGCCCCTCTTTCGTGTCCAAAAAGCTCACTTTCGATGAGTTCTTCAGGGATCGCGGCACAGTTGATCTCGACGAAGGGCTTGTTGAAGCGAGGCGAAAGGGCATGAATGCTGTGGGCTACAAGCTCTTTTCCGGTACCATTTTCACCTGTGATGAGGACTGAACCGGTCGTCGGGGCGACTCGGCGGATGAGTTCCTGGATGTGCTTCATCGGGGAGCTCTCACCCACGATCATCCGGTGTTTCTGAATCTGTTTCCGAAGCGCCTGATTTTCGCGCGCGAGATCCTGAACACCAAAGGCGTTGACGAGAAGAACCAGAATTTTCTCAAGAGAAAGGGGCTTTTCGACGAAATCGAAGGCTCCCAGTTTGGTCGCGCGAACGGCAGTCTCAATCGTCCCGTGGCCTGACATCATGATCACTGCCTGGTCAGGCCATTCCGATTTGATGAGCTTAAGAGTTTCGAGCCCGTCCAGATCCGGCATCCAGATATCAAGAAGGACGACATCCGGTCGCTCAGAGCGGATCGCTTCAAGTCCGGTCTGTCCGGAAGGGGCAGTCTTGATCCGATAGCCTTCATCCTTGAGGGCTCCCTCAAGAGACTGCCGGATCGAAGCTTCATCATCAATGATCAGAACCAGACGGGACATAGAACATCTTTTCCGCCGGCCCCGGGCCGGACTTTCAGCCTCTCCTTACAAGGAGCGTTGCAAATTCCCTGAAGTCTTCGTGAAATCTTCTTTGAAATTCTTTTAAAGTCTGGAGGGCTTCCGATCCAGGCCATGCCTGACAGCAGTCGGGAGCTCAATCAGGAACTCGGTCCCCTCGCCCGGAGCGGAATGCACTCGGATGAAACCATCATGGTCATTTACGATTCGTTTGGCAATAGCAAGGCCCAGACCCGTTCCTTCAGACTTGGTCGAGAAATAGGGCTCAAAAACCCTCGCTTTAACGTCATCCGTCATGCCAGGGCCATTGTCCTTGACGACGATGACTGCCATTTGAAGCTCAAGATGAAAGTGGATTCTGATTTCAACGATCTTGGGGGTTTCTCGCCCGGTGGACTTGAACACTGCAGCGGCATTATCCAGCAGGTTGATGAGAACACGCTTGAGCTGATCCCGGTCAAATTCAAAGATCGGCAGCCTGGGCTCAGTTTCAAACTTGAACTGAATGTCAGAGTGGGCCTGCTGATAGAGGCTCACGACTTCTTTGCAGGCATCATTGAGATCATGGGGAGCCGGGGATGCTTCGGGGAAGCGTGCGAAATTGGAGAACTCATTGACCATCTCCTTGAGCTCATCAGTGTGACGAATGATGGTATCGGTACACTCTTTCAGCAGAAGTGCGTCTTTTCCGGGATAGTGCCCGAGTCGTCGCTGCAGTCTCTGCGCGGAAAGCTTGATCGGCGTCAGAGGATTCTTGATCTCATGAGCGATCCTTCGTGCGACTTCACGCCAGGCCATTTCTCTCTGTCCTTTGATGAGATAGGTCATGTCATCGATGACCGCAACTGCGCCCCAGGGTATTTTTCCAGTCGCGTCCATGAGCGGACTTGCGACTGCGGAGAGCGCTTTCATGTTGTCACCAGTCCGAAAGTTCCATTGAGAAATTTCAGGCTGCCTCGGACCTTCAGAAGGAAGGCCGAGTGCTCGGCCGATCGCTTCGACGAGGGGTGCCGACTCGCCCTGCAGCAGGGCCATGTAACTTTTTCCGAGGACCTGTTCGGGCACGAGTTCGAGGATCTGCCCGATTGCTCGATTGAAGGTGGTGATCTGGCCTTCGCTGTCCACCACGATGACGCCGGTGCCGACGTTTGCGAGCACCGCTTCAAGCTGAAGGCGTCTTTTCTCAAGATCGGCACTCGCCATCGTGAGACTTGCCCGGTTATCCCGAAGATCTTTGGTCATTTTGTTGAAAGATTCGACCAGGACCGCAATCTCATCATGACCCGAACCCAGAATGGTGACGTCCAGATTGCCTGCCCCGACCGCCTGAGCGCCGTAAACCAGACGCTCGACCGGAACCGTGAGTTCCTTGGCCATATAAAGTCCGATCCACATCGCCACGAAGAGGATCACGAGCGTGATCATCACCAGAATGATGAAGTATGCCGTCTTCATGGGATACTTCAGGGGATTGGTGTCCTTGTAGTCATCGATGACACTGGCAATCTCATCCACTTTATTGACGAGGCTGACGGGAATGTACTTGTCGACGACCACGACTCCTGAGATTGGGCCGCCTGAAACAAGACGAATGGGTGCCAAGGAGCGGATCAGGTCCCCACTTCCCACATGCTGAATGACAGGAACATTCTCTCCGCTGAAGGCCCGGTCAAGAAGATCCAGAGGCAGTCTGGGGTAACCGATGGGAATATCAGTGGCTGAACGCCTCACCAGAACCCGCTCATCCAGTGAGTCGGCATAATATTCCGCCGCATCCAGGGCAAGGAGATCACGCTGAGACTCAAGGTAGGGACCAATCCAGGTTGGAGTGCGATTGACGGCGGCCTCCGGAATCCCCTCGGCTCGCATTCGGGTGCCGATTCCCTTGGCGATATGTTCGGCAAAGTGGGCCGCGGTCTGGTCGGCATTGCGATAATAGATGCTCGTGATCTCCAAAGAGGCCTGGAGGGTGTTCTGAATCTTGATGGAGAACCACTTGTCAAAGCTTGAGTTGATGTAAGCGGCCGAGATGATGAAGAGCACCAGAGTCGGAATGATCGAAAAAGCCAGGAAGGAGATGACCAGCTTGGTCTTGAGGCGTGCGCCAAGGATCTTGTTGCGTCTTTCGATGAAGAGTTTGCCGATATTTCGGAAGACCAGCCAGACCAGGGCGATCAGAATGACGATATTGATGTTGAGGAGACCGAAGAAGAAGATGGAATTGACGAATGGCAGGGTACTGGACACCTTGCTGAGTCGAAATTCGGCGACCGTCAGGGCGATGAAGAGCACGGAAAGCAGGATGATCGCGATTCCTTCGCGCCTTCTTTTGCGACGTTCTCGTGTGTCGAGAGGTGGAAGGCCTCTCAACTCACCATTTTTGACGATCTGATCCGAGTTCGACATACTTTTTCTTTCTCACATCCCGCGTTTTGGCTCAAAGGGTATCCCCCGGACTGCCTGAAAGTCACTCAAGTAACGGTTTTTGGCAATCGTCTCCCTCTGATGACGACTTCGGGCACTGATTTTTCATTCTGAGGGGTCAACAACAGTGCGCAATGCAAAGCAAACAGTCCAAAAAGGTGAAATCCGCTTTTCAAAGAGGTCTGCTTCAGGGATTTGCAGATGATAATCTGATATAAAACAGCCTTTTTAGGCTTTTTTTTAATTTTTAGAAATGAGGGGTCAGTCGTCCGCGGAGGTTGCGATTTTCTCACCTCGAGTGCTCCGATCACTGCATGAGTGATCAAAGTCTGATCACACCGGAGGACGAAAATGCATTTCGAGAGATGAAGATGATGTGAATTCGCGAAAATTGATCACGCTGTTTTCCGATTCAGAAAAAAAATGAAAATAAATGCGATCTTTGCTTGATATCGGAAAAGATCAAGGTAACATCAGAGGAGTAGTGTTGAATTTGTCAACACGTTAACGGAGGATAAGACGATGGCAACGAAAAAGAAAGCAACCAAGAAAAAAGTAGCTAAGAAAAAAGTCGCAAAGAAAAAGAAGAAATAAATTTATTTCTTCGACTTCTAAAAGCCCTGGACTTCGGTCCGGGGCTTTTGCGTTTCTAGAGCCTGATCTGGCTGATATCTTGTGAAATTTGTTTGTTGATCGCAGCCGGGAAACGGGGCCCATTGAACACCCAGCCCGAGTAGATCTGCACAAGATCAGCTCCCTCCTTCAACCTCAGAACCGCTTCGTCAGAGGTTGAAATACCACCCACGGAGATGATGGGGAGTCGAGTGAGTGGTCGAGCCTGAAGAAGAGAGTTTCGAGAGACTTCAGTGAGAAGTGCCCCGCTCCAACCTCCAGGAAGAGGTGAACTGACGCTCTCAGACCAATTTCCGGCGAGTGTGTTGGTGAGGACCCACCCGTTCACTCCCCAATTTTCCGCAGTAGAGAGTATTTCAGCAAGTTGGGTGCCGTTCACTTCGGGCGCGAGCTTCAAAAACAACGGAACTGTCGTTTTCCAACCGGAAATTTCGTCTCTGACACCTTCAATGATGGGTTGAAGTGCCTCAAGACTCTGCAGGGATCGGAGTCCTGGAGTGTTCGGAGAGCTGACATTGATCACCAGGTAGTCTGCAAGACCCTCGAAGGCGCGGGCAGCCGACACGTAATCCAAGTGGGCTTCGTGAAGCGGAGTATCCTTGTTCTTGCCGATATTGACGCCCACACGAAAGTCAGTGGGCAGATTTGACCGAGCGGTCTCGAGATTGCGTGCCACTCGCTCTGATCCTTTGCCATTGAAGCCCATCCGATTGAAGAGGGCGCCGCGAGGTGGGTCTCGAAAGAGTCGGGGTCGTTCATTTCCTGCTTGAGGACGTGGAGTGACGGTACCGATTTCGGCAAAACCAAAACCAAGATCGGGGAGCACCGCGAGAAGCTCCGCATCTTTATCAAACCCGGCCGCGAGCCCCAGAGGACTGCGAAAGTGAAGTCCTGAAACCGTCCGCTCCAGGTGAGGAGACCGCTCTCCACCACCGGTGATCGCACGAAGCGCCGCTCTGGTCGTGCGTTGACGAGACATGAACTGCAGAATTCGCACGGAGAAATGATGGACTGACTCCGCATCTTTCAGGAAAAGAAACGACTTGATCAACCCCCAGAAAGGTCCGCTACTCATTTTTTTCTCAGAAATGCCTGCATGAAGAAGCCGTCCGTGGGACCCGGACCGACGAATCCGCCCTTGGCCTTCTCAAAGTCCGGATGTGCGTCGAGAAACTTTTCCACGATGGCGGTCGTTTCGGCCTCACGGAAAGTGCAGACACCAAACACGAGGCGACCGCCGGCCTGAACGAGCTCGGAATACTGACTGAGCAGACGGTACTGGATCAGCGGCATCCTCATGAGGACGTCGGGAGATTGACGCCACTTGATGTCGGGATTGCGTCTGAGAACCCCCCAACCACTGCAAGGTGCGTCCACGAGGACCACATGGGCAGTTTTCTTGAAACGGTCGATGACAAGATTTTCCTGGCCCTCTTCGACCGCGACCGCTTGGATATTATTGACCTGAGCGCGGGTCGCGCGCCTGCGAAGCGCCTGAAGTTTACGCTCCGAGGTGTCATAAGAGTAAACTCTGCCCTTGCCCTTCAGAGCATCTGCAAATGCCAAGCTCTTGCCACCTGCACCCGCACAAGCATCGACCACAGTCCATGCCGGTGGGTTCTTCGGCAGCTCAGGCAGAGTCGGAAGCGGACGAACATTTCCAGGCTTTTCCTGAAGAAGACCTTCAAAAAGCTCTGGCCACAGGGCAAAGAGCGCCATGACCTGCGAACCCTCATCTTGAATCTCAAAATTGCCGTTCTGGTAGAGGTCCGTGCCCAGAACCGGAGCATAACCACTCAGGCGGACTCCCAGAGGAGACAGATCGGAGCGCTGAACCTTCACCGGCAAACTCATTGCGGTGAGTTCCTTGAGGAGCTTCTCCGCTCCCATGCGAGTACTCGCTCTCAGACTGAGTGGGGCTTCGGAGCCCAGCGTTCTAGAAAGAGTTCTCGCAGTCGCCTTGTCCCAGCAATCCGTCCATTCCTGAATCATGTGGGCCGGAAAATCCTCGATGACGGCGTCCACATCAGGGCGTCCCTGTGACATGGCACCATAAAGGTGCTCAGCCATCAGATAGGCAGGACGCCAGCTCACGAGCTTCTGTTGGTCCAGACTCCAGGGCTCACCTTCAGCGATTCCGACACCGAGCGCTTCGGCCAGGGAAGAAGGTTGAAGCAGGATCTGCGGAACGATCTGCGCCAGAATGGATTTGGTGTTTCGCGACCTTTTGGAAAGGGCCGAATCCAGGTGCACGGGGGAAGTGAACAGCTCGGTCCAGATTTCGCCAAAGAGTTTGACTACATTTTCCTGACGCGCGGCCTTGTTGGTTTGCTTCGATTGAAATGGATCCATGCCCCTTTCATCGCACATCGTGAGTCGTTTGGGGAGCCCCTTGCGCATCTTGGGTACCCATTGTTCAGCCCCATTGTTCAGCCCCACGGCCTAGCCATTGCCTAGAATGAATCACAGGCATAGACTCAAGGAAAACCCAAGGAGACCTCGCATGATCGATTTCAGCCTGTCAGATGAGCAGAAACAGCTTCAAGACCTCGCCCGCAAGTTTGCCAAAGACGAGATCATCCCTCGCGCTGCTCACCACGACAAGACGGGTGAGTATCCCAAGGAGATCGCGACCAAGGCCTGGGAATTGGGGATCATGAACACTCATATCCCTGAAGCTTACGGTGGAATGGGTCTTGGAGTACTCGAAGGCTGCATCATCACCGAAGAGCTCGCTTATGGCTGCACGGGCATCGCCACCGCCATGGAAGCCAACACGCTGGCGGCAGCACCGATCGTCGTGGCTGGAAATGATGAGCAGAAGAAGGAATTTCTAGGGGCACTGACCGCTGCCCCCAAATTTGCAGCCTACTGCGTGACCGAGCCTGGCGCCGGCTCCGATGTGAGCGGCATCAGAACACTGGCCAAGAAGGAAGCGGGCGACTACGTCATCAATGGTTCCAAGATGTGGATCACCAATGCCAGTGTCGCCGACTGGTACTTCGTCCTCGCCTACACCGACCCCACCCTCAAACACAAGGGGATGACTGGATTTGTGGTTCCGGCCAAGACTCCTGGGATCACCGTCGGCAAGAAGGAATGGAATATGGGTCAGAGAGCCAGCGACACGCGCGGCATCACTTTTGACAATGTCAGGATCCCGGAACGCTACCGACTGGGCAAGGAAGGCGAAGGCTTCAAGATCGCCATGAGCGCATTTGATCACACTCGCCCAGCCGTCTCCGCGGGTGCAGTGGGACTCGGACGTCGAGCCATGGACGAGGCGGTTCAGTACGCTCAGTCCCGGAAGGCTTTCGGGCAACCCATCTCCGCTTTCCAGGCAGTCAGTTTCATGATCGCTGACATGGCCAAGGACATCGAAGCGGCCCGAATGCTGGTTTACAAAGCGGCGTGGACAATCGACAGCGGTGAACGCAACACCAAGTTCGCGGCAATGGCGAAGGCTTTCTGCGCCGACATGGCCATGAAGGTGACGACTGACGCAGTTCAGGTTTTCGGCGGATATGGCTATTCAGAGGAATATCCGGTCGAGAAGCTCATGCGCGATGCCAAGATCTACCAGATCTATGAGGGAACCAGCCAGATCCAGCGTCTGATCATCGCCAAAGAGATCTTCGATCGGGCTTAAGCGCTCTTTCGGTGCAGAGGGTCCAGGTGGCTTTCGATGTGGGAGGATCTGTTTGAGTACTTCCACAGAAAATCTCTCAGCTTTTCATTGGCCCAGCCGGGTTGTTCCAGACTGGGCCAATGACCACATTTCTCATTTTGAAAATAATAGGCTTCGGGAAGTCTGCGGATCAGTTCAAAGCTGTGTTCGGGGGGATTGATCGGGTCCTGAGCTCCCTGAAGAAGCAGTACGGGCTGCTTCAGGTCCTGCAGGGAGTTTCTCCAGCCACTTCGCGCCTCTTCATCCGGCCAACTCTGTTGATAGGCATCAAACGCCTGCAGGATCGAGTCTCTTGAAGACCGATGATTCCACGGCTCAATCACTTCCTGCTTCTGATCGGGGTTGAGACTTTCGCAGCCCTTCAGTATTTTTTGAAGCCTTCTCTTCAGGAAATAAGCCCCGTAATTCAATGACAGCGTCCCAATGGCATGACTGAGGCAAAGAGGATTCAAGAGGATGACTCCTTTGATTCGATCCTTTTCCTTCAGGGACTTCCCCAACAGACAGAGCTGAACGATCGCGCTCCCCATTTCGTGCGCAATCAAAAAAACCGGGCCCGACGAGAATTCAGAAATGAGCTGCGCCAGCAATTCCGCACTTTCATCGAGTGAGGGACCCTGATCATCCAGGGTGAATGAGTTTCCAAATCCGGGCAGATCCACCAGAAGCGACGTGAAATGGGCGCGGAGAGGCTCAACGAGAGGAAGCCAATGGCTGGCGGCGCTGAAGCGCCCGTGGACAAAAATGAGAGTCGCTCGCGAGAAGTCCGACGAGCTTTGTTCTGATATGGCAACGCAGCTTCTGAGAAAACTGAAACGATGGTGCCGAACCCGTTCATCAGATTTTTGAGGTTTCATAAGAAGCTTCGCATTTTAAATTGTCAAAATCGCCGTAAAAAACACTCGCAACTCCGCCCCTGCGGATTGCCAGCATTCAGGGTAAAGACCCCTGTGGGATAACTGAAGCAAAAGGGATGCCGCAAAGCGGCGCCAGCACTCGGCACCAGACATCGGGCCGGAAAGCAGTTCAATTTTCTCCGGACCGAATGGATTCAAAAATTCTGCGGTAACTCGAATAGCGGGCGAGCGAAGTGGCTTTGCAGTCCGCTTCATCCATGTGAAGGCAGTCTTTCTGAGCGCACCCGAGCTGTGCCGGAGAACTGAACTCGGGAAAGTATGTATGCAGTTTCTCGGGAGAAACATCGATCAATCCGAAAGCTCGCACCCCCGGGGTATCAATGAAATGAGAATCCCGCAAGAGAATGGCTCCCGTGGTAGTGTGCCTGCCTTTGCCGGTGAAATCACTCACTTCTCCCACTCGACCTGCCTCACGCTGAAGCAGCACGCTCAGGAGCGAGGTCTTCCCGACGCCTGAGTGACCGCAGAAAACCGTGAGCTTTCCACTTGTGATTTCTTGCAATTGAGCCACACCCAGATCTCTTTTTGCACTGACTTCGATCACCGGATAACCGAGATCCTCATAAGTCTTCCAGGGAGGAAGCACTCCCGCGACGGAAGCATGGAGATCAATCTTGTTGATGCAGATGACGGCGGGAATCCCCTGCACGGAAGCGGCTATCAGGAAGCGGTCGACAAGTCCGGGTGAGAATTCAGGGTTCTGAGTCGCTGTCACGATGACCAGCTGATCAATATTCGAAACCAGAACATGGCGGGTGGCCCGGGCGGGTGCAGGCCTGACCAGTTGATTTTTGCGAATGCAGAGGGCTTCGACCACGCCAGTGCTTGATCCCGTCAGTTCGACTTTCACCCGGTCCCCCACCGCGACAGGCGAACGATCCCGAATCTCACTCTCCTTGTCCATCAATTGAGAGCGACGGTAGGAACAGAGCACGTCGACGTTCTTTTCGGCAGGTGCACCATCCAGCCTCACGGCGCACTGATTGGGAAACACTTCGACGACGACTGCGTTGGCCTCTTCAGCGGGAAGCTGAGTCGCCTTGTTCGCAGCGGTCTTCTTCTTTTTTACGCGTGCAACCGGGGCACCACTCCCCGAGGAGTCTTCGTCGTCCAGCCAGTCATCTGATCCGCCATTGAATTTTGGGCTCATGCGCTTTCACGAGCATACCCGATTTCGAGCAGAAAAAATACAACGGGCCCGAAGAGTTGCCTCTTCGAGCCCGCATGCCCATCAAAGCGGTGCACTAGTTACGCTTTAACGAGCCATCCTCATGACGAATTCACAGGCATGGCCGATCGTGGTGGACTGGGAAAAGGTGCTGCCATTGGCAATCACCCGGTTAACCCAGCTCTTGCGAAGGCGGGCACCAAATTCCATGCACTGACTGTAGATCTGCTGACGGTTGCCGGAAGCGAAGGCAAAGTGATTTTGATCAATGTAGCCATCCACTCGGACCAGGCCCCCGTTGCCGGGGTCTCTCTGTTGTACGGGTCTGATTTCACCGTAACGGGGGTAGATGTATTGTCCGCGCTGACTGAGGACGGTCAGCACCTGAGTGTTGCGTTCGATGGCGATCACTCGGCCGATCTGACCTGCATAGGAACCCAGGACCACCTGAACGGTCGTGCCCACGCAAACTGCGCCGATACAATTGATGGAAGTTCCTGAAGAGCCCCCTGGATGTCCCACGCCGCCACCTGGAAGGGGAAATCCAATACCCCCGGTGTTACCCGTACTCCCGTTGCTGGAGAGATTTCTCAAATCTTCGAGAGCCTGTCGAACTCGAATGTACTGTTCAAATACCTGAGGGTCACTCGTGTCGGTACCGGCCAACTGATAATCCACAGCCTGAAAGGACTGAATTACCGGTGCGATCAGAGAAACACAGGCCGGATTGCTCGGGACATTTCCAAAGGAACCGTTCCCCAGACCACCTTGGTTTGCATCGCCCATGTCGATGATCACTCCGCCGTTTCCGCCAAAACACTGATCAAGGCCTTGAGCAGTTTGGGAAAAATCGAGCACTGCCTGTTTGGCCTGATAGGAAACTCCGTTTGAATAATCCACTTCGCTCTGAAGACTTTGCGCTTCGTTCGAAAGGATCGAAGCGGCCTCTTCAAGGCTCGAAGGTTGATCAGCCCAGGCGCTGGCCAAAGGCACCGACAGTGCGAGAGCAAAAGCCGCGGTACGCAGCAGGTTTGAAACCTTTGAAGGAGAAATTGGACGTCGGGGCATCAGCATGACATTTTCCTCGTTGCACTCGGGTGCACAGTTGACTGCGTTTTACTTCTTTTCACTTCCAGGGAATGAACTTCGTTTGGACGTTGGGTTCACTGCGTAAAGCTTGGAGGAGCATTGCTGCTCTTCTGTTCTGCCCATAGAGCAAAGCGTATGCCCCCCCATAACTGCTGAAACGGGGTTAAATTGAAGTAAACTGTCACCAACTTATTTGGTCAGGGTTTTTCCGGCTCCGGTTTTCTGAGAAAGATTCGCCAAAGCGACTCCTTTTTTTAGATGCAGCCCGTTAAATTACCAACGGTGGTAGGCGGGATGACCGGGCTTGACCGCGACGAAAGTGCCACGACACGTCGCGCAGATTTTTTCAACGCCGTTGATCATCGAGGTCAGTGTTGCTTCGATCGTGGCGCGGTCCGTGGTTGAACCTTCAGCGCTCGGGACCACTCGAGCAGTCAGATGGACCGGTTGATCTGAAGGAGTCGGTCGCATGAGCTTCACGGCGAAGTCTGAAGTCACCGTGCAAGGAGGTTCGTGGGTCCCGGTCTGTTTCATCAGGTGCCAGGAGGCCGTCCAGTTCGAGTGACAATCCAGAAGGGCTCCAATGATGCCGCCATTGAGCACTCCGGGAAAAGCCTGATGATGAGGAGAAGGAGTCCAGTCGGCAACCAGCTGGTTCGGATCCGAAGGATCTTCGCAACTCTGAATACGAAGGCCGAGTGAGTTGGCGGGTCCACACCCGAAGCAGATGCTTTTCGGTGAATATTTGACCTGCAAACCGATTGCTGACCCTGTCGTTTTAGTGCTTTTCATGGCGACATCCTCTATAGTTTCCCTATCATGACCTATCATCACAAAGAGACGGAAGCGAAGTGGCAAAAATACTGGGACGACAACCAGGTTTTCAAAAGTGAGACTTCTTCGAAGAAGCCAAAGTACTATGTACTCGACATGTTTCCGTACCCGAGCAGCTCGGGCCTCCATGTGGGTCATCCGGAAGGTTATACAGCCACTGATATTATTGCGCGTTACAAACGTGCGCGCGGCTTCAATGTTCTGCACCCGATGGGCTGGGACGCGTTTGGACTGCCCGCTGAACAGTATGCTTTGAAGACGGGTGTCCATCCGGCCAAGACCACTGCCGAAGCGATCGATAATTTTCGTCGCCAGCTTAAAATGCTGGGCTTCAGTTACGACTGGACCCGCGAGTTCGCCACCTGCGACCCCGACTATTACAAATGGACTCAGTTCGTTTTCATGAAGCTCTACGAAAAGGGTCTCGCCTACCAGAAGGAAGTTCCGGTCAACTGGTGCCCGGAACTCAAGACCGTGCTCGCCAACGAAGAAGTCGTCGACGGCAAGTCTGAACGCGGCGGACACCCGGTTTTTCGCATGCCCATGAAGCAGTGGATGCTGAAGATCACGGATTACGCCGAACGCCTTCTCAAGGATCTCGACGGCCTGGATTGGCCGGAAGGCACCAAGGAACTTCAGCGCAACTGGATCGGCCGAAGCGAAGGCCTCCAGATCGCTTTTCCGCTGGCCGAAAGCTCCTCTTCGATTGAGATCTTCACCACTCGTCCGGACACCCTCTTCGGCGCAACTTATATGGTGCTGGCCCCAGAGCATCCTCTGGTCGCTGAGATCACGACTGCCGACAGAAAGTCTGAAGTGGACGCGTACCGGGCAAAGGCCGCTCAGAAATCTGAAATCGCTCGGCAGGAAGTCACCCGGGACAAGAGCGGGGCCTTCACGGGTGCTTACGCCGTGAATCCTTTCAATCAGGAAAAGATTCCGGTCTGGACTTCTGATTACGTGATGATGGGCTACGGCACTGGCGCGATCATGGCCGTTCCGGCACATGATGAGCGCGATCATGATTTCGCGACCGCATTCAAACTACCCATCCGTCAGGTCGTCATGCAGTTGCCGGGCACCAAGGAAGTCGAAGGAGTGTTCAGCGGTGAGGGCACTGCAATCGACTCGGGCTTCATCACGGGCATGCCGTCCAAGCTGGCCAAAGATGCAGTGATCACCTGGGCTGAAAAAGAAGGCAAAGGCAAACGCACCATCAATTACAAACTCAGAGACTGGCTTTTCTCCCGTCAACGCTACTGGGGCGAGCCGTTTCCGATCGTGCATCTGCCCGACGGAAGCAAAAGACCCGTCGCGGTCAATGAACTCCCGGTCATTCTCCCTGTCGTGAAAAGCTACGAGCCTACCGGTTCAGGGGAAAGCCCGCTGGCATCCGCTTCCGAGTGGCTCAATTACACGGACCAGAAAACCGGCGAGAAACTTCGCCGTGAAACCGACACGATGCCGGGCAGCGCAGGCTCTTCCTGGTACTTTCTCAGGTACTGTGACCCGAAGAACGACAATGAACCGTGGAGTGCCGAAGCTGAAAAGTACTGGATGCCGGTCGATCTTTACCTCGGTGGACCTGAACATGCCGTAGGTCATCTTCTCTACGCACGCTTCTGGACCAAAGTTCTCCACGATGCCGGACTCGTGACTCACGACGAGCCTTTCAAGAAGCTCGTCCACCAGGGGATGATCCTCGGTGAAGATGGTGAGAAGATGTCGAAGTCTCGCGGCAATGTGATCAATCCCGACACGATCGTGGATGGTTACGGCTCAGATTCGCTCCGGATGTACCTCATGTTCATGGGGCCACTTGATCGTGACAAGCCGTGGAACGCTTCGGCGATCGAAGGCATTCACCGCTTTGTCATGAGATCGTGGCGCGTGTTCGTGGATGAGAATGCTGAAGGAATGGAGAGCTCCAACGTTTCAGACGCCGCTCCGACTGAGGAAGATCTCAAGATCCTGCACAAGACGATCAAGAAGGTGACCGAGGATATTGAGCACTTGCGCTTCAATACGGCGATCAGCCAGATGATGGTCTTCATCAATCATCTGACGAAGGCCGAAAAGAAACCTCGCGCCTGCCTGAGGCCTTTCGCGCAGCTTCTGGCTCCCTTCGCTCCTCATCTGGGTGAGGAACTCTGGTCTCGTCTCGGAGAGAAGTCCCTGCTCACTCATGAAACCTGGCCGACGTTTGATGAAGCGCTGGCAAAGGACGATTTCATCACGATTGCCATCCAGGTTCTGGGCAAGACTCGTGGAACGATCGAAATTGAACCCGGAGCTGACCAGGCGACCGTCGAAAAGCTGGCCAGAGAAGTCGCGACGGTGGCCAACCAGCTCGAAGGAAAACAGGTCAAAAAGGTCATTTATGTACCCGGTAAAATCGTGAATTTTGTGATGGTTTGAATCGGTTCTGGCACTTTTCGGCGCAGGCTGCGGTTTTAGATCTTTATCCAAAGGTTTCAATTATTTAGACCCATAAAAAACGCATAGCGTTATAAATCTGGCTTGATTCCTGACTGATATGATACGGTTCGCAGCGAAAAGTGAGGTCGCTGTGACTGATCGTGCATTGTCCTGTCGGGAAAACATCAGAATTACCTTATTTCTGGCTCTTTTTGCGTCAGTTACGGGCTATGTACCTTCCACCTGGGCAGGCACCACTTCCTCCGTGGCTATTCCGATCACGACCAAAGAAGGCGCTCAGGCATCCGATCTGATGTACCAGGGTGAAGCGCTGGATCCGAGTCAGGTTTCAGCCCTCGGAAAAACCGGCATCGACGTAAGTACCCTCGACCCCACCCTGAGCGACATCTGGTCGCCGGAGCATCAGTCCTTTTCAAACGCCGGTCAATTTCAGTTTCCCACCGACGGAGCCACGGTTCGATACCGCTCCCTCATGGCCAGCGCCGGCGAGCTGGCCCGTGCACGCGTGGAGACTCCGGACGGGGCGCAGGCATTTCGTCTCGTCGTTTACAAGGATACCCACGGAGCTCTCAGCCGTGCCGCTCTCCTTCGGGCCCTTGGCTACACGGTCGACTCCCCACAGTACTACGCCACCTTGAGAGTCGTGTTCGATACCGTCACAGCGCGTGATCAGTTCACTGCCGCAATATCACTCCTCACCCGCAGCAAGGAAACCCGGTGGATCAAGGACCTCCCGGCGGACCGTCCAGAGGTCACGCTTCAGGACGTCACTCTCGAATCGCCTCGCATCAACACTCCCCCTTATTATCTCGGAGCAGTTTCAGGCGACAAGAACATCCAGAACCGTCGAGCGACTCGCGCGCTGATCGTTCCCCTGTCCCTGCTCGACTTTCAGGAAAGCATCAACCTGTACTCGTGGCAGGCCGGAAAATTTCTCAGCAAGAACGTCCTCCTGTATCAGCCTTATGCCTCTCAATTCGAGAGACGCACGACTTTTGAAGATGCCCGCTGGATCATCCGCAAGCTCGCCGTTCTCACCCGCCAGGACTTCGCGGAGATCGTGAAGCTTTCCCACTATCCAGAAGACATCCAGGCGATCGTCCTTGAAAAAGTCATCTTCCGCAGAAATCAGCTGATGGAACTCTTCAGCATGAAGAATGAGCTTTCTTCTCAGCAGGTGGAACTGCAGGCCAACAGCCACATCACCATCGGCGCAGTCGTTGATGGCAAGCTCACGCGGAACAATTATGATGGCCATGCCGAACTGTTCAGTTATGGAGATCTGAAATCGCCGCTTCGCTGGTCGGAACTCAAGCACTACCTCAAGATGGAACTCATCACTCAGGCAGTCAGCCAGGTCATCACGAAGGTCAATGCAAAGCTCCTCAATGTTCAGAACATCTCCGATATCACGAACAAGCACCTCAAAGATCCCGCCTACCAGCTGAAACAGGAACAAGCCTTGATCGATCATTACAAGAATGACCCGACCACTCCTTACGTCGCACCCATCAGCACCTGGGGCGGAGTATTCGGCGGGATCGGCATCAATGCGAACCGAAGCATCAGCACCGGAATCTACTATGGCAGCGAATCCAAAGCGCAGCTGGTGGATCAGATCTCCGCCCAAGCTTCGATCGGCTACTTTCAGGGGCTGCACGTTCCTGCCGGAAAATTGAAAATCATGGCAGATGCAGGCATCCCCGCTTCACTGACCTATCAGCGCGACTACATCCATGTCAGACCCATCGCCAGTCTTGAAGCCGTGAAGAATGAGAAATGGAAGAATCTACTCATCCCACTCTACATCAGGAGTCTGGCGAAGATTCTGGATCCTCCCACCGACAAGGACGGAAATCCGACTGAACTGACGGACGAATTCGCGAAAACCGCCCTGATCAAGCTCCTGAAAGATGATCTCAAGGACGGCGAAGTCCTGACCATCACCGACTCACTGATTGCGAAAGTGAATCCCCAGGTCACGATTCCGGTCACTCTTCTGGTCAATCCCCTGAACCTCGGGCTTGCCGTTGCCGTGGGAGTGGGTGTTCAGGCTGACGCTGCCATCGTGAAGCGCACGATGATCACGCGTACCAAGGGGCAGGTTCAGGTCTATATCCAGTCGATCAATACGCAGGGCCTGGGAGAGTCCACCAGTCTCGATGCAGGCGTGTTCTTCGCCAAATTGAAGCTTCAATTGAATGTGATGAAGTTCAACCGCGAAGCCAAGCGCGGAGGCATCGACACTCAGGCCTTTCTGATCGACACCAAGGTGATCGACGACGCCAACGAGCTGAAGGATGCCAGGAATGCAGCGAAGAGACTCAAGATCTTCGTGTCCCTGGCCACTCTGCTCCAGGCAAATGAGCCTGAGTTGATGGAGAACAACTATCCACCTTTCGATCTTGAACATGAACTCAAGAGCAAAAAGAGAACTCTGAAACTCGGTTTCTGGAGAAAAGCCAACTACGAAGAGAATCATACGGTGACCCTGACTCCGCCGAAACCTCTGGCGGATGCGCCGGATGATCAACAGTACGATACCGAAGCCGAAAAGCGCGTGCTCTTTTCCAACCGAAGAGTGCACCTCACGGGCCGAAACACTTACGGCTTCATCGGCGAAGTCATCAGCGCCGTAGCCAAGGTAGCCGGACTTTTCGCTGATCAGAACGGCGAGAACCCTTCGAGCACTTTTCTCGGCAAGGCCCAGTGGACCATCATCAAGACTGAAGCCGACATCACTCCCAGGAAGGAATTGCCATCCGTCACTCTGGTGGAGCAACACTGGGCAGGCTGGTACCTGAACAAGAAGAAGCTCCTCAAGATCCTCGATGAAATCGACGGACGCATGAGTGAAATCAACGAAGGAACCTCCCTGTACAACCGCGAGGAGTTTCAGAACACCAATCAGCTTCAGGCTTATGAAATCCGCTCCACTCTCGTGATTTACAACCGAGGAATGCAGTTGCTGAAGGACTACCTCCTGAAGACTTCTTCACGCGCCGAACTCATCCGCAGACTCGTGCTCTTGAAATCCGAAGATGACCTTTCCTTCGGATGTCAGGATTACCTCACGAAGAAGAACATTGAGTTTGAGCTCGCCGCCCTCGAACAGAATGAAGATGACTCCAAGATCACCCATCGCTGCGTGCAGCCCTGGATGAGAAAGACCATGCGTTTGATCAAGAAGTATCCCATGGATGGAGACTCCGTCGAAAAGATTCAGTGGACCAATCAGCTGATCGATCGTCTGCAGGGCAGCGCTTCGATCTCACGCGTGCTCAAAGTGGTCGGAAAAGACCAGTTCTACTTTCAGGTCAAGGTGACCGGCTTTCGAACGAAGGACGAACGTGCTGAAGACCGCTTCAGCGAATCCAACTACACGACCAACACCATCGGAAAGATCAATTACGATCAGGGAGTCGGCATTTTCAATGAAATCGCGACGGACACCCAGATCTCCAGTTACGAACTCGAAGCGAAGTCCTTCGGGGAGGGTTTATGAAATACTCATTCTTGATTCTTATGGCACTTTCGATTGAAAATGCGGCTTCTGCGAGTGAGTACCTGCTGGTGCCGGCCACCGCTGCTTCAGCCGCGGTAGCAGTGCGAGCAAAAGTCGTGAAGCTGCCGCAGATCACCGCGAGCCGGCCCGTCTTCTCAGATGGAGAAAAGGCGGGACTTGCCGCGCTGGGGAAACCCGCTCTCGGGGAGACCTGGGTGCTGGACATCCCGAGCTCTTCAGAAGCTTCCGAAGTGGCCACCTGGCTGCGCAAAAACGGAGCAGCCTTCACGCTTGAAGAGAATTACAGACTGATCCAATCAAGTACAGGCGCAGAACCCCTCGAAAAAGAACAGTGGGCACTTCACAATGACGGAAGCCCTCAAAAGGTCGATCTCGACTACATCACGACCGCTCAGGTTCCGGGTGTGGCTGGTGAAGACATTCAACTTCCGAAAGTTGCGCCGGAATTCACGAAGCAGATCATGGTCGCCGTTCTGGACACCGGTGTCGACATCAATCATCCGGACCTTCAAAATCAGATTTCCTACAACCCTGAAGAATGTCAGGCGCTGGATGCGTACAAGGGTTGCGTGGCAACCGCCATCGCGCCTCTCAAGGCGTGTGATGAGCGCAGTAAAAAAGACAGCTCCGTGAAGTGTGACAAGGAGTCGGGCACGGCGCGTCCGCTCGTCAAGGCCTGTGATGCGAAATGGGCTAAGACTGATCGTGATGGCAATGGTTATCCACTGGACTGTGCGGGCTGGAACGTCATGGGCCAGGTGGATCCGGCCATCGGAATTCTAGGCAACAATGAGATGAGTGATCCTGAAGGCCACGGCACTCACGTCGCCGGCATCATCGCCGCCGCAGTCAACGGCGTGGGCATTCGCGGGATGGCTCCTCAAGTGAGCATTCTGCCCGTCAGAGTCATCGCCGACAAACTCGCGGGCCCGGTACGCCCGATGGAAATCACCCCGCAGTCCACGGATCCCGTCAATCCGGATCCGACGGAAATCTCGCTCAAGAAGAACGGTGCGGACCTTTCTTTCACCAACATCGTCGCTCGCGGAATGCTTTACGCGATCCGCTCACGCTCGGACGTCATCAGCATTTCTCTGGGCTGGCCTTCGCGTGCGGACTCCAGACTGATCCGTGAAATGCTGGATCTGGCAGCCAGACAGAACATTCTGGTCGTCGCCTCGGCCGGCAATGATTCAACCGACACCCTTGTCTTTCCCTGCCAGCACCCGGGAGTCATCTGTGTAGGCGCCCACGGCCCCGACGGAAAAACCTCTCACTTCTCCAACTTCGGAAGCGGGGTCGACATCTCAGCTCCCGGCCTGCGAATCTTGAGCACGGTTCCCACCAGCCTTGAGCCCGAAGTCTTCAATGACCGCATCGGTTACGACTTCAAAAGCGGGACTTCGATGTCGACCCCGTTTGTTTCCGGCGCGCTGGCGTACCTGCTTTCGACCGGGATGACTCCGTCTGAAGCCCGAGCACGCCTTTTGGCCGGTGCAAGACCTCAGCCGGTCGGCGATTCCAAAAAAGTCGTCTTTGGGAATCTCGATATCCAGAGAAGCCTCAATGTGGCGCCAAAGTCGCTGATCCTCGCCGTCGAAAAAGGCGTGACTCCCCTGCTCTGGGATCGTCATGCAGGCACCATCAAGGTTCCGGTTCAACTCAAGAATATCTGGATGTCCGGCTCCGAATTTTCCATTTCAGCGAAAGTATCGGCACGCGGCGCCACTTCAGCTCGAGTGAGCTCCGCTGAACAGAACATCACGAACTGGGCTCACGACGAAGTCAAAAGCTTCGAAGTGACCGTCGACGTCCTGGACCCGAAACTCCCGAGTGATCTGGAGATTGAAATGACCGTCAGTCAGTCGGGCGGGGACACGCGGCTCATCACAGTGCCTCTGCAGATCTCCGTACCTGTCAGAAAGTCATTTCAGGATGACGAATCCCTGAGCCTGCAGATATCCGGACAGGCAATTTCTCCTCAGGCCAACCTCAGAAGCGTGACGGCCCTGGATGGAGTGCCCACTCAGGATTACATCGCGATCGAAAAGAAGTCTCCGAAGTGGACGATCCAACTGATCACTCCAGTGATGCAGAATGGAAAGCCAAGCGGTTACGTCGGTTCGAAACCCAAGGAGATCGACCCTGTCGTCGGAGAATTGCAGAAGATTCAGAGACTTGATGTCAATCAGGATTCAAAAAGCGACTACGTCCTCATCTACCTGACTCGTGAAGGCAGGCTGCCCGGAATCCGGTTCGATGTCCTGGACTCCAACCTTGAAAAGATGAGTTCCACCACTTACCCGAACGACACGACTCCTCTGATGCTGGGTCGCTTTCAGTGGTTGAAAGTCGGCACGCAATTGGTTCCTGCCTGGGTAGGACGCGGCAACACTCCCGTTCTGGAAAAGGCCAAGTACAATCCATGGAAGCCGAACGCCAAGGACCTCACTTTGATCCGTTTCTATTATCTCGCGAAAGACGGGCTGCGGACTCTGAAGGCGCCCGAAGGTTACAACTTCGTGGACATTCTTGACCCCACAAGGGATCAGCGAAAACAGGGACTGGTCCCGGTTCTTCTCGCGCAGAATGACGACTTCGAAACGACTTTCGCAACGGTCGAGATGAGCTCCAGTCAAAGCAATCCAGTCACGATCGTGCCTTTCAAAAACTACCGAAATCTGCGCGGTCTCGATGCCGATACCGTGATCAATCTGGATCCAGGATCCCCTTCTGCCGGAACCGCATTCACGGGTACCGGTGCCCTGGGCACTCAGCGGACCACGGCGCTTCTCTTCAAATCCGGGAAACAGACCTCGCTTGAAGTTCATGAGGTCACCCAGAAGCCTCTTCAGAAGACTGCATCCGTCGGACATGTGAGTGGGACTTTTCAGGGACAAAACGGACTGGCGAGTTTTGCGCTGGGCCTCTATGACCTTCAGTTTCACGAAGAGAATTCATCAAGAACTCTGACGACGAGCTTGAGAAAGTGCAGCTTTCTTCCCAGCCAGTTCTCTCAGCAGTTCTTCTACCCCATAGTAGTTGGCAATGAGAGCGGTGCACTTGGCAGTGCGCAGCAACGTTTGCCCGGAATCATCATCCCCGATGGCTTCGGCGCCTTTCCCGGCACTGAGGTGATCGTGCCCACTTATGACTCTCAAGGCGTGCCAGAGACTCTTCTCCGGCCTGCGCGCTTGAGATTTCAGACGGGCCGCGAGTGTGAAGCGCTTGGAAACACGCTTTCTGCTGACAGAAGCTCTCCGTCGGCGATCATGTTTTACTGCGGTGACCGCTTTATCAAGATGCCGATCATGTTTTAAGTGGATTCAGGGGCAGGATGGCCCTGAAACTGGTGCCATTTTCCAAATTGTCACTAAAGGTCGACTGTAAAGGTCGGCCTTTTTTTATTTACGAAGGCAATCATTTCAGTGCTTTAACTTCATAAGCCGGCTGGCACAGAGCGTGCTTTAGTGCCGAACAAGTTTGAGAAACTTAGAACAATTTGGAGTACGAAATGAAAAGTAATGTTTTGAAATTAAGTGCGTTGGCAATCATGGCTGCAATGTCTGTTATGGCTTCCGGTTGTAACGGTGGAGGCGGCGGCGGATCCGTGACTGTGGTCACCCAGGATCCTTACGCACCAGCTTGGTACGACATGTACGGATCCAGCTGCGGACACGGCAATCCACGCCCAGGATGTAACTACTACTCCAACGGCTGGAAGATCATCGACAGTGAAGATCCTTACTTCACTTCACAGTACTACGTGTTGAACTACGACACTTATTACGTCAACGGTTACTACTACACCGGTTACGCCTGGACCAGCCCAGACGGCGTCATCTATGACGAAGCCGGCAATGCTTTGAACGCAACCGTTTCCAACAGCCGCGACATCATCGCTGATGTCGCCGCCGAAGAAACCGCTGTCGTCGAATCAGCCGGTAAAGCATTCGCAGCAAAATACCAGCTTGATGAAAAAGTCGGTATCCAGGTCGCTCGAACCCTCAATGATTGGGCTACTCTTTCAAAGGATCGTTCCAAGACTTCTGCAGATATCGAAGCTTTCACTCAGCGCCTCTACGGTGTTGACTTCAACTCCGTGAAGACCGCTTTGACTGAGGCTGCCACTGGCAACAACGATGCAATGAAAGCTACCGTTGCTCAGGCTGCTGCAAGCTGGGGAACTTCTCCAGAAACGATGAAAGAAATCTTGAACACCTGGTACAAGAATCAGATTCCTGGCCTGGAATAACTCCAAGTCAGCTTGTTGAAAACCTGCTCGTGCGGGCAGGTCATTAAACACAAATCCAAACAAGAACGCCCGGAGAGTGGAAACACTGTCCGGGTTTTTTTGCGTTCTGTTAAAACATCCTCAAACACGCCAGAGAGTCCCTGTAAGGTGAGCACTCGATAACGGAAGGCCTGATACGAAGCTGCTGGAGTATGATCGGCTCCCTTTGCATTTGTGCATCCAGAATAGAGAGAGTTTCCAGGTCCTTGATGCCTTCGTTTCTGAGACTCGGCATTTTAAGGTGGCACTACGCGCCCCAGAATTCGCAAACTACGCGTGAAGTGTCTCCTCCATCGATTGTCCACCGTCGATTCGCAGCCAATAAAGCAAACTGACAGAAGGTCTGTAAATTGAGCTGAGTGTGGAGGCAATCCCCAAAAGATTGATAACTGGGATGAAAAGTGAGGTGCTTGACCTATCCGAGGCAGGGCTCCAGCCGGGGTAATGCGGCGAAAGGGTAAGGCCCTTTCACAGCTGCAGCGGTGAAAAACAGAGGCATCATTTCGAATACGTGAAAAATCAATGCAGCAGTCATCAACCCGAGGGAAACCTTTTGATTTGAAATCCTTTTCCAGACCAGCGTGAATATGCCCAAGTAGAGTAAATAAAAAAGCGCCCAGATATACCGGGCCACGGACCTGAACGCTCCATGAAAATTTCGGAGACTGTTTTCAAGCACGTCAAAAGTGATCAGGCGCCTTCCAAGAATGTGAATCGCGGGCGACAGTGAAAGAACTGCAAGGCCGATACAACATAAAAGCAAAGGCCGCAGATTCGGCAGATCGCCCGTAAGTCCAGATTGCGGATTTCCAAACCGCGGACAGCGCCGTCTTACTCATAAAGCCCGAACCTTGATGAAGTCGAGTCCCATGACCAAACCGGTGGATTGCTGATTTTTCCCATTGATCTTGAAGATCAGGCGATTTTTACCTGCAGGTATTTCAAAGGGTGGAACTTGAACCACTTTGTGAAAGACATCTCGGCTGTAAAGATCCACATCTCGCAAAAGAGGCTGTTCGTTCAGATAAAGATCTACCCGCCCATAGTCGTAAGAGGTGGTGAAATTGATCTCCATGGAAACCTTCCGCGTGGCAGGGCTCTCCAGTATCGATTCCACCCAGGCCCCAGGGGCTTCACCACGAACGAACAACTGATCCTGGTTTTTCCAGAAGCTGCCATATTCGTGCATATTCTGAGTGGTAATCGAGGCCCTTCCCGAAAACAGAATATTTCCAGGCATGAAGTCGTGTACCCAATCTTTTTGAGCCACATCACGTTTTTCGGTAAACTTGGAGTTCTTTCGCTTCAAGCCAGGTGAGGGTCTCTCCTCCGAGAACACCTTCAGACTTCTGTAATCCCGTGCATAGTCCGACTGCAGAGTGAGAAAGGCCTGTGCTTCATCTTTCTGCGTCACAAGCTGATAAATCCAGTGAGCCTCATCGAGAGGGACCTTCACAAAATGAAAGCGCTCATTGGCAGGCATGGACTCCAGCGCTCTACTGAAAGGAAATGACAAGCTCGTCGTGTAAAGCAATCGATCCTCGAAATAGGCATTCCTCAAAATCGCACCAGCTGATTGCGGATTCTGGCCCCATCCAATGTTGTCGTAGGCAAACGAGTTCATCACCTGGATATTGAGATCCGGGCGCAAGCCCAGTTGTTTCTGAAAGTAGTCCGTGAATTGATAAAAGCTTCGCCCGTCATCGTCAAAAAGGATTGCGCCACTCGGCAGTTGCGCCAGCGTGAGCCTGCAAAAAGTATCGTAGTCCGTAAAGTGGGTTTTAAGAGGGTTGCCAATGTATTCATTGACTCTGAAAGCATTGGGAGCATGCCCATCGCTGTACTTCCGGGACCAGATGCTCGAGCGGTCCATGCCCCAGGTCGAAAGCTTTCCATAAAGGTAGATGGGAAAAAAGATGCTCGCCATCAGGGCAAGAGCCACCGCCGCCTCCAGCCTCTTGGACTTCCTGGATTCAATCTGGTTGAAAATCTCATTCAGGCTGAAACAACCGATGAAACAGAAAATCACAAGCGCGGGTTGACCGAAAGAGAATTTATTCCAGGTCTGATACGTGAAGGCGAAGACACTGACCAGACTGAGCTGAGTCAGGATCGCGAGAAGTGAGGCAGACTTCCTGCCCCAGGCCTTGAATATGAAATAAAAACCAAACGGAATGCAGATCAGAAGCAGATTTGGAAAGTTAGTCAGGTAGATCAGCAAAAAATCCGTGAAATTCGCGTCGAACGTACCAGCCAGCATCATCCCTTTGAATGGACCGAAAAAGGCGTGATTGATCGCAAAGCTCAAGCTATTGAAGTTGATCCAATCACGAATAAAGAGAGCCAGCCAGGGCGACAGGCCCAGTAAAGCGGATCCAGCACATCGAATGAAAATTGCTCCCGCTCGATGAGCCACCTGGACCATGCGAACGATCGCAGCAAAGAGGGCAGCGATGCAGAGAAATCCCATGCTCACGTGATTGAAAATGGCGAAACCGGATATTCCGCAGAGCCAGTAGAGATCCTGTTCCTTCCCGTATTTCTCGAGCCGAACCATGAAGAGCAGTCCCATGGATGTGAAGAAAGCGTTGGTTGCGTAGCTTTCTAAAATTGTCGCATGCCACCAGAGGGCGTGAGAAATCATCAGGAGAATCGATCCCGCCCAGGCAAGTGCCTTGCGATCGAACTGCTCCAGAAGCGTGAAGTAGAAGAAGGTCACTGCGAGAGCGGCGTAGAACGAGGAGACCAGGTTGAGTTTGAAAGCGAGCTCGCCGAACGGAAGGCATGCAAACAACCACCCCGTAATCATCGTGATGTTGTGAGAGTCCACGTGTGTTGAAATCGTGCGGGCCATGATCGTCCCGATATGCATGGCTGGCGCGCCGGAACCCACTGTTCGACAACATGTCATGAAGTAAAATATGAATGGAACCGCGACAAAAGAATGGCGTAAGTATTTCGGATCGGCGGCATTCTTCAATGTTTCCATGAGCTTTATTCTTGGTGGAAACGCATGCGATTACAACTTTCAATTTTTTGACGAACACAAGTGCGTCCGAGCGGACACGGATTTTTCATTGAGTATTGCCGTAGTTGTGAGCGAACTTTGACAATGTTGATTGTTTGCGTCTAATATTGATCTTGCACCATTCAGAACTCATCAGAAATCCAGGGGGAATGTCGTGTTTAGAAAAATATCCGGAAATCAGAGCGGGTTTTCACTTGTCGAAGTGATGCTGGTCAGCGCGATCATGGTCATCATCGTCATGGGAATGGCGGAAATTTTCGTCGGTCAGGCGAAGTCGCAGAAAAGTGCCCAATCGAAGGCCAACGCCCTTCAAGTTCAGATTTCGATTCAGTCGGCGGCGTCTGATCCAGCTGCGATTCTGAGGTCGAGCGTTTTGTAAGCATCTGTCACAAATTCCGAAAGTTACCGGAGCATGAACGAATGACAATGAAGAATTTGAAATTTGCCTTCGATCGCAAAGCCCTTCTCCTGATGCTGGGAATGGCTGCGGTTTCTTCGTCATTCAGCTCCGAGGCTTTTGCGGCTTGCGCCTCTACAACGGTCGTGGATGGCAATGGCGCACTCATCCCTAATCCAGAGCATTGCGACAGCGCTATGGACCCTACCGCATTTTGTTGCAGTAAAACCAATGCGCACGACTCTACCCACCAACCTGGCCTTGGATGTGGCGCTGCCTGTTTCGCGATTTGTAATCCCGGTTATGAGGAGGTAGGGCAGGAATGCTTGGCAGTGTGTCCGACCAATTATCATCGAGTAGGTACATCTTGCCAAGAGACCGTAAAATGTAATTTGTCTTATTGCCACCTCCACAGTTCGTACCAAAGAGTTTGCTACATGGACGGAACACAAACAGACACTAACCAGGGTAATAGTTCCTCTTGCGTAGATGCAGGGGGTTTCTTTATCGAGACGGCGGGAACTGCCCAGTGCTCCAATTGCAGTACGGGCACTGGAACAGGGACGGGCACTGGAACAGGCACGGGCACTGGAACAGGCACGGGCACTGGAACGGGCACTGGAACAGGGACGGGCACTGGAACGGGCACGGGCACTGGAACAGGCACGGGCACTGGAACAGGCACGGGCACTGGAACAGGCACGGGCACTGGAACGGGCACTGGAACAGGGACGGGCACCGGCGGCACCAGTACCGGGGTCAACAATGGACCGCGGTGTCCAGCAACTGTCCCGACTCGGCCCCCCACAGGTCACAATCAGGCACTCTACGACTGTGTCTACGACTGCATTGGAAAAACTACCGCCTGCAATGCGATCGACAGCATTGATCGACCTATCAAGCATACAGTCGATCTTTACGATAAAGATAATGAAAAGATTACGGGACTCTACCAACGAAATGGAGAGAAGTGCCCGACTGAATCTCAAACAAATCCCGATGCCATCTGCCCCACCGTCGTGACTGCAGGATTTTACGCAAAATGCAAAAACGGAGCGGTAACGTGCCCCAGTGCTGAATCTCTTTCCATCTACTACACAGTCGAACCAAATAACAACCTTACTCCTGGCGAGCGACCGCAACGTCCACTTTCTCCGCCAGTAGTCTCCACTATTTCTGGGAATACTCTCAAAGCAATCATGAACGGGACGTTCGCATGTCCATCAGGACAGGTCGTCATCGGCATTGATAATTTCGGATCTCCTACTTGTGGGACTGACCCTCAGCTTACGTGTGTGAATCAAATGGCATCGTTGCCATGCGGAGGAACGACTACACTTTGCAAGGTTCCTTACACGAGAATCTGTACGGGTTCCGGCACTGGAACTGGAACGGGTACTGGAACGGGTACTGGAACGGGTACTGGTACGGGTACTGGAACGGGTACTGGAACGGGTACTGGAACGGGTACTGGTACGGGTACTGGTACGGGTACTGGTACGGGCAGCAGCTGTTGCGTACAAACCTACTGCAGCGGCGGCGGACTGACCACACGGACCTTCTTCAACGACGGAACCTACGGCGACTCCACCAATAATTCGTGCACAGGGAACGATCCAGCGCCCGTGTGTGCGGCCTACTCCAGTTGCGGCGCACCTTCAGCACCAGCTAGCACCTGCACCTATTCTCAACTGGGGACTTCGAATGCCCCAGCGAGTTATTCGACGAATGGTACCAATCCAGGTCCATATCCTTGCGCAACCTTTTCTTACGCGGGCAGCGGCATCTACTTCTTCAATAACGACGCCAAACTCACCTTCGCTGCAATGGGACTTGCCACGGATCCCTCTTACACGAACTCTTGGAATGTGGCAGGACAAGCTCGCTGCACAGTCAATGGTCAGACTCTGCTCGGCACCTTTGCGAACGGGGGAATACCCCTCTTCGTTCTGGGTACTCGTTCAGACGGGATGTCGGCCTGGTACTACAACACGGCCGCTACAACGGGCCGCTACAGTAGCACTTCGAGCTTTGCAACTGTGGATTGCTCCTGTTCAGGTGGAACCTTTCAATGCACGGGACATCAATGAAAATAAAGCCCACTTTCATAATCAGTCCTGGTTCAGCGAGGCTCACAAGCCAGATTACCATGTACTGCGACGTCCGCTCAAACATGCATAGTACCTGCAACACCACTTCTCAAATCTTCACTGGAAGTTCTCCTGATTTGAGTTTTGCTGGAGCAATACCCGCACGGTTGGACGCCCATCAGATTTCCATAAACTTTAATAGCGTCATCAGCTGCACCCAGATAGGACTGACCACGCAAGCTCTCAGTCCAGCAAAACAAACGGGTTCATGTTGTTCTGGGAGCATCACGGATTGCATCGACAGTGGCTGCTGCATTCGAAAAAACGTCTGCGGCTCATCTGCTGGTGCCCGGGGGCTCAGCTTCAAAGGGGATCAGCAGTTGCGACACATAATATCCCAAACGCCGGGAGATGCGACCTTGAGTGTTAATCCTGATCCAAGAAAGTCTCTGGCGTGTTCGCACACGTCGAATTCAATATTCCGCCGCTTTTGGTCCTTTGAACTGTCGAGGTTTCTATGAAATCAATTCGAAGTAATATCTCGCAAACCCTTCGTTTTTTACTTCAATCCGTTTTCATTGGGCTACTTTTTTGTCCGCTTCAGCATCCAGCCAGTGCGATCAACGCTAATCCCCCACCTGCACCCTTGTTATCTACCACAGCACCGTACGCCCTAAAGACTGCGAACCCGAACGATCTCTATCCAAATTGTCCCTCTCCCGATTTTCGCGATTACTATCAAAACTCAAATCGCAAATTGCAGATGTGCATGGAAGATCAATGTGGAGAATTTGATTGTACTCCTGGCTCTTCAAATCCTTTTAAGCTCTACGGTAAAAAAGGCTCCACGCCCATCACCGGAACTTTCACTCAATCCGGCCAACCCTGCAATTCGAACTCAATTGATTTCGCCGATACAACAGTTGCCTGCCCCATTTTCGTGAGCGCCAGCTTCATTCCTCAATGCCTCGCCACGGGTGCCAAAGATGCTGTTGGAAACTGCAGGATCGCCAGCACGATCCAGTTCAGCTTCAAAATCGAAAAACGCGTGAATAATTTGCCGACAACCGTCTATGCAGTCGACTCAAATTCCCCAGTTCAATACTCCCTCGAAACTCTGAGAAACTCGCTTGCAAAGGAAGTTCGTTGTTCTTTAGGTCAGAGCATCACCGGAGTAGACTCAAATGGAATCCCACTTTGCGGAGTCACTACCTTCAACAATTGCCTCAGCGAAACTGATACGGTGATTCGAAATCACTGCGGCACGACCGCAAGTTGCAGCCCGCAATATTCTTTGCCAGGGCCGTGCCTTGGAACTGGAACTGGAACAGGTACAGGTACAGGTACAGGTACAGGTACAGGTACTGGAACTGGAACTGGAACTGGTACTGGTACTGGAACTGGCGCAAGTTGCACCGACGCCTCCATTCCCACAACTCCTGCAGACTGCTGTGGCGGGGTCCTATATGATGCGGGGGGCAGTCGCACTTCTTGCACCACCAGCGAGAGTTGCAGTTGCAATCCCCCGGATACAAATGGTTGCAGCGAAGGAGAAAGCTATCAACAGTGCAGCGATGGAAGCTTCAGGTGCGTGGATCAGCGAGTAGGCGGAACTTGCTGAAGTCAGGGGCAGGTCTGGCGCCAAATAACTTCGGGCTTCATCAGACTGATGGTCTTATCAGATAGAATCCGTTCACGATTCGTGATCACTTCAAAGGTCATTAAACGCTCATGATTCGGATGCTCCTGATTCCAGCGACGGCATAGATAGATCCCATGATTTCGGGCGAGGTCTTGATTGCCCCGGTGATAAGTCGCAATCAGCATCTTCCTCCAGCGGCCATCGGGATAAGCTTCGGATAGGATTCGCGGACGAGCGGAGTCAGACAGTGACTTGCCGGTGAAAAGGTTGATTTGCTCGCCATTCTTGAGACGAGCGGGCGCCAGGTTCCAGATATTATCGATAGTCGGCACGGAGAAAAGATTCCAGAACTGATTGAGTTTCAAAGTGAATCCAATACGCCTGAAGGAATCTGAAAGGACCACACCGGATTTCGGGAGCGTGGAAAGATTCCAGATGAAGACGTAAACGATCATCAAGCTTAGGATCAAACGAAGCCAAAGTGCTTCAGGCATGAGCTTCGCGGAAGTCAGTGCAGGCTCTCTCGAAGAAACCTTGCCCCTTTGAAGTCGATTCCAGAAAGTCGCAGGAATCAGTGCCACCCACGCGCAGGAACCCACCATTGAGAGAAAACCCACTTCGAGTAGAAAATGAATCGAAAGGTGAAACCCGATAAGGGTCACGACCGAAAGCGATCTCAACCGGTCTTTCGTCGATGGGATCAGCACCAAAACGCAAATGATCAGTTCGACTCCGAGAACAAGCGCATCCACCGGTGAGTCATAGGAAAGCAAAGGGGCAAGAAGTGATCCTAAAGGTCGAATGAACTGTTCCGCACGCAAGGCATAATACACACCGTGTCCATTCCTCCAGGCAGGCTCAAGAATCTTGAAGAGGCCAGCAAAAAAGTAGATCATCACGATCTGAAAAATGAATGCTGCAGTACAAAAACCGACCCACTTGAAATTCAGCGGACTGGATCCAGCACGAGTTTTCTTCTTTCGCCATGAATCCAAAGAAAACACCTCCCCTAGCGGGAGAAAGGCTGCCCAGAAGAGAAGCAGCTTCAGATAAGTATCGCCCGAGTCCGTGACGAACGGATTTCTGTTGATGAGGGAAACGGTGAGTAACCAGCAGCCAACAGTCATCCAGCGAGTACGATAGCCAAGAAGAAAGAAAACGGCGACCAAAGCATGAACAATGAAACCCAGGCCAATGATCTCCGCAGTTCCGGAGAGTGAATAGAGCGACCAATCCCAGACTTTCAGGCCTCGGGCGACAAGGAGAGAGCGAGGAACAAGTCCTGAATCAGTGTAATGGGCCTCCAAAGATCGGCTTCTGCTCCATAGATCACAAAGAATGACGATACCCAGCAGAATACGAAAGACCGCAAGTGACCTCAGATCGAGTGCGAGAGATTCTTTCACTGATTGTTTTATCTTTTCGAGCGTCAACTCAGCACTCCACAGGTCTGATGAACTGGATTATCTACGCAGATCAGGAATATTTGAAGCGAGCCTGTAAGCGGAATGGATGTGACTTTTTTAAACTCTCTCAGCATCAGAACTTTTCGAAGTTTTGAGATTCTCGAGCAGAGTGTATCTCAATCGGTAAAAACTTTTGCAGACTTTCAAAGGTAGTCCTGTTCGTATGCCAACCGCTTGACAGCGGCGCGCGGGACAATCCCACTCAAGCATCGTCAGTCTCTACTTTAGGTCCAAAAGGACCCACTTCACAACTCCAACTCCTCTCTTTGGTGTTGTTTTTTAGGAGTCAATGCGGGTGACAGGTGTGTCCAATCTTACCCACTTGACGCCAAGTCTCAGACGCTTTGTAATAGAACTTGAGCAAAACTTTAACCATTCTGATGATGAACGTTTACGGGGAGTGTATGTCGGCAGCACCTTCAAAGAACACTTTTGGTTTCACTCTGATCGAAGTGATGATCGTCTGCGCAATCGGCGCAGTGCTTGCTTTGGGTGTTTCACAACTTTTCATGGATATGTTCCGGCAGCAAAAGACGGGACAAGAAAAGGCGGTGGCACTTCAACTTCAAACGACACTGCAATCGGCCATCGCCGATCCAGCGGCAATCAGGAATTCAAGCAGCCAGTAACGTCGAGAGAGAGCACAAGCGATCATGAACAAACTGAGAAGTCATTTCAAGATAAAGCCGAGCTCTCACACGCTTGCAGTCATCGTTGGTTTGGCGCTTTGTTCATCCTCCGCCTTTGCCTGTTTTGCAGAGCCTTACCCTCCAGGCTTGTTTTTATTGCCTCAGCCAAACGCGCATGGCGGTGGCCCGGGCTGCTACGCCATTTGTAATACTGGCTATACCTACGATGGAATTGAGTGCGCAGCCAATGGCACTGGTACTGGTACTG
>JACMNQ010000050.1 GCA_014378465.1 Oligoflexia bacterium | reverse complement strand
GGTTAACCGATGGTATTTCATATTGTTTCTCTCCCTGATCTTCTTGCCGGTCGATCAGAGAGGATTATGGACCGTTGGTTAGCCCTTTTCAATTCTCTTGCTGGTGCAATAGACGCGATAATTCAAGCTACCGCAACCAACCGATTTACTACCGCGGGTATTCAGTGCTTCCTCACTGAAAGCGCTGTCTGAGACCTTGACCTGCCAACACTGAGTTCAAAACATCGTGTTCGTGTTTTTCGCAGTCTCAGGGATGCACTGATTCACGTCCCAATGTTCGGTGATCTTGCCGTTTTTGACCCTGAAAATATCGATGCCTGCAGTACCCCGGTCACCGGGGTTCTCGATCTTGTGAGAATGCAGGACGACCAGGTTTCCTTCTGAAATCGTCCTGATGAAGAGAGTTTTCGACGTATCCGCCCCAGTCGCGATCGAAAATGCCTCGATGAAGGCCTTTCGCCCGGTCGCCACATGCGGGTTGTGCTGAATGTATTCTTCGGACAGATAGGCGAGCGCGGCCTCTTTTGCCTGATGTTGATTGAACGCCAGATCATAGAACTTCTTCACGAGCGCGGCATTCTGTTGAATGGAGTGAATTCGTGACGTGCTTGCCACTGCGGGCACCCAAATGGCCAGGGATAGAATCAAAAGCGCGGATGACTTGAGATGGGACGACATGAACAGATCCTTTAGGTGAATGAGTGTTCTCCCACTGGTTTGCCACATAATCGAGTTGCCAAAAACCATTCTTTCGTGCGCTATTGTTTCCATATGGAAACAGACAAACTCAAATGGTTTGCCGTCATCGCTCAGACCAGCCACTTGCGACGGGCTTCAGAGATGTTGAACGTCGCCCCGGGAACTCTGTCCAAGGCAATTCGCTCTCTTGAAGCGCAGCTGAAAGTGAAGCTGATCCAGAATGAAGGGCGAGGCATCATCCTGACTTCGGAGGGTGTTCGCGTGGCCCGTCTGGCCAGCGCTGTCCTGGACGCGGTCTTGGATTTATCCATTGCATCCACCAAGGTTAAAGCTCCGATCAGGATCGCTTCGTTTGAAGTTTTTACCGCCGCACTTCTCCCGCAGGTGCTGAGTCAGCTCGAGAACGACAGCTCATGGGCGCTTCTCGAAAAGATGCCGGGAGCGATTGAGAAGGCGATCCTTGAACTTCAAGCAGACTTCGGGCTGACCTATGCCCCGGTGCCTCATCCTGATCTGGATTTTCTGCACTTGGGTTCTCTGCAGTTTGGGGTTTATGGGAATGCCCGTCTTCTGGAGAGTTGCGCATTCGACGAGCTTCCCTTCGTCATTCCCCTCACTCCCGTGCAAGGAGATGTGGAGCAGATCCGAAACCTGGATGGCTGGCCCGAAGACTGGCCCAGGAAAGTTCCCTATCAGTTTGAACTTCTTGCTTCGGCCCTGGCGATCGCTCAAGCCGGAAAGGCCGTGCTCTATTGTCCTTCAGTCGTGGTCGAGCTTCATAACAGAGACCTGCTTGCGGGTAAACGCCTCGACAAAATGGCGACTCCACGCGGGTTTCCGGAAAGTTCCAGACGAATCTATCTGATCAAGAGGAGATCAGATCCCGAAGACCGTTTCCTCAAACGCTTTGCAAAAGAAGTGAGAGTGGCTCTCAAGGCGGAAAATCCTCAATGACCTATTTCGCATCGAGAAACGGATAACGGTAATTCTTCGGAGGCGTGAACGTTTCCTTGATCGTGCGAGGGGAGAGCCAGCGATGCAGGTTCAGGGCGCTGCCCGCTTTATCATTCGTCCCTGATGCTCTGGCCCCACCGAAAGGCTGCTGACCGACCACTGCGCCCGTGGGCTTGTCATTGATGTAAAAATTTCCAGCCGCGTTCCTGAGGCGATCACTCATCTGTGCGAGAGCGTAGCGGTCCTGCGCGAAGATCGCACCCGTGAGTGCGTAAGGCGAGGACTCATCACAGATTTTGAGGGTCTCCTGAAGTTGGTTGTCGTCGTACACGTGAAGACTCAGCACGGGGCCAAAGATTTCTTCAACCATGGACCTGTACATCGGATCCTGCGCCAGAATCACGGTGGGATCCACGAAGTAGCCGGTCTCCTTGCGAGCGGAGCCGCCCGCGATGACTTTGGCCTGAGTCGCGGTCCTGGCGTGCGCGAGGTAACCTGAGATTTTATCAAAAGAGCGCTCATCAATCACGGCATTCATGAAATGACTGAAGTCACGCACGTCCCCTACCGTGAGGGCTTTGATTTCCGAAAGCAGCTGATCCTGAATCTTCGGCCAGAGACTTTTTGGAATATAGCCCCGAGAAGCCGCGGAGCACTTCTGCCCCTGATATTCAAATGAGCCCCTGAGGAGTGCCGTGGATACGGCCTGGGCATCCGCCGAGGGATGCACGAAGACGAAGTCCTTTCCGCCCGTCTCGCCGACAAGCCGTGGATAGGTGCGATAGTTCGCGATATTTTCGCCCACCGTCTTGAAAAGATGCTGAAAGGTCGCAGTCGATCCCGTGAAATGAATTCCTGCCAGTTCACGCATCGGCAGAAGAACCTGGCCGGCAAGGGGGCCATCGGCAGGAACGAAGTTGATGACACCGGGAGGGAGCCCCGCCTCTTCAAAAAGTTTCATTGTGTAGTAAGCGGAAAGCATCTGAGTGTCGGAGGGCTTCCAGACCACGGTGTTGCCGAGCATGGCTGGGGCGGCCGGAAGGTTGGCTGCTATCGCGGTGAAATTGAAGGGTGTGATCGCGAGCACGAAACCCTCGAGAGGACGATACTCCATGCGGTTCCAGACACCGGGTGAAGACAAGGGCTGCTCTTGCTGGATCTGCTGATAGAACTGAGCATTGAAACGCAGGAAGTCGATCAATTCGCAGGCTGAATCAATTTCAGCCTGAAATGCATTCTTGGATTGTCCGAGCATCGTTGCGGCATTGAGGGTATCTCGAAACGGGCCCGCCAGGAGGTCGGCCGCTTTGAGAAAGATTGCGGCGCGTTCTTCCCAGCGCATGGATTCCCATGCACCTTTGGCGTCGAGAGCGGCCTGGGCTGCAGATTTGAGTTCTTTTTCTCCCGCGAGATGAAACTCAGCAAGCACATGCTGATGAGAATGCGGCATCACGACTTTGCGTTTGTTGCCGGTGAAAACTTCCTTGCCACCGATGATGCAGGGAATTTCGATGCGTTCCTTGGACATCTGCTCCAGTCGCTGTTTCAGCGAAGTGCGCCAATGAGCATCAGGGCCCTGGGGAGAGTAGGTGCGAATGGGTTCATTGATGGGTGAAGGAACGCGGTAGCCGGCATTTGACATAGGCCCGTTCTACCGCGTTCCGTCAGGAGTCTCAAGGGGTCTCGTAGTCTCAGGAAGTCTTCTTTTTATCATCCTGCTGAGTGAGATCAGGAGCTTTCACGGCCACTTTGACCGTTTCCGCGCCGACCGCCGTCTGACCGTCTTCATTGCGTGCGATCACGTTGGCATCATAAGCGATGGTCTGTCCACCGACGGCCAGGACCTTGAGCTGTTCAGCTGTGAAATGAGCGGTCCAGGTGGTACCACCGACATGAGTCATCGGGACAGTCATCGGAACGTGGATGAACCTCAGGTTCACTTCAGCGATGTTTGAACTGTAATCCTTCACTTCAGCCACCACGTCGGCACCTGAAGTCGGATTCATCTGGCGATCCAGTTCAAACGTCGAAGGCTGCGATTTCGCACTGACCACTGATGGGCCAGTGGTTGCTATGTTGGCTGCGCTTTTTTCTCCTTTCAAAGTCGAGCAAGCGCTGCTCATGACACAGAGAGAAGCCATGATTCCAAGGACGGGGAAGAGTTGAATTGTTTTCATGGCTACCAGAGGATGCAACCGGAGTACCATGCCGCTCGTGTGAAGGGGTTCAGTCAATCGACGAAATCAGGATGTGTGTTCCGTTTCCGCGGAAATGGTACACAATTCGCGTATCAGGTGTTTGTGCGGACTTCCTTTCGGGTAAGCGAGAAAAAGCTGCGTCGTTGCATCAGCACCAAGCGGCTCAAAAACGATCTTGTCCCGGCGTGCGAGCCAGACCACGGAATGCCAGGGAAGAACGGAAGCCGCACCTGGCGTTTCTGAAACCCAAAGTGCGACTGCAGTGAGATCTTCCCAATAAAAATGATAGCTCGGTGGCGGCATCTTCTGACGCTGCACCAGCCAGTTATCCACGGGATTGGAATGACTGGAATAGGTTCCCCAGTGGTACTTTCTCAGGTCCGAGTGCTGGACCGATGGATGGCGAACGATTCCCCATTTTTCAGTGTAGAGGGGTTTGCACACGTAGTCGTTCAGGTCTTCCTTGTGTTCAAGAATTCCAGCGTCCGCTCCCGCTTTGATGGTTTCGAGGGAAACATTCGCGAGTGAGGACACTTGAACCTGAAGCTGAACATCAGGAAACTGTTTTGCGCTCTTGTGCCACCAGGGCAGGACGACTTCACGAAGAAAGAGCGGGGGCCCCACCAGATGAAAGTGTTCCGGCTCATCAGCAGCCCTTTTGATTCTCTGCAGTCCACTTTCCCAGGTATTGAGAACGCGGTCGGCGACCTGGGCCAGCATGAAGGCCTGGGGCAGGGGCTTCAGACCCTTCGGTCCACGCCTTTCAAAGAGGGGAGCACCCACTTCTTCTTCAATCGCGCTCACGCGTTTGGAGAGGGCGGACTGGGACATGTGCAGGCGCTCCGCCGCGCGAGTGAGGTTTGGATCAGCAACCAGGGCTCTGAGAATCTCGAGATGGAGTATTTCCATATTGGAATAATTGTATGCTTAATGATCACTTTTATAAACTGCCAAGTTGAGCGATAACGCTCTTCCTATGAAAACGAATTTATCCATTCTGATCCTTGCAGTATTCCAGCTTCTGGCCTTCAACACTTCTCACGCCTCCCCGACGTCACGAGAAAACATGACTCGTGACTGCGGGCCGGCTTTCTTTCAGGAAGTCAGAGAACTGATTCAGGACTGCACTGACAACAACCGGGTCAAGGCATCCTGCAGAACGGTCAAAGTGATCGGCAGTGACGTCTACTTCATCCTGAAGAGTCAAAACTTTGTCGCGCACGTGAAAGAATCCCCCGATGCCGATGGCGGTGACTTGAACGACATCTACATCGAAGGTCGCCTCCGTGGCGGCAAAACCTGCAAAGCTGAACTGCACAATGTTCTGGCTTTCAGTGAGCCTCTGCGCGCGCTCGGCGGCAACTGAATTTCTCTCTCAAGTCTATCCGTTGCAAATGCCGATAGGGCTGTGGCAGATTGGCGGCTAACTTGTGAAAGACTACACTTCTCGCGTTCTCAAACTCATTGCTCTTGGACTGATGGCGTTTCCAGCACTCTACCTGCTGATGACTGCCGTCTTCTTTGATATTCCCGCCAAACAGTGCGTGCGCATCCTTCTTTCACCTTCCTATTACATCCTCTGCTTCTGGGCCGTCCTCTCCGGCTACGGCCTCTGGGAGATGAAGCGCTGGGCCTGGTACGTGTTCTTCATCACCTGCTTTCTGGTCGGCTACAGCAATGCCTTGATCGTTTCTGAGTACGGCGCAACTCATCATAAAGTTCTCTCCTTCATCTTTTCACTCTTTTGCCTGATCGCACTCATGTACCGGGTATCCCGCGAAGTTCGCGTGCCCTACTTTCTGCCGAAGATCCGCTGGTGGGAAAGCAATCCCAGGTACCGCCTCGTGGTCCCGGTCACCTTCTTCCGCCAGGACGCGCTTCCGATCGAAGGCGAGATCCTCGACCTGTCGATTGGAGGCTGCTTCATCAAGACTCGGAACAACCTGACTCAGGATGAGAACATCAGTCTCAAGTTCAGCCTCTACGGTCAGACGTTCGAATGCCTGGGCAACGTGGTCTGGCGCACTCAGAGCACGGTGACTCATCCCAAAGGCATGGGCATCAAGTTCGGAATCCTGCCTCGCAAGCAGCGCAAGGTCCTGAAGGCGATCAATCATCACCTGAAAAAGATTTCACGCCTCTATCGATCCTCCCGCTACCTGATGAATCAGGATGAGTTCTTCAAGGAGCTTGAACAGATGCAGGCTGAAAAGCTAATAGTTTTCAGCTCTGACAAACCAGGCATCCAGAAGAATCGCGCATGAGCGCTCTCACCGCGCCCGAAATCGAGCAATGGCTCCAGGAGTGTCTGAAACTGGCGGAGACCGCGGCGTCGGAAGATGAAGTTCCCGTCGGGGCCATTGTCATCAAAGATGGCGTGATCATTGGTCGCGGCTATAATCGGCGCGAGCAGGACCACAACCCGGTCTCCCATGCCGAGATCACGGCCATTCAGGAAGCTGCCCAGCACCTCAAAAGCTGGCGACTCAATGACTGTACCCTCATCGTCAGTCTCGAGCCTTGCCCGATGTGCCTTGCGGCCTGTCAGCAGTCTCGCGTGGATGCCGTCTATTATGGCGCAAAGGACCTCAAAGGAGGCGCGCTGAGCCTGGGATATCCCCTGCACGACAACCCGAAGATGAATCACCGCTTCAAAGTTCTATTTCAGGAACAGGCGGATTGCGGCAGGATTCTGACGGATTTTTTTCGCGCGAAGAGATCTCTTCCACCAAAATCATCTTGATCCATTCCATTGCATTTCACGGATTCAAATTCCTTCCCATCCGTTTTCAGATTGGGTAAAATTTTGCTCGTCCCCAGTGATGCCATGAAGGCGTCAATTTCCAGGCTTTCACGGAGGAAAGCTCAGTATGCAGTTGTTTCGAGCTCACCTGCCGATCCTATTTTCTTCTCTCATTTTCACCTTCAACCTTGCCGGCTGCAATGGAAACGGCTCCAGTTCGCTCGAAGACATTCAAGGCAGAGATTTCACGAGCGGACCTCGCGGGAAAATTCCGCCAGGCGTTGAGCCTTCCCACGGAAGCGGTTGCGACAAAGGGGATCTGAATCACATCTGCCTGGGCCTCAGATACGTCGTCTACCGGGATCAGTCGGGCCAGGCGGTCGTCTCTTCGGAACAGGCCTCGACCGTGGTTCAGGAGATCAACGAGATCTGGAAGCAGTGCAACCTCAGTTTTGTGCTCGACGAGTACGCCGCCATCAACCCTCCCGATTACGGACTCAGCTATCAGACTGCAAACCTGAGTGAGCTCACCACGATCCGAAATCGGCTCAACCAGGGTCACTCCCTTTTGACCGTGACCACGGGCACCTGGAACCGCTCCGGCACTCTGGGGGGAACGGGCGCCAACGCCTGGACCGCGATGCCGGGTGGGGGTCCCTACGGAGCGGTCTTTGAACGCCCGGTCGGAACGGTATCCAATCTCATCGCTCATGAGCTGGGCCATTACCTGAATCTCGATCACGTCAATGACTCCAATGACGTGATGAATCCAATCATCTACGGAAAGTCCCTCGCTCTTTCGGAGAGTCAATGTTCCAACGCCCGATCCGCGGCACTTTACTTCTGGGCTCCCATGCTGAGATGATTGAAGTCCCATTTAAGGATTAACTGGGAATACCGAAGAGTACTTGTGATGGCAAAACGCAAAAGTAATCAGAATTTAGGAAGTTTTGAAGATCTGATCTCCATCGGAGCCCTGCTTCGCCCGGGCATCGAGCAGGCTGTGAAAGCCCTCTCTCCTGAAGACTGCGCCGGCCTTGGAGCTTCAATCATCGTCGCTGAAAAATACCTTGCCAGCGACCGTCTCCCACTCGAGACGCGCTTCGCGCGAGTGGTTCTGGAGTTGGAAAATACTTTTCAATACGGCGCACAATGGCGTTTCGTCTCTGCAAAAATTCAGGAGATCAGTCGCTCTTCTCCGCAGCCAGGCTTGAAGGAGCAGAACTCCGTGACTCTCATTCTTGGAATGATCTTTGAGACCATCACCCAGGTTAAAAATGAGCAAGCCGCTTGATTGATCTTGGTGTAGACTTGAAACATGAGTTTAAAACTAAAATTCGCAAGTCTTTCTTTTGGTGCATCCGTTGACCAGCAAACTGGCAATCTTTCCATCTTCGACATGGTCGAGGAAATTCGCACTCCCCAGCTCCCGATCAATCTTCAGTCCCTGGTGATCGCCCTGGTGGTCGAAAAATCTGATCCCGCCGCCGCTGATGGAAAGATGTTCATTCACGTCCTGACCCCTGATGGCAAACAGGCTCTCGTCGGTTCGGGCGACATGGCCATGCCGGCAGAACAGAAAAGAATGAAAGCCGTGTTCCGCTTCGGCGGCTTCCCGGTTGCGCTCTTCGGTCAACACCGCTTCGTCCTTTCCTGGGTGAACAAGGCTGGACAGAAACAGGGCGAAGCTCTGCTCGACTTCGACGTGATTCAGGTTCAACAGGTCGCTCAGGGCGCTGAACCATCAGATAAGCCGAACGTCTCTCATTGATCTGACGATTCGACGTTGGCCTTCCAGGTGAATTCGAAACTCATCAGGCTCAATGGCCTGAACTTTCTCCGATGGATGAGGGAGCATGCACTCGTGTGGCTGCTTCTCTCCTCAATCTATTCCCTCACAGCCGCGCTCATTCTTCAGGGAATCTTCGAGAATCTGACGAAGTTCGAAATTTCTCTTCAACTCATCTGGCTCGGTACCGTCCTCACGCTTTTCATTCCAGCGATGCTGGAGCGGATTTCCGCGCCAGTGCCGGACAATGGGACGCTGAACTCTTTCACGGCGATGGTTCGCGATCCTTTCATCCGCATCTATCTGAAGCACGACCTGAGACGCCTGGCGACTCTCCTCACCTGGCTGGTCAGCCTGGTCATCGGTTTTCTCCTGCCCGAGAAGAAACATGCGCTCTGGGTTCTGGCCGCTCAGCTGCCTCTGCAGCGCGCGCTGTTTTCGGTCCATAAATGGAGAACACTCGCCATCGCCCATTATCCCCGGAGTGGTGCTGAAAAACTCATCACTTCACTGTGGGCATCGCAGACCTGCCAGCTTCTTCTCGCATCCCTCGGGCTTCTCGCGAATCCGCACGTGCACTTTCACGAATGGCTGATGACGGTGATCGGCGCCTGGGGCGGAATCATCACTGCCTCGTCCATGTGCATGGAAGGGGACTCCGGCAGACCCTGGCTGGTCAATTTCATCACTCTCGCTGCAGGCACTCTGGCCGGATTTCTCTGCTTTTACTCACCCTGGTTTCTGGCCGTTGCGATTTATTTTTCCTGGAACATCAGAAGTCGCGTTGAACAACGCCTACATAGCGTGGAGCATTTGGATGAAGACTCTCTCCTTTCATGATCTCAAAGTGGGTCGTCCCAATCAAAATCTGCTGAACATGGACACTGCTTCGCAGGGGATTTCATTTCAGGCCGGTCTCAATCTGATCGTGGCCCCGAACGGGTATGGCAAGACCACTCTGCTGCAGACTCTGGCGGGGGTGCTTAAACCGCAGTCTGGCGCCTTCAAGATCGATGATCGAACGGTCAGACCCGAAGAGGACGCACTCTACGTTTCGGAGTACCTGAGTTTTCCAAAGTTCATCAAATCTTCCGAGTGGATTGAATTCATCGCGGATCAGCCGTGGGGAAGCGCAATTGAAGGTCAGCTTCAGGTCAAGGTCAAAGGGTTCCGGCTCGAAGACAAGATGCAGAACTTTCTCGGACGCCTGAGCCAGGGTGAACGAAGAAAAGTCACGTGGCTCGGAGCTTTCTGTTCAAAGAAGCCCATTCTGCTTCTGGATGAACCTCTCGACGGCCTGGATCTCCTCTCCATCGAATGCGCGCGACAGATCCTTCGTGAATGGAAGGCTCAAGGCAAGATCGTCTGCCTCATTGCGCATCAGATCAGTGAACTCCTTGACCTGAGTGACCAGGTTTTCCTCATCAAAGACCAGAAGTTGATTGATTGGAAGACCGTCAACCCCACCGCGGCAAGTCAACTGCCGGTCGAAAAATTTCGAACCAGCGTGCTTGAGTTTTACGGGTGATTCCTCTTTAATGCATCAAAATCGAGAAGTTTTGAAACTTGCATCAAATTTTATAGGAATCCCGTTCATGAAAAAAATCATCCTGTCCCTGGGCGTGCTCGCCCTGTCCCTGACTTCCGCCAGCGCTTTCGCTGCCAAGTACGCAGTGGATCCTGCTCACTCCAGCGTGAATTTCACGATTCGGCACCTTGTCAGCAACGTCGACGGGAAGTTCAATGACTACACCGGCGAATTCAGCTTCGACGAAAAGAAGCCAACGGTTCTCGGCGACGTCAAATTTGACATCAAGGCAGCGAGCGTCGACACCGGCAATGCGAAACGCGATGAGCACCTCAAGGGCGGCGATTTCTTCGATGTTCAAAAAAACCCTGAGCTCACTTTCGTTGGAAAGAAAGTCACTTCTTCGGGCAAGAACATGTTCAAAGTTCTCGGCGACTTCACCATGCACGGCGTGACCAAGCCCGTCACTCTTGATGTCGAATACCTGGGCAGCACCAAAGGTATGGACGGTTCCCCGACTTCCGGCTTCACGGCAACGACCGTGATCAGCCGCAAGGATTTTGGAATGATCTGGAACAAGGTACTCGATGCCGGCAATGCCGTTCTCGGCGATGACGTCAAAGTGAAGATCAACGTCGAAGCTCATCCTGTTTCAGCTGCTGCGAAGAAATAAGTTCAGCTTTCAGTTCACGAAGAGACGCCGACTTCCCGCGAAAGGCCGAAGTCGGCGTTTTTCATTTCAGTAGGCGCCTCTGAAATCTCTATGGTAGTTTCAGATCATGAAGTCTCTTCTCCACGTCTTTGCAAGTCGGCGCATGGCTGCGGCTCTCCTTCTGGGATTCTCATCAGGAATCCCGCTCGGTCTCACAGGCACCACTCTTCAGGCCTGGATGACGACCGAACACGTGGATCTGACCGTGATCGGAATCTTCTCGCTCGTCGGTCTCCCTTACACTCTGAAGTTTCTATGGGCACCCCTCATGGACCGGTATGTGCCGCCGTTTCTCGGACGTCGCCGCGGGTGGATTCTGGTTTCACAGATCGCGTTGATCCTTGCGATCAGCGGCATGGCGTTTTCTCAACCGGTTCAGGCTCCTGCAGTACTCGCCATCATGGCTCTTCTGGTCGCCTTTTTCAGTTCGAGTCAGGATATCGTCGTCGATGCTTACCGGACTGAAGCACTGCTCCCTGAAGAGCTTGGCGCGGGCGCGGGCCTCTACATCATGGGCTACCGATTGGCCATGCTGGTCTCGGGTGCACTCGCACTCATTCTTTCTGATCACCTCCCGTGGAAAACCATCTACCTTCTGATGGCCGCCATGATGCTGGTCGGGGTCATCACGACTCTCTGGGCCCCGGAACCTGATGTCAAAGTGCTGCCCCCGAAGACGCTTCGGGACGCATTGATCCTGCCTCTGTTTGAGTTTTTCAGACGAAAAGGTTCATTTGAAATCCTCGGTTTCATCGTCATTTACAAACTCGACGTCGTCGTGGCCACCGCCATGATGACTCCGTTCTTTCTTCAGATCGGCTTCAGTCGCACCGACATCGGAGCGGTGACCAAAGGGTTCGGATTCGTGGCGACCATCGTCGGCACGCTTCTCGGCGGAGCGCTCATGACCCGCATCGGGATGTACCGCTCACTCTGGATCTTCGGAATTTTTCAGGGCGTCAGCAATCTGCTTTTCATCGTTCAGGCCCATGTGGGCCATGACTACGGAGTCATGGTTTCGACCATCGCGCTTGAGAATCTGAGCAGCGGCATGGGGACTGCGGCCTACTCGGCATTTCTCATGAGCCTCTGTGATCGACGATTCACGGCAACTCAGTACGCGCTTCTGACCAGCCTCATGGCGCTCACTCGAGTGATCGCGGGCGTTCCAACCGGCTGGATGGCGAAGAATCTGGGCTGGGAGCAGTACTTCATGATCAGTACGCTCCTCATGATTCCGGGCCTTCTGTTTCTCTTTCGCTTCAAGACCTGGAGCCGCCCCCTCGCTGAGCAGACGGAGTAAAAACCTCCTGCCGGCGTCACGACGCCTTGTGCCGGATCATCGAAAGTCGACCCTTGCGGGTCCGTCGAAAGATTAGCGTGGTGAGGAAAAAAGGGCGATGAAAACTACCCGCCCTTCATCACGGGGCGAAGTCAATTGCGTAGAGGTTGCACTCGGGCCGGTCTTCAGCGAATTTCACTTTGACTTCGAGCTTCAATCCCATTTTCTCAAGCACTCGACTCGAGGGGATATTTTCAGGAACGGTCACTCCCAGAATACGCTTGAGTCCATAAACGTCTCTTGCGTGATGAAGAAGAGCGGTCGTCGCCTCGAGCGCGTACCCGTTTCGCCAGTGTCGTTCGAGAAAAGCATAACCGATATCCACATCGGAAAGGGTATCGCGCTTGATCAGAGTGAGAAGCCCCAGACGCTCGGCCGAGTCTTTCAGTTCGACCTTGTACATCCCGGAACCCAGAAATTCGAAGCCCGGAGTCAGAGCCTTCTGAATGAATTTTTCAGTGTCGGCGATCGTTCTGACTTTCTTGTCCCCGATGTTGCGAATGAAAGCGGGCTCATTGAGAAGTTCGAGCATGAAGGGCGCATCTTCGATCGCCAGGCGACTGACCTTGAGCCTGGGAGTTTCAAGCAGGAATGTTTCAAGCTGAGCGAAATCGTCAGAACATTTCAAAGGGCACACTCAGAATTCCACTGACGGCGAGATCGCGGTCAAAATGTTTGAAAGTGTCATTGGCGTCATCGAGAAGTTTTCGTCCCGGGCAGAGAATCGGCTCATTGAGAAACTCGGGCTCCTTGCCCGCGATCATTTCAGGGGTGCACTTCTCGCGGATTTCCTCGAGCACGAGATCGTACTTCTTCTGTTCTTTTTCATCATGAAGCTCGAGCTCAGCCACGCCTTCGGGAGCGTAGCGGTAGAACTTCGGAACTTCAGCTGACCAGAGCATGGGGGGTGAGTACTGACCTTTGAGAGAGCCGGCGGTATGCCCCTGCTTGCGGCACTGGACACTGGCATTCAGGTCCACCACTTCGCCATACTGCGTGGCGGTCCAGAAATAGAAGTTGTCTCCCCAGCATCCCGCCCATTGAACGGAATGATCTTCCATCACTTCGATCCACGCAGCCTTGCCATACATGACCCGGGATTCGATCCCGTACTGTTTGAGGGCTTCAGCGGTCGCGGCAGCGACCATGAGCGGGTAATCGACCCTGTCGCCTGTCAGGCGGTCAATCACTCGGGCCACCACCCGAGAAACGCAGGCAATGACTGCGACCGGAGTTTCACCCGGAAGGGGTCCGTGAGAGTGGTCATGTGAATGGGCATGAGAATGTGAAGGGCTTTCGCTCATGATGCTTTCAGTCCGTAGAGCGCCAGGCAGACCCAGCCGGCAAGAAACAGAAGCCCACCGATCGGAGTGATCGCCCCGAGAATCTTGATATCCGTGAAGGCCAGGGCGTAAAGACTGCCCGAGAAGATGACGATCCCGAAAGTGAAAGCCCAGCCCGCCCATTGGGTCCAGCCAGACTGCGCGGCGGAAGGCACGGCAGCAACCAGAATCCCCACCGCAACCAAAGCCAGTGAATGCACCATCTGGTACTGGGCGGCGGTATGATAAACTGACAGAGCTTTTTCACTGAGTGACTCGGAAAGGGCGTGGGCTCCGAAAGCTCCCATCGCGACACTGAGAAATCCAAAGACGGAGCCGAGAGCAATCCACTGGTTATTCATAGGGCGCTTACATATCGCAAGGTTGATCTCAAATCCATGCTACAGTCGGGGCATGAAGAAAGACTCCGATTTCAAGCCCAAGCATCCTGAACCCGAGTTTAAAGGCCCCTGGTGGAGTCACCCTTACATGCTCTACATCTGGCTGACGGTTCTTTTGTTCGGCTTTCTCTGCTTCATGGCGTGGTTTGCCTGGACCCACGGATGGATCCCGAATCGTGGAATCCCCGCCTCTTAAGCTCAACTTCTACCCGAGCTTGGTCGAACTCTGCTCACACTCCTGGGTCTCGAGAGTTTAACCCGAGAAGTTCAAGAGGTTTGTGGACAAACGGAAGAGTTTCGTCTAATTTCAAAAAACCTATTCATTCATGAGGGTGATGTTGGCCAGTAGCTCAGTTGGTAGAGCAATCGGCTGTTAACCGATCGGTCGTAGGTTCGAGTCCTACCTGGCCAGCCATTTAAATTTAAAATCCATCGTCGAAGCCTGCTCATCTTGAGTAGGCTTTTTGCGTTTTAGAAACCAGCTGGTCAACGCGAGATAGAAGTTCCAACCGAAGTGGCCGAGTCCTTCCTCTCCGTATTTTTCGCTTTCACGGCCGTATGCATTTGTCGGGTTTTATCCGACATCGACCTTGGCTTGAGATGTGATTTTTTCGGATGGATACCCTTCTTGAGATCATTCTGATTTTGATACTGAAATTGTTTGGCGACCTGCTCTTTCAGCATCTCGCGGAAATAAGTCTGATCCAGAATCACACTGCGCTCCGCGCCAATATTCATCGGATTTATTTCCATCGAAAAAAACTGACCGTGGACTGAATTGAATCGAGACTGAGCCATAACTTAAAATCCACATGGAGAACTCAATGTTACACCTCTGCAAGCTCGTTCTTGTTTCTATCCTCATGCTTTCATTCGCGGCCTGTTCAACCGAAATGCCACGCGTCGACTACGAAAAAGACTACGCACAAGGCGCGAAATTCAAGAACGGCTCTTGGGACAACGGCAAGAGCATGGGCTCCGTGCACGCCAATGCTGGCGGCGCGATCTGGAAAGATTGCAAAGAACTCGCAGCAAATTCCGTCGAAGAGATGGCCATGCAGGCCAAGGACATGGGCGCCAACGCGATCGGCGACATCAGCTATGAATTCAGCAAGAGCGCAAACCCTGCTTGCCAGAAGCGTTGGGGCCTCCTCCTCGTCTGGCCTTTCGTCCTGACCCCTCTCTTCGCAAGCGTTCCAGTCAACGGAACCGCTTGCAAGATCGCAGGACCAGCAGCGACCAAGAAATCTGCCGGTATCTACACCTTGCCACTTTCTCAGGAAGCCAAGAACGAGATCGTTCAGAGCATCCTTCAGCAACCGGAGAAGACGCAAGTCATTGTTCAAAGCCTCACTTTCGAAAGAGAGTGAGGCTTTTTCATTTAACGCAGTAAATTATGGTAATTCTGGCCGTCTCCTCCAGCGGGAAAAGACTCTCCACTTCATTCAGAAAAATGAACAGACTGACTGAAACAGGCCGAAGCCATTTTCACAGGGCAGATCACGCCGCCTTTTTCAGTTTGGTTAGCTGGTAGCGCTCAAGAAGTCGCGTCCCTTTTTCCGCGAGCTTCTTGGCCGACGCACGAGTCTTCGGGACCGCTTCACCCCAGGCATGTGCGGACAAGGCAAGACGCGTGGGCTTTCCCTTCTCATCCAGCATGGGTCCGCGAGGATTTGCGAAGTGCCTCCGGAGGAACGATCCTTTGCGCTTCATCTTTTCAGGAGTGTCGGCCTTGCCTTGAACTCCTGGTTTCAGGTGAGATCCATCCTCGCGGTTGAATCGCGCCCGACCGGCCGCCGTCAATCCTCCGGCGGGATCTTGCAATCGCTTTCTCAAAACTTTTCTCGCTGCCATAGTTCTTACTCCTTGCCCTTACTGGAGCAAAACTCGCTCCACAGGCGGGGTGCGCCAGAAAACCAAGTGAGACGCAACTGTAAATGGTCCAGCTCCGTTTTCCAAACGCCAAGAACTGATTCTGGGAGCGATGAAACTGGAAAAGAATTCTCCGAACTGCTCACCACTCGAGCCCAAGAAGAAACCAAGGTACGCGTCATGGTAGATGGCCAGCACCGCAAGAGCATCACCATCGACGGCGGAAAGACCGCTCAGAAGGTCACCACGATTTTTGAAGCGGACACCGCGATCGCGACTCGTGTTCTCACCGAGACTCCGATCCCGCCAAAGTTGAGGCGAGCGACTGCTGTCTCACCGCACCCAGCGGGCTTCTTGTTTTTATCGGCGATCCCCATTGACCGTGCGTATGTTATGCGTAACACTGATTGAAAGGCCTTGAAAGAAGTCTGATCAATGCACAAAGGCACTAGCCGGAAATGAGTGGAATCATGAGTCGAAATATTGAATTGCAGAATGCTCAGACCATCCAGAGACTGATTGATCATGGCTTTTATCAGAACCATCTGGAGGTGGTTCGGGATGCGCTGGTACTTCTCGTGGAGCATCAGAACGAGATGATCTCGGACCCCTACTCGGAGCAGTTGCCTCTTTTTCTTGAAGTTGAAGATGATGACGAATGAGCGGTCGCGTCCCGAAGTCACTTCAGCTACTCTTGAGGCATGAATCGAATTTTCCGTGTCGCTGCCGCTCGAGTCGCCTGTGTTTCGTTTCTGCAGATGTTCTCATTCGGTTCACTCTCCCTGCTGGGTGGTTGCGCCCATGCCCCCGTCCAACCCATCACTGACGCTGAGGTTCAACAGCTGCAGAAGCAACTGCCCGAATGGGCTCTCGATCAGATCCAGAAGAAGAAACCTCTCAGTCAGGACCGAAAGACTTCCGTTCAGGAAGTGGAGAAGATCTCAGCTGATGAAATCGCGCTCGTCGTGGAGACTCGGTACTCGGAACCGGACTCACAGGGACAGAAGTCTGAAAGTGTGCTCAGGACTCGGCTTCGCGTGCTGAAGAATTCGAAGGGCTTCAAGATTGAGAGGGCCGAACTTCTGGATCAACAGATCGTGTTCACTGAAGGGCAGCAGATTGACATCATGAAATGAGTATCCTGGCTCACTGACGGTGCCAGAGAACTGAATCGGACTTCAGCTGACCTAGATTTGCATTCAGGTAATGAGATCCACGCTCAGCGCCCAATGCGGGAGTGAGGCGGTAGATTCCGGACTCGTTCCTGAGGTCTGAAAGGTTGAACTGAAGAATTCCGT
>JACMNQ010000049.1 GCA_014378465.1 Oligoflexia bacterium | reverse complement strand
TTTCAGCGCATATCGATTTCGCATTTCAGGAGGCTGAGCGATCAATGCTGCCCGGTCGTAGACTGCATCGACGGAACCGAGCTGCTCCGGAGTCAGATCGAAGAAATCTCCGTTGAAAAGCGTGAGTCCATCGGCGCGATGGACCGTGAATCGGCCTTCAGAGCTTTGAGCGCTCGCGATCGCATTTTCCGAAAAGAATTTCTTCAGGGCCAACTCACTCAGCTCGACTCCGATGACTTCGTGACCTTGGGACTTCAGCCAGATCAGGTCCAGGCTTTTGCCACAGAAGGGAACCAGGATGCGTCCTGGCCGCCGACCCGACGCCCATTGAATCAGCGCGGGCTCGACTTCAGTCTGATGCCAGCCAATTTCTGATTGAGCCCATCGCTTGAGCCAGAAGTCTTTTTTCATCTTCTATGCATTGCTACCTCCGCAGTCGCTGGCTGTCACGGTTCTTTTCCAATCGATCAAGACGTCCTTCTCAAAATCATGCGTATATTACGCTGTTTTCGAAGTATTTCAGCTTGAGGTGGGTGGCCATGCACACCCTGCTTTACGCACGGCATATTTCTCTTCCGAATCCCTCGCCTCTGGACAATACATGGCTGCACGAGAATCGGCAGTTTCAGGAAAATGAACTGTCACAATTGCAAAAGGTCATCAGCCGGGGTCAGGCTCAACCTGATTTTTCAGTTTGCATGTGGACCGGACCTGAATGATCTTCTGAAAGAATTCGCTTTCTCACATTTTCAACTTCGTTTTGCTGCTGAATAATCGGTTTAACCCCTTCACCCTGTTCCTCGACGAGCTTGCCTCCGAGCCATCCCGTATAAGCCACAGTTCCCGAACCTGCTAACGCAAGCATGCGCGAAAAGATCGAGGGACTTTGTTTCGCTTGGGAGGCTCGCACCCTGAGTACAAAGCTGATCAGGAAGAGAGAGGTTGCGACGGCATTTCCCCACCCATGTCGGGTTGCGATACTCTGGCTCGGTTCTCGAGCTTTCGGAATGTAACCATAATCATGTAAGCCAGTAACTATTGCCCCCACCGCGCCGACGAGACCTACGGCCATACTGATGCGAGCAGCGTCATCATAAGCGGTCTTTTTCGTTGCGATCGCAAACCCGTCTGCAATCGTGCTGGTTAGCCACGCTCCAATCGGGATGGCGACGATGGCCGGATGAGGGCTATGGCCGATGAGTTCCTCAACTTTGTCTATCGCCTTCATGACGGGTCCCATAAAATCACCTTTCGCCTGCGTAAATGCAAACGGCGCTCTCAATCAACCATTTAATATTTCAACTCCCGCTTTAGAGTGCAAACGCCACACCGCGCGGTTTTCGCGTCGCACTGAAATGCCAAAATTGATTCGGTGGGTATTGATATGGCGAATACGGAAAGTAGAGTCTTAGGAATGAGCAGAGCTGCAAAGAACAGTGAGAAATCAAAGTCCGCGACTCAGGACGACGGAACAATTGGCTTTTGGCTGATCAAATCAAAACCTTCATGTTATTCGATTGAACAGTTCGCGCGCGATAAAAAGACGCTTTGGACTGGCATTAGAAATTATCAGGCTCGTAATTTCATGATGACCGGGATGAAGTCCGGTGATCAATTTCTATTTTATCACTCAAATGTGGAGTCGCCCGGTGTTTTCGGTGTCGGATACGTCGTAAAACCAAATCAAGCGGACCCGAGCGCTCTGGACCAAAGGGGCGAACAATACGATCCAAGGGCCAGTCACGACCACCCTGTCTGGTTTTGTGCAGAAGTCGGCTACCTCGGGCATTTGAAACATCCACTCACTCTAGAGGAAATCAAAAGCATCAAGGAGCTTAACGGGATGGCACTTCTGAGAAAGGGCCGGCGTCTTTCGATTCAGCCCGTCAGTGAAGCTGAATTTTCCATCATCTTGAAAAGCGCGGGAGGATTGAAATAAAGTACGGTGGCTTGGCCGATGGTCAACATAGATGGACTTGAGGTGTTCACTCACTTTGACTTCGAGCAGGCAAGCAAGGTCTCGGGCCTTTATTTCACCAAATGCACTTGATCAATTGGACGTTTAATTGCACCGGATGAGGTGTGTTTTTCACGATCGGACATTCAATGAGAACCAAGGAGGAATTCCTGCATTTGCTTGAAGCACATCAGATCCAAATTCTCGTTGATGTGAGACGCTTTCCTGGATCAAACCGATTCCCGCAATTCAATAGCGACCGCCTCAGGCGTTTTCTGAAAAAACACGGAATTCGGTACCTCCATTTTCCTGATTTGGGAGGAAGAAGAACGGCGCTGAAAAATTCCGTGAATCTGGGATGGCAGGTCGCCGCATTCCGAGGTTACGCCGATTACATGGAAAAGGACCCGTTCAAAGAGTCCTTAGAGCGTCTGATTCTGTTGGATAAGAAGAAGAGGGTAGTCGTGATGTGCGCGGAGGCTGTTCCCTGGAGATGCCATAGGCGGCTCATCGCGGACGCGATGGTCGCGAGAGGGCTCCCGGTTTTCGACATCATGACCAAGACTCGCGCAGTCCCGCACCAGCTTCCTTCATGGGCAAGAGTGAAATCCGAGAAGCTCAGTTATCCAGGAGAGGCCATGAAGCGAGCGGCTTGACAGGTAGCTTGATGACGGCGATTATTCCTCCGACATAAATATTCTGGGGGCCAAACCATTGATCAATGGCAACAGGCTCGTTTTTTTCGCTTTTCACGCTATCCTGACCTGTGCGCTGAACGTAACCTGTAAACTCAAGACCGCGCGTGAGATTCCGAGTGATCTTGAGACTTCGAGTGGTCAACCCTCGCTGAAACGGCCCACCTGCATCACTCTGAAAAGTAACAAAATATCATCAAGATCAATTATTTGAAAATTATCCAATTTTTAGGAAAAATGTTCGCGTATTGTTATCTTATGGAAAATTGAATCTGGGCGCAGTTTCAAGGAATCAGAACACCCCCTTCAAGGAGACAGAACAAATGATCAACATCAGAAGATCAAATGATCGAGGACATGCGCAGCACGGCTGGCTCGAGAGCTACCATACGTTTTCCTTCGCCAATTACCATGACCCGAAATTCAACGGCTTCCGCGATCTGCTCGTGATCAACGATGACCGGGTTCAGCCCGGACAGGGCTTCGGAAAGCATGGCCACCGCGATATGGAAATCATCACCTACATGGTCGAAGGTGAGCTTGAGCACAAGGACAGCATGGGCACGGGCTCCGTCATCCGGCCGGGCGATATCCAGCGCATGAGCGCGGGCAAAGGCGTCCAGCACAGTGAATTCAATCATTCGAAGGACAAGCCCCTGCACCTGCTTCAGATCTGGATCACCCCGGCAAAGGAAGGAGATCAACCCAGCTATGAAGAGAAGAAATTCACGGCCGAAGAGAAGAAAAATCGGCTCAAACTCATCGTTTCACCGACGGGAGAGGACGGCTCCGTCACGATTCATCAGAATGCGAAATTGTATTCCGGACTTCTCGATGAAGGCAAGGAAGTGGATCATCAGCTGGCTCCGGGTCGGCACGCCTGGGTTCAGGTCATCAAAGGCGCTCTGGACCTGAACGGAGAAAGCCTGATGGCAGGAGATGGTGCAGCGATCAGTGAAACGGGAGCTCTCAATTTCGTGGCTCGCGAAAACACTGAAGTGCTCCTTTTTGACCTCGCCTGACGGCGGCTCGAGCAGGGCTCATTGAAACAGGAAGTCCACTTCAGGCGACAATTGGCGGGATGGGCGCGCTCTGAAGATTTCGCTCAATTGCTGCGACAAGTTCGGCGGCTTTGACGGGCTTGGAAACATAATCAGACATTCCGGCCGCCATACATTTTTCGCGGTCGCCGATCATCGCATTCGCCGTCATGGCGATGGTCGGAATCGAGCCGACGGAAGGTGCCCCCGAATTTCGAATGGTCCGGGTGGCTTCGTAGCCATCCATCTCAGGCATCTGACAATCCATCAGGACGAGGTCATAAGGGACGGTCATGAGAGCGTCTACCGCTTCCTTCCCGTTTGCCACTGCATCGACGCGAAAGCCGTACTTCTCCAGCATCTTGACGGCGATCAGCTGGTTCACCGAATTGTCTTCGGCAAGCAGAATCCTCACTGGACGATTCCTCAGGTGGCGCAGCGACGCCGCGGGGTTGGAACTCAATGTTGAGACCGGCTGAGGTGCGGTGCCTGCTTCAAGCGGAAGCACGAACCAGAAGGTGGTGCCCAGTCCTTCAGAGCTTCTGACCCCGATGGTCCCACCCAAAACGGTCACGAGCTGTTTGCAGATGGAGAGGCCAAGACCTGTTCCTCCGAAGCGACGCGTGGTGGAGGAGTCAGCCTGGGTGAAGGGAGTGAAGAGTTTGTTCTGATGCTTCAGACTGATTCCGATGCCGGTGTCCGTGACTTCGAATCTCACGCCCTGGGATCCGCCGATGTCGGAATCCCACGTGACTGCAAGGGTGACACTGCCACTCTGAGTGAACTTGATCGCATTGTTCACGAGGTTGGTGAGAATCTGTCGAATGCGCGTCGGATCTCCACGCAGAAATTTTGAGCGCATCTCGGGTGACACGGACTGCATGAGCCTCAGGCCCTTGCCGTTGGCCGCGAAACTGAGTGTCTTTTCGATATCCTGAATCAGAAGTCCCAAATCAAAATCAATGATCTCCAGCTCAATCTTGCCCGCTTCGACCTTTGAAAAATCCAGGATATCATTCACGAGACTGAGGAGTGCATCCGCGGAGCTTCGAATGGTGTTGGCATAACTTTGTTGTTCCTGATCCAATCGCGTGTCCAGGATCAATCCGGCCATGCCGATGACTCCGTTGATCGGTGTTCTGATCTCATGCGACATGTTGGCCAGGAACTCTGACTTGATTCTGGCTGATTGCTCGGCCTGCTCACGAGCGATGATCAGATTTTTTTCGGCGTTCAGCAGGGCTTCGATGGTTTCCTTTTTTGCTTCAAAGTCCGCGGCCTGACCCATCGATACGGAGAGCAGGCCTGCCATGAGCCGAAGCGTGCTGACTTCAGCCTCGGAAAACGCGTTGGCTCTGGAGGAGTAGGACTTGAGCACTCCGAAAGTCTTTCCCTGATGTTTCAGAGGAACCACGATCATGGATCGGATATTGGTCTTTCGGCAGGCCTCCTGATTGACTCGAGGATCTGCCTCGGTGTCTCCGCAGATCAAAGTTTCTTCCAATTTCAGACAGAGACCGGAAAAGCTTCCCTGGATTTTGAGCCGCAAACCGATCAACTTGGCAACGGGACCGCTCGCGTCCCTGTAATAGAGCTCGTCTCCATCCACCTGTTCAATGATCGCACCGTCCGAGTGAGTCAGATCCCTGACCCTTTCGACGATCGCGTGATTGACGCGCGCAACATCCAGCCCTGTTGAGGCGATTTCACGCTGGGTCTCGATGATGGCGACCAGTCGTCGACTTTCGGCTGCCATCTGTGACTGAGAAGTCTTCATTTGCGTGATGTCCCGATTGACGCCGACGATCCCCGTGATCTTTCCACCTGCATCCCTATGGGGATAGATGGATCGAAGCAGGTGAAGCTCACCATTCTGAGTCTGGAGCGTGACTTCGTCAGAAGTGGACTGTCCACTCTCCACTACGACACGGTCCATTCGTTCCACTTTCTCGGCAACCGGACCTGGCGCGAAATCGCGAACGTGCTTTCCGATGATTTCCTGAGAAAATCCGGTCATGCGTTTCGTCGCGCGATTGACCATCAGGTACTTTCCCTGAAGGTCTTTCAGAACAACGGAGTCTTCCAGTCCATCGAGGACTTCTTCGAGAAGTCGGCGCTGCGCTTCTCTCTCGATCCGAGAGGAGTTCAATTCGAAATCATTCATTCGTGCGACCTTGAAGTCTCGAGCCTGGATCAGGGACTGCGTCCAGGTGTACGTGAGGGCGCAGGCAGTGAGAAGAGCGATGGTTCGGGTTTCATGAGTTCCCAGCAGGATGAGTCCCAGAATAGTCGAGCCCAATAGAATGCCGGAATAGGCCCGCGCGTTGCGGGGACTGCAGCCCAAAGCGACGTTCGCACTCGTCGCACTTGCTGAAATCACGATCAGAAGGGTCAGAACCGGAAAGCTTTCGACTGGATAGTGATTCAGTGTGAAGAAGCTGAGAGCACCCCAGAGTGAGGCGACACTGCAGAGGAGAAAGCTGAACTGAAAGTGCCAGGCCTGAGAATTTGCAGCACGGTAACTGCGCACCAGCCTGAGTCTGAGCAGATTGAGAAACACGATTCCGGCCGCAAGTGGAATGGCCACTCTGCCATGCTCATGGGCGAGAGGAGTTAAAATCAAAACGAGAAAGATCAAAGCGAAATGGGACAGCACCCCTGATTTGAGTTTCAGGGCCAGCTCGGAACCGACAGAATGTCGATAAAATGATCTGAAAGATGCGGAGCTTGTTGCCATTCTGGACTCATCGACTGTTCAGGCTGCAAACTTGATGGAGTGAAGCCGGCATTTTTCTGACAGACTCAGGCCAGCGGCTGAACGCCTGTCACGCACTCTCTCCCGAAAGTGCGTGACAGGTCCCCTCTGCAGGGGATGGTCAAAAAGGAGCACTTCGTCAAAGAGCACCGGGAGCAATCTCAAAAGCGACCGGCAAATCAGCTTGTGACATCGCGATGATCACTGCACACTGGCATTTCTCTTCACCCAGAGGGTGAGCCTTCAATCGCCCTCGTTCTCGTCGATTCTGAGTGGTTTCTGATTTGCACACTGGAATGGGCGATCCCTGCATGAACTGAAAGTGAGTCAAACCATGTCTCCAAAACGCTTTGCACAAATCGGTGGAAGTACGATGCTCGCGCTTGGCCTGGCGGCGTTCATTCCTGCCCTTTCGCGAACTGCAGAGGAAGCGGAACTACCTCCTTTGAAAGTTGACGCGAGTTACGGTCAGTTTCTGGGAATCTTTCCGTTGAATATTTTCAACAAGGCTGCGCTCGTCCTTTTCGGAGCAGCGGGAATACTTGCGTCGCGATCGGAAAGTGAAACTCCTGCTCTCGTCTATGCGCGAACGGTCGCATTCTCGATGGCACCTCTGGCGATTCTGGGAGCGATTCCAAGGACTCAAACCCTGTTTGGCTACTGGCCCCTGTTCGGCGCCGAGGTTTCCACTCATGGTGCATTCGCAGCACTGGGTGCCTATGCAGGTTTTCGAGATACTCTCGCAAAGACTTCTGACGTCATCCGGTCAGATCTGATCCAACGTCAGGATGACGAACGTTTGCTCGCTGCCCGAGGATGAAGAGCGGATTCCGGCGCGATTTGACTGAGACACGACCTCGGTGTTGACACTCTGCCTCAAGATGGTTAAACCGTGGGCATCCTGATCAAAATCAATCAGAAGTGCCCATGAACCGAACCCCGGAAGGACCCCTTGTGAAAAAGAAACCAGCCAAAAAAGCCACCGCAAAAAAAATCGTCGCAAAGAAAACGGCAACAAAGAAAACGGCAGTAAAAAAGGCTCCTGCCATGAAAACGGCTCCCAAGAAAGCTGCCAAAGCTTCTGCAAAAAAAACCGCTTCTAAAAAAGTGGCTAAAAAAGCTGCCCCGGCGAAGAAGGCTGTTGCCAAGAGCGCCGGCAAGAAGTCGCCTGTGACCCTCGGCTGGCTTCTGATGGTCGAACACACCAACGGTGATGCCGACATGATGGTCTGCACTTCAAAGGCGGAACAGCAGGCGTATGCCGATGAACTCGGCGCCGAGCTCATTGCCGAAGGTAAAGTTCCCGGTAAAGACTTCCAGATCACGATGTCCGCCAAGGCTGAAGACATCGCACAGGCGATGAAGTCGAGATACTGATCATGAGAAAGTGACCGGCACTGGACTGTGATCCCGCTGTCGGTCGCTTCCCGATTGAAGGCGGATGATCACGGGGCTGCGCCGTACGAATTCTGGAATCCTGAAGATTGCCACATTTAACTGTAACTCCGCGCGAAAAAGACTGCTGATCATCCTCGACTGGCTTGAGGATCGTGAACACCAGTGTTCCGCCGGGAAGCGACATCGAATCCGAGAAGTATTTCGACAGCCACCTGACACGCGAAGCACGAGCGGAAATAAATCGGTCTTGCTGAGATTGATGTGGAGTGAAGCTGTGATTTCCATTTACGATGGAGCTCAAGATGATTGGCGTATTTGATTCAGGCTTTGGCGGGCTCACCATTTTCAAGTCGTTGCTCGAGCGCATGCCCGAGTATGATTACCTCTATCTGGGGGACAGTGCCCGCAGCCCCTATGGCGCGCGCAGTATGGAGGTCGTTCACAAGTTCACCCGGGAGTCTGTGGAGTGGCTCTTTGAACAGGGCTGTGAGCTTGTAGTGCTGGCGTGCAATACGGCTTCAGCAAAGGCTCTGAAAAACATTCAGCAGCTGGATCTGCCGGCTCGCTGGCCGGATCGCCGAGTCCTGGGCGTGATCAGGCCCTCGGTTGAAGCACTGGTGGGAATTCCTCCCGCGACTTTACCCGCTCATCGGCGCCCGGATCTCACGGGAGGCTCGGTTGCGGTGCTGGCCACCCGGGGCACCGTGCTTTCGAACTCCTACGCGATCGAAGCAGCCAAACTCGCACCTGGCCTGAATCTCATTCAGCAGGCTTGCCCTCTCTGGGTGCCTCTCATAGAAGCGGGAGAACTTTCGGGTGTCGGGACGGAGCATTTCGTCCGGCACTATTTGGATCCGCTCTTCAAGGGTCCTGACGTTCCCAAACGTATCCTGCTTGCCTGCACTCACTATCCCCTACTTTACTCGCTGATCCGACAAGTGACTCCGCCTGAAATTGAAGTGATCTCTCAAGGTGAAATCATTGCTCATCGTCTTGAAGACTGGCTCCGGAGACACGGCGAGATGGATCGCCGTTTGAGCCGCGGTCAATCTGAAGGGACGCGGCGCTATGCCACGACGGATGATGTTGCCTGGTTTGCTGAACACGGGGAGCGGATTTTGGGTTGCCCCATTCAGGTGGAGAATGTGGAACTGCAGCCTGTGGAGGGTGGATCCGGTATCACTGCAACTTGAACTCAATCGGCACCACGACATTCCAGTCATTCATTGAAACGGAGTCAGGAACTGGTTTGAAATTTCCCAATCGAGTCACTGTCTGAATCGCGGCTTCGTTGAGCTTGTCGAAGACGCAGGGACTGACGACGTGGGCGTTGATGATTTGACCGTTCTTCTTCACAGTAAAGCCCACGCCAACTCTACCCGATTGCTTGCGCGCTTTGGCCAAAGCCGGGTACTCCTTGCAGTGATCCAGAGCCGCTCTCAGTTCCGCCGCAAACGAGGTCGTGCGTCCTGAATCTCCTTCGGAATGTCGAGATCCCAGGGGAGTTGCAACGGGTCCACCCGGCGTTGAATTTGACGCCCTTTCGTGGGCTTGGACGGGGCTCTGTCGTCGAACCTGGTGAAGAGGTCTTTTCGCTGACATCGGTTGAGCCCCGGGGGGCCGATCTTTTTCGATTTCTGCGTAAACGGTCTTGGGAGTCACCCTTTGAACTGTAAAAGGTCTGAGTGTCATCCAAAGTAGTGCGGCGAGAACCCCATGCAGAAGGACACTGGTGGCGAAGGGTAGACCTTTGATCCCCATCATCAGAATTTCGCGACCAGTGTCGCACGAAGGCTCCTGGGTTCCCCCGAATGAACCATATGGTCATTGGTGCCGCCCTGTTCGTCCGGGCCTGCTGCTTCGCCCTTGAGGCGTGAGGAATAGTAGTACTCATTTTCGCGATAACTTGAGTTGAATAAATTCAAAACCTGCAGCGATGCAGTCCACGCCTTGCTCAGATGATAGCCTGCTTCAATATTGAAGACCGTCGACGGCGCCGACTTCTGACTGTTGTCCTCAATCAGAGGGCGCGGACCGAACTGCCGCATTCGCAAGGCACCGAAAACCCGCTCCGCTCCTGGCACGTCGTGAACGGCAACGGCCCCCGAAATCACGCTGGTGATGGCTTCAGGAATGTATTTTCCCACGCCTTTTGGATCGTCATCCACGAATCGAGAGGTCGAGTACGCGAAATCTGCATCGAACGTCAACCAGGGACGGGGGGTAAAATAGTTCGTCCATTCAACCCCGTACCGGCGACCAGCACGGTCCGCGTCGACAACACTGCCTGAGTCTCCACTGAAGAAAGTATCCGACTCGCTCCCAAGAACCCAGAATGAAAGGGTCGTATTCAATCCTGGCAATCGACTGGATCGAACTCCCACCTCAGCACCTCTCGTATGCACGATGGCCGGGAGCTGACGTGACGGCTCGCCTTGCACGGGAGATGCGACTGCAAAGATCCCTCGTGCATCATTGGTTCTGAAACCAGTGCCGCCTGACAGATAGAACTCAGTCTTGTCCCACGGTCCTAAAATGAGGGAAAGTTTCGGGTTGAGAGTGCCCGTGAACTTTTGGCCGGAATCAGGGGCAATATCGCTGGCCACATGAAAATCGTAAAGATCCCCTCTCACGCCTTCGACCGTCCGGAACCAGCTGCTCCACTGAAGCTTGTGCTGAAACCAGGGCGACACATTGAGTTCGGCGACGTGGTCGGTTCGCACGTGCGAGACGAGGTTGCGGTTCTGGGTGTCATTGAGCGTCGCGCCGATCCAGTCCTGCCGCACCTGGAGTCCGAACGTATTCTCCATGTCTCGTTCAAAGAGTTTACCGTAAACGGTGTGTTCAGCTCTGACTCCAGTATAAACGCGTGAGTCCTTCTGATCTATCTGATCGCCGGTGACCTGATTGAGAAAATAAGTGAAATTCGAGTAGAGATCGAGATTGTACTGCGTGAGGTAAACGACCACTTTGGAAGCCGAATCCTGATCCCGGCGGTGCCAATCTCCAGAGAGGCCGTATCGGCCTGTCTTGCCGCCTGACGAAGGATCAAAGGTGGAGAAACGGCTGAGTCCTGCATCAATCGCTCGCTGAGGGATCTGGTCCGTGGCGAACCATGCACCGTGGTATCCCTGAGCGGACAGACTGAACCCCTTCTGGTCATCGCCGAGGCCATATCGCACGACACCATTCAATCTTCTGTAGTTGTTGGCGACCTGCCAGGCCCCATCGTCATGTTGTGCTTCAAAGGCGTAAAGTAAACTTCCTGCAGCCACCGGAGTTGAGCCTGCAAAAAGTCCCCTCTCATAACCAAGGCCCCCGACTTGCGCGACTGCAAGATTTTCGGGCAACGTGGAGACAGAGTCGACGTTCAAAGACCCTGCGTTGGAGAAATCTCCCTGATCCGCATAATATACGCCTTTTTGATAGGACACTCCTTTGACCAGCTCTGGAATCAACCAGTTCAGATCAAGGTAACCCTGACCGTGAGCATGGGTAGGAAGATTGATCGGCACACCGTTGACATAGCCCGCGAGATCAGTGCCGTGATCCAGATTGAATCCTCTCAGATAGTATTGGTTGGCTTTACCTGCCCCTGAATGCTGAGTGATGATCAATCCCGGAACGGTCTCAAGAATTTCACTCGAACGAGCAATCGGGCGCCCCTGAAGTTCCGCCGCGCCAACGGTTCCTTCAGTCGCTGAACCTGCAATGCCTACCAGGCTCTCATCTCGGCCGGAGACCACGACTTCCGGGAGAACAGTAAGTTGTTCCGAAGTGACATCTGCCAGTGCACTCCGTGCACAAATCAAAGAAAAAATCAGGAGAAACTGAAAATAGTTTTTTAGAGGGCACATAGTCAGAAAACCTCCGCTTTTCAAAAACTGAAGGAACCGTCTTACGCTTTAACTCACTGTCGGCTGCATGGCTTGTCGGAAACATTGAATGCAGAGCGTTTTACTTGCTCTCCGAGTCAACAGTCACTTCTACCGGAATTTCAACTATTCTAATGCAGTTCGCTGAAAATCATTACTATCCCTTGTTAGCCCTGTTATCCTCATAAAGTATGCGATCATCGCTCTGCATCGTCATCGTAGCCTTGGCGCCATTCGTTTTAAATTCCTGTGGTCAAAGCGAGGTCCCATCTTCGGGTCCGGTGCGTAATCCGCCCTCTCGGTTTTTCAGTCTTGCGGGTTGGAAGCTGACCTTGCCGGTGGACTCTTTCGGTGGAACGGGAGGAACAGGGGGCATTCAATTTCCGGCAACGACTCTTATATCTTCCCAACTCACCTCGGAATTCGTGGATGATTTCTTTTATGCAGACGGAGCGGGAAAATTGGTGTTCAGCGCTCCCTCCAATGGTGCCGTCACTACGCCGGGCAGTGGCTCCGATCATACACGCTCGGAGTTAAGAGAGATTTACACCGGCCTCGGGGCCGACACCAACAACGATTGGAATAGCGCCATCGGCGGCACTCTGGGGGCTTCTTGCTCAGTTCAGTCGGTTGCCGTCAATGCAAGTGAAGCGACCATCGGGCAAATCCATAACCAAAGCGTCGCCTTTGCCCTTTTAATCTATCGTCCGGCTCAGCGGGATATCGCACTCTCCCTGTATACAACTCTCACAAGCGGGATAGCTCAGCGCACTTCTTTGATCGGTAACGTCGGACTCAACGATACGATCACTTACTCGCTGGTTTATTCGGGCAATACTCTGACCACGACGGTGAACGGTGTCACGCGAAACTTCACTCCTGATACTTCGTGGACTGGAACCCCCATGTATTTCAAGGTCGGAGCTTATCATTCAGCACCCAATACAGGGAATCCAGTCGGCGACACGACTCGGGTCACCTTCACTTCTTTCAACGTGAGTCATTGACTCAAAAATCGAAGAACTTTTTTTTCAAACCTTGAAAGAGCAAGGTTCTCGAGGGCGGCTTTGATGCCTGAAGTACTGCACTGCGACTCCAGGGCCCGAAAAGAAAAGAGCCCAGGTCTTTCGACTCAGGCTTCTTCTTACTTTAAAATGGTGGACCCGGCAGGAGGACTTTCGAACTGCTATTATGATGGCCAATGCTCCAAGCTCATGAAATTACTGAGCTGCGCTGTTTAAGTTTATCGCTACTGAAGACCGGCGCAGGCAACATTCGAACTCCATCGATTCAGATGCAACTAGAAATTGCTAGTGACATGCTAACAACATGCACCTAGCAAGCTGTTAGCATGTCTGCCATCAGCTCCCTTTAAATCACTTCTTCTTTATTCGGTAACGCGCCGATGGCGAGCGAGCAGGCCCTAAAAGCTCAATTTGGCCCTCCTTTCGCAACTTTGAAAGCCAGTGCCTCGTTACCATATCTGTAAAGTTCAACTCTCTTGCAATGTCACTTCTAGAAAGCTCGCCCCTCCGCTTGAGAGTCAAAATAATCTCCGATCGACGATCACGCCTTTGGGAGCTACCTGATGTGAGTCGGTAGGTAGCCCATCGGCGTGTACCTATTTGCTCGATCAACTTATACTTTACCAACTCACCTAGTTCTCGGGTGGCTACGCGGCTATCTAATCCTGTTATTTGACGGTATTTAGAATTATCCAGAGCGTTACCATGGTGAAGTAGAGCCAGCCCCATACGCTGAGTATCAGTCAGGTTTTTTATGCGTATCTGCTCCAACCACGATAGAGTTTCATCATTCAGTAAGGACGCATTTGGAAAAGTAACAGTAAAAGAAGCAATCTTGTCATCAAAGGCAGGAGGCTCCATTCCCGCTCTTGTTAATGCACTGATCATCGCACCTATGCCGGAACCACGGTTTTCGCAGATCGGGGCGGCGCCTCCAGGTGCCGGTGCTTCTTCCAGTAGACGCATCAAAGTTGCATTACGCGCGGCAGATGTGCCACTTACTCCAAGTGACTCAATCGTCACTGGCCCGAACAACCCACCTGGATTTCTGACTGTAAGTCGGTCTGGAAACATATGTATCTGTACAGGTGTTCCCCTGGCTGCACTACTGAGATCTCTATGCACGAGAGCGTTCACTATTACTTCACGCAAAGCCGTTTCCGGATACTGCCAAACGTCTTCTCTATCCGCTCCTCTGACAAGTGTTTTCCTGATCATATGCTGACTGAGCGCAGCTAGAGCCTGGTCTAAGATACTTGCTATGGAGCCCTCAAACTTTCTGTTGTCCAGAAAGCGCTCGCCTTGGGGACCTGGGACGCCAACTTGTTTTTCGGGATAGACTACGAAATGTAGACTTAGTGCAGGAAAAAACTGTTGTGGATCTTTGCCTAGAGCCAATATCCCAGCAATAGTTGGAACAGTTCGTTTTTTGTAATCGGTCACCACATGAATTGCCCTAAGCACTTTCAAATCAGTACTCGAAGCCAGGTTCCTGCTCTTGCGTTTCACAATCGCGACTAACTGCTTAACAAGTGCTTTATCAAGATCATTAATAGCTGCTTCTTCTACTGGTTCTTCATCATTTCTAGGTTGGCCACGAGAGGCCATAAAAAGTTGGATTTCGTAAGATGTGAGACGCCGATCTCCATCGCTTACACGAATAAAAGCCCCGTTAGTCTGACCTGAGCCCTTATAGTAACAAGGCTTGTAATCGCGCTCAACTTCTGGGATTTCAGCAACTATGACTGTCTTCCCTTCTAACTTATAAGGGTGGATTTGGGCACGGATTGGCGGCTCCATTTGATCGCAAAGACTTGCAAAGTCCTGCAATACTTTTCTGGGCTCTTTTACGCCACAGATTGAAAAATTGTCCTCCTCGTCAAGACCAAGTATAATTATTCCACCGTTTGCGGTGTTAGCGAAAGCTGAGAGCGTTTCCCAAAGTCGTTTAGGAAAGCCTACTTTACAGGCTTTTGCTTCAACATCAGCATGGTCAGTTCCAATATCCCGTAAGGCTGAGACGATTTCTTTAAGTTCACCCTCTGTCATATCAACATGCTAACAACATGCTAACAACATGTCTATTAGCATGTTGTTAGCATGTAACACCTTAATCCCTAACAGGGCTGCAAATTCCTCCCCAACAATAAAAAAAGCCGGAGAGCATCTCTGCTTCCGGCTTATTTATTACCAATAAAATAATGGTGGACCCGGCAGGACGACCTTCGAACTGCACTTATGGAACTGGCGTCGTAGAAGTCATTGAAATAATGGCGAAAGAATATTTATTACTCCGGTCGAATGGACACCCGGCACGGTGAGGTTCGAACTTTATAATTTACTGTTTTCAGACGTGTGGACATCGAGCCGTTCGGTTTCATCTATGCAGTGATTCCCAGTCGACGATTCCTTGCCCCTCGAGTGCGAGCTTTCCTCGACTTCCTGACGACTGAAGCACGGGGTTGGGAATCCTAAGAAACAAGACCATCAAACGATCCTGAATATACCTGACTAAAAGTTTCGGTTTGGACCCACTCTTGCGAGTGAGGCTTTGTCGCTTTAAAATGGTGAACCTTGGCAGCCGATTATCGAAACTTTGTTCTCCACGAGCGGTACTTCAACTACAGTGAAGTCCGGGACTTGGCGGTCGCATGAGACTCAAGCATTTCTGGAGAACATTTCACGGTACTCCTGGAGAACCGGCACAACGCTCACCCGGCGAAACCCTTTGCCCGGAGAATCTCTTCAATGCGTTTACGATGAGTGGCTTCCCAGGCTTCCAACCCGGTCGCCGCGTCCTTCAGCGCTCGTTCCTGGGCAGACTTTAAAACTTGGGCTTGGCGACTCGATGGCACCACAACGATTCCCTCTTCATCGGCTATGACTGTATCGCCAGGAGAGACCTGCACGCCGCCACAGCGGACAGGGCGATCGTTCAGTATGTCGATGACATCTTTTCCACCAGGGATCGGCACTACTCCACGAGCAAAAACGGGAAATCGATTTTCTCGTGCTTCAGCAAGGTCACGAATGACCCCATCAATGACGAACCCGACAATCCCTCGCTTCTGAGCGACTGCACAGACATTTCCACCAGCGACGGCGTAGTTATTGTCAGCGGATTCGACAACGATAATTGTTCCAGGAGGTGCTCTATAGATTGCCGCATGTAACATGAGATTATCGCCAGGCCCGCATCGAACCGTAAAGGCAGGACCAGCAATCCTCGGCATGCCTTCCCATAAAGGGCGAATACCGATGTCCATCACCTGGTCTCGGTTCAACACGTCCGCGAGAATTGTGGGTGAGAGGGTTTGAAAAGCAGCGAACTCTGTCATTTTAGCTCCCGTGCATTTTTATAGTTTCGATCCTCTTTCCAAGCCGTAATGTTTTCGACAACCTGGGTAAAGAAAGTTTCGTAAACCTCGTTCGTAATCTAACTCATGTGAGGGGAGAGCGCACCGCGAATTCGGCCAGCATCTAAAATTGAATCAAGGTCGTCCTTCTGAATAATTTCACCCCGCGAGGTGGTAATGAATCGCCTACTCTCTAACCCGGTTTTACACGGGCTAACGCTTCAATATGAAATAAAACAGCCATTCCGGATATTGTCCGAAACGGCTGTTTCTTCAAAATGGTGGACCCGGCAGGCGTCGGCTACTTCTTTCTCTCGCATCAAGCTCGCTCTCTGCGTAGCCTCACCTCACTCGCTGAGCCAGACCTCCTGTCTGTCTCTCCTCGTCGAAATCTCCACTGTAGATTCCTCCGCGGCCGCTCATTCGCTTCTCCTCCTGCTGAACACGACTCAGATCTAGGTAATAAAAAAGGCCACCTCCGAAGAGGCAGCCTTTTTTATTACCTAATTTAAATGGTGGACCCGGCAGGAGTCGAACCTGCGACCTTTAGATCCGTAGTCTAACGCTCTATCCAACTGAGCTACGAGTCCATACTATAAAGGTGCCCACTGGATACCTCAATCGTGGGAGGTCTGCAAGTGTCGCGTCAGGAATAAGAACAAAATCCGGGTCAGGGGGTCGGGGCGCCGATTTCGCGGCCTAATTCCTTTAAAAACAGGCGCATATACTCAGCGCGGCGCTTGCCTTCGAGCCTTCCGGCGGAGGTCGTGAGGACTTCAGCCACTTTGAAAAGCTTCACGTAGAAGTGGTCAATCGTATTGACAAGGTCATCCATCGGGCGTTCTCCCGTCCCGAAAGGATCCTCAGGATCGTAGATTCGGCGCTGCAGCATGCCGGCTACCGCAAAACACCGCGCGATCCCGATGGCACCCAGGCCGTCCAGCCGGTCCGCGTCCTGGACGATTCTGGCCTCCAGCGTCCGTGGTTCGATTTTGGCGCTGAAACTGTGCGCTTCAATCGCGTGAGCGATCTCCGCATGAAATTCGGCGGGATAGCCTTCAGACGCCAGATACTCGATCGCGGCCGCTGCTGAAATTCTTGAAGCCTGGGATCTGCGAGGATCGTTCTTCGGGACGTTGACGAAATCGTGAAGCCAGGCCGCAGGCACCACGACTTCAGGCTTGGCCTTTTCTTCAAGGCAGAGGGCTTTGGCTGCCGTCACCACGCGTTTGAAATGAGCGATGTCATGGGCAGGATCACTGACCCCCTCGGCAAGTCCATTTTGAATCAACTTTTCTTCGAAGCGTCTTTCCCACTGGGCCAACATGAAGGATCCTCTTTCAGACTGGTCAATCCGACGAGCCTATGGTGTATTTCAGCTCGTGCGAAGCCAACGTTCACTGACACTTTTTCCTTCTACCCTGATCGCCTTGAGTGCGCTCGTGATTTCGTTCATTTCTCTGGGCGGCTGCGGAGAAAAAGATCCCAGCCAGGCCCTGCCGAACACTTCCGCGACGGCGTGCCGTCCGGGCGTCGCTCAGATCGCCGTTCATGATGGATCTCTTCAACACATCTGCGGTTGCACGGAATCCACCGGTCAATCCGTCGTTTATCCACCTGCGGCCCTGACTTGCACCGTACCGGTCGATACTTTCGTACTCTTCTATTTTCTCGACACCCACCTGAGGCATCAACTCGTTCCTCAGGGAACTTCCGGCTTCAATGCGGGTGCCCCGTTCAACCCCGAACGTCCGAGCTCAAACAAAGTGCATAGCGCAGGCTTTTCTCAAACGGGTTCCTTCGCTTTCAAGGATGTCTTCCTTCCGACCGTTCAAGGTGTCATCGTCGTTCAGTGACGCTTGCAGCGGCTTCGCGGCAACATTTGCCGCTTGAGACCCGGCATGATTTTCTCCGTTAAGATCCTTTCCAGCCCGTCGATAGGTTCAATGTAAGCGCTGTATGAAACAGACGCATCAACAACGATCCACGGAAGGAATCGATCATGAGCCAGAATAACAATTCCAAAAAAGTAGCAGCCACCGTAACCGACCTCCAGAGCGGAAGCGTCGAAGTCCTCTATCAGAAGATGGGCGACCGCTGGTTTGCCTTCTCCATGATCAATGACGAGGTTTTCGTGGGTTCCATCAGTCCAGAAGAACTGAACGGCGACCTCAATGCTGCCGCTCTCGAAGCCGCAATTGACCTCAGCCGCCCTTCGATGAACTCCAATGCCTGATTCATCACACAGAAATTCCGGTAACAACCGCGCCCCGACGTCCCCCGGATCAAAAAGTCCGAAAGATTCAATGCTCCGCAAAGTCACCGTTGCGGAGCTTGAAACACTCAAGGAGCAGATCACGGACCTGGTTTACAAGAATCCAGACAAAGCCGGCACTCTCCTTTCGCTCTGGCTGAAGCAGGACGCTGCCATTCCGCAGCTCAACTCCACCAAAAAGACCAGGACCGGCTGATTTCGTCAGCCCTTTGACACCCCTTGCAAAGCCTTTGATTCTCCCGATAGACTTTCATCAGCTACGGAGGGCTACTCAATGTCTCAGACTTTGACCCTGAAAAAGGCTGCTCACTTCATTCCTCGGATTCTCACTCTCTCCCTTTTCATTCTGCTCATTCTGCCTTTTGTCGGAGTCACTGAGACTTCTCCCTGGCAGATGAGAGGAGCTCCGTCGCGAACTAACCGCAGGCCTGGAATCACGGGTCCAGGCACCCCCCTTCCCACCGGTGAGAACGCCGCCCTCTATATGAACCTCTGATTCCCCATCAGAACGAATTAACCAGCTGCTCCACTGAAAACCTGTGATCTTTCGATCACAAGTCTTCCTGCGAGGGCCTGTCGGCGATGACACATTGGCTTCAGACCATGCCTCCCTCATACTTGAACTCGACACGCTGTACGTATGCTGAGGTTCATTATGAAAAATCAAAGCTTGAAAATCGGAAGGTCTTCTTCAATCGCATTCATCATGGGCCTGAGTGGCATGCTCACGACTGGCTGCCAGCTTGCCCTGAATCGATCAGCATCGGTCATTCAAAAGAAAACAATCACTCTGGGTGAAGTACTTCCCCTCTACGCCAGCGCCCCCCAGTGGAATGACTTCTATGTCTCGAATTCAGTCACTTCTGCATGCCTCGGCACCGAGAACAACTGCAAACACGGAGGTGAACTCAAACAGGTTGCAATCACGGGTCGAGATCAATGTGCTTCGACTCTCGTTCTCACGGATGCTCTGGACGCCTTCAACTGGGCTTGCGACAGCTCTGCTGGAAAAGTGATTTTCAAGGGCAGCCTCAAGCCTGAAAAAAGCCTGGCTGACCTGGTGACGCCTGCATCCGAGTGGGCGAAAAACTCAGTGAAAATAAACGACGGAGGCGACTTGATGGCTTCGACTCCAAGTCTGGTTTGGTGGACAAACCCAGTTCAGTCACTTCCGGATTCAACAGCGACCCCGGTGATTCTCTCGACTGCAGGAACGCTCTACGTGGCCGCAACCAATCAAGTGACACAAGGCTACAACATCAATGCGGACAAAATTTCAATCGCCTTCCTCCCAGGGGTGACTCTTACCGGCACTGCGACGATAAATACCAATAATGGAACCTACAAAGCCACCGCACCGAACACCAAAGTGATGATTTCCGTAGGCACGCAGAACTTCAATTCCGTAGAGGGCTCGAACTCATGGGAATTCGGCGTAAAACCCGTAAGCGGATGGACCCTGGACGGCAATAGCCTGGTCGATCGCATGATCATGTTCAAGTCCGCCAACTACATGCGTTTGAAAAATCTGAATCTGCGGAAGTCCGCAGGTTGGGGCATGCAGAACAGCAATTCGCTCGGTTACACCCTGAGTCGCATGAATATAACCGACAATCCGACCTACGGACTGGTTGAAAATGTCAGTTCTTATCCGACCTTTGATCATATCAATGGAATGGACAACGGTTATGAATTGGTGGACTTCAACAGTCCAAGTAACCTCAATGCTCAATGGCTGTATTCGCGCAACACTCCCAACGGGGGGCAAGCGGATTACAATGCCGGGATCTGGATCGGCGGGTGCGTCTCGTGCATCTTCAGGAATATTGAAGTGAACAGCTCAAGCTGCGCCGGGATGACCGTCAAGTCGACCTCCAATTCCACTTTTGACCAGATCAAGCTGACTACTTCAGGTTCTGGAGGGGCGGTCACCTGTACCGCGGAGGGAGGAACAGGCCTTTATTACCGCTATGGTTCCAATAACGTATTCAGCAATATGCAGATCCATTCCAACAGCGGGAGCGGCGTTCGCGTCAATCAGGCAGGGACCACACTTTTCAAGAACATTCAGGTGATCAACAATGGGACCTCATCGGCCTTCACGGGCCGCGCGGGCATTCGTGAAACGGGCGGAACTTCGGGAGTGGTGACCTACCAGAACGTGATCGCCAGCAACAATGGACTTGAGGGCCTTTCGATCGGCAACACGGGCTCGATCCTGAGTCAGATTCTGGCCACTCACAACGGAACCTCAGGAGTCACCATCAATGCGGCTGCAAAATCAGTCACTGCAGCTACCGTCGCTTTCAACGGGGCTTATGGCATCAATGAAAACTTCAAGGATGCAGGAACGGTTTACCACGATATTCTCGCCTACAAAAATACGCTGTCCGGAATCTATCTGAACGACGAATCCCTGGGTGCCACCCTTTCTCAGATCGTTTCTCAGAACAATGGAGGTGCCGGAATTTTAGTCGGTACACCGACTGCCAGTGGTGTAGCCAAGGTCAAACTCGTCGGAAATCTGCTGGTCGGCAGCAATACTGGCGGGGCATGCGCTCTGCCAGCACCCGCTGTGATGAGCGGAGTCGCCGATGTGAATTGCACTCCGAGTGCAACTTCGACGGCCACGATCAGAGGACCCATCAACATCACTGCGAGCATGATCGAAGCGACTTCGACCACTCAGGCCTACGCTTCCTTGACCGACTGGAGCAGTGCCACACCGGTCGCAAAGGTGTGGGGACGCCTGAACCCACTCGCTTCTGCATGCATTACGGGAGAAAACTGCCAAATGTACGACTGGGCACTCAAGGCCTCAGATACCCTTTTCAGAAACACCTCTGGGGACGCGGCTGCGCAGAACGAATCTTTCCTCACAAACTCGACCTGTCCGGCTCAGACGTACGGTACTCGGAATGACTCGAACTTCGCTTCTACTACCACCTTTCTGCGCAATGCGATTGAAGACGTGACTGCGGCAGCTGGCAATCACAATGGACTCTGCGAGGCGGGAGAGGTGTGCATCTACACGCCAAATTTCGGCTATTATCAAGGCGAAGGAACACTCTCAAACTGCATCTACAAGGATAACGGTGGCCTTCTCAACATCGTGATGAACGGATTCTCCGTGAACGGCCACTGAGCCTCACTCACCTCCAGCCAAGTTGAGTACCCGCGACTGACTTGGCCCCTTCAAAATAGCAATGAATAGGCCCGTGCGGATTTGATGAACGAGCGCCTGCTTAAATTCAAAGTCGAACTTTTTTCTTATTTTTCCCATACTATTGGCCCCTTGTAGCACAAGGACATAAGTTCCTGCATTTCAAGCCAATCGCCTCGCCCTCAGATCATCTCCAGCTTCAGGGGCGCAGGGCTGCCCCATCAAAAACCAGATGGCTTTGACGTGCGGCAGAAAAACTACAGGATCATACTGCACTCGGCGGCCCCGCTTTGGGGCCTGACTGAAGCGTGTTCCTGAATTGCCTCCAAGCAGGCGAATCAGACGCTTCATAGTCAGTTTAGTCACAAAAATGGCGTAGGATGAAATCGCTGTTTTTTTCGCCTGTTGGCTTTCTGATATTCATCTCGGACCCATCTCATAAATCCCAACCCCCTTCTCGGTGTCGTCTTTTTACGAGTCAACGCGGCTCGCGCCTGTGTCCGAGATGACTCATTCCAAACACGAAAATCTTCACTTATCCTCAGTATGTTGTCCTGATATTGGCCTCATGCGGAACGTACGTGGAGTGTCTATGAAAATTATCTTTCTCGTTTTAAGCGCTTCAGCTCTCACCGGCTGTCAACTCGCCATGAATCAGCAACAGCAGTCGACTGTGAAGCTGAACAGTGCAACTGCGCAGGTTTCACTGGGCACAGTGCAACCCCGTTACAGCATCGCCGCTGACTGGAATGATTACTATATCAAGAGCGCCCCTGCCATGTCCTGCAGCGGAACGGAAACAGACTGTGAACACGGCGGATCGCAGAAGAGGGTCACGGTTATGTCTCGGACAAGTTGTGACGGACTGACGATGTCCGATCAATTGGATGCCTTCGATTGGAGCTGTGACGCTTCGATCCAGCCCGTTACCTTCGTGGGAACTCTCAAGAGTACGAAAAGTGCGGCGGATCTGGTGACTGCCACGGGTTGGAAATTCAATCTCGTGGGTGTTTTTGATCGAGGAGTTTTAGCTGGGAGCACAGACCCCACTCTCTGGTGGTCGAACCCAGTCCGAAGTTTACCTTCCGCTACTGCTGCCACTCAGACTCTTTCATCAGCCCGAACCGTCTATGTCGCAGCCACCACACCAGGCGCTCCCGTCAAAGGCTACAACGTCAATTCAGACAAAATATCCATCGTCTTTTTGCCGGGCGTGACTTTGACGGCTGACAATACCATCAATTCAAACAGCAGCACTCGAAAGACGACGTCTGCGGATCAGGCCGTTTTGATTTCCGTAGGCAGTCAGAAATTTATCTCACTTGAAGGGTCTGATGCCTTCGTCTACGGAATCAAGCCTACGACGTGGGCTTTGAGTGGCGGCGTCGCGACCGCATTTTATGTGGTGGCCCTGAGGGCTGCCCACTACGTGAGACTGAAAAATCTCAACATCAGGTACGGTGCGCAATCCTGCATTCAACACCTGTTCGCACTCGGAACTAACTTCGACCGTGTGACGCTGGCCGATGCAGGTAATTACGGGATCTCTGAAAACACGACTTCATTTGGTCGTTTCACCAACATGAACTCCTTCAACAACGGGCGGGAGTTGATCGATATGTACTCGACCTCGTATACCCTTTTTGACACCCTCTTCTCCAAGGATCACACTATCCAGGGGGGGCCCGGAGGCAACGCAGGAATCTGGCTTCAGAACGGCAATTACGATACTTTTCGAAATATCGAAGTAAGAAATGCCAACTGCACGGGCATGAGTGTGATCGGTACCAATAATTCAACTTTCACTCATATGTTATTTGAAAATATCGGCTCCACTGGATCGGCGTGTGGCGCCAATGCTGGAAATGGTCTTTACATCAGTGGCGGAGCAAACAACAATTTCACGCAAGTCAAAGTCTCCTCCGCTGCGGGCATCGGAGTTTTCTTGAACGCCACCGGTGGCCACCGTCTGACCGATTTTCAGGTGATTAACAATGGTTTTGGTCCAAGTTTCACCGGGCATGCCGGCATCGCTGAATTTGGCACTAAAACCGGCGGAAACATGTCGTACAAGAACATTGTCACTTCAAACAACACGGGAGACGGGATCAGTATTCTTTACGCAAGCTCTTCACTGAGTCAGGTCCTGTCGACTCATAACGGCGACAATGGCATCACCATTGGTGCTGCAGCCAGGTCGGTATCCGCAACAACTGTTGCCTTCAATGGGAGTTATGGAATCAATCAGAGCTTCACCAATGCCGGAACGACCTATCAACAAGTTTTGGCTTACAAAAATGGACTATCCGGTCTTCGACTGTTGAATGATTCCAGCGGCGTGACTCTTTCGAATGTGGCATCTTTGAACAATTCGACCTACGGCCTGGAAGTGGGAACTGCGTCCGTACCTCCTGCACTGGTGAAAGTCGTAGGTAGCCTTCTGCTGAACGGCAACACGACCAGCAACTGCACTCTTCCGGCCGCGATGACTGGCTTGACCAATGTTTCGAGCGTGTGCGCAGTTTCTGCTGCCCCTCCGCCGAGTGGCTCAGTCGTTGATCCAGGCCCAGGTGTGACAGGCAGTATCGTTGGAGCGGTCCTGTCGGACACGATCAATGCCTCCAATACTTCGGGAACTCAGGCCTTCACGTCAATTACGGATTGGACGTATTTCAATTATTTTTCGAGAACCTGGGGAAAAGCTGTCGCTTCGACGGGAGCATGTCTGACAGGCAGTACTTGCCAGATCTGGGACTGGGCTCTTGGCTCCTCAGATTTTCTCCTCCGTAATACGACGCGAAACGGGATCGCGCAAAATGATTCTTATCTCATCGGAGGCACTTGCCCGACAGGGACTGAAGGAACCCAGTACGACACTACTGCCACGGGTGGATTGCCATTCATGAAATTGGCGATCGAAGACCTGAGTGCTTCTATTGGAAACCGAAACGGACTCTGCGAAGCCGGAGAAGAATGCGTTTATACTCCGAATTTTGGTTACTATCAGGGCGAAGGTTCACTGGCGAGTTGCAATCACAACGACGCAGGCGGAATAGCGCTGGCCCGAATGAGCGGTTACAATCAGAACGGTCATTGAAATCCTGAAAAAAAAGGCCCGAAGAGATTGAGTTCTCTTCGGGCCTATTCAGTGTGGTTGGGATGAATTCCTGTGAAGGGGATTCAGCGAGCGGAAATCTCAAAGATAGAAAATACTGACGTCGCCTTTGTCCTTGTGTGCGTGTTCTGAATACGATTTCAGAAAGCGCACGAACTGCTGATAGGCGGGATAGGAGGCGAAGGTTTCGTCCACTGCACAGCCGAAGCGAGTGTAGCGGCTGCCTTCATCAATGCAATCACGTGAGTTCTGCACTTTGATGTGAACGGGAATGTAAGTGTCCTGGCTGAAGTACAGACGAATCGGAATCTCAGTGTGCTCAGCCGGCCATGGAGTCTTGCCGTCGAATGGGATCTGAAATGAGCAACCGTCTTCGCTGACTTCCACCAGCTCGATCGGGCGCATCTGAGTATTTCCAGTGACGCAATAAACACCCAGAAGGTGTTTGAAAAAAATTCGTTCCGTCTTGCGACGTTTTTCGTCCATCTTCACGGCTCTCGCCTCGGTGAAGTCGACTACTTGTTTGATTCCGCTGTTATCGTTGGTTCCGCTGCTATGGGACATTTCTGAATCCCTCCCAAAGATCTCTTCGGTAGCAAGGGGCAGGCCCTGAACGGTAAAATTTTGCCGAGCGCTTATTTTTTTTCGACCGTGGTGAGACCCACAGCTTCAGAGATGTTGTCCACCATGGCAAGAAATGACAAAAGCGCTTTGAATCCAGCACCTTGCTTGTCACTAAATTCGGAGCCGATCTTGCGGATTCCGTGCACATCAGTGACCCGAATTACCGTTACAGCGAGCGGCAGGTAGAGAGATTGATTGAGATAGAGCTGCACGTCAAAGCTCTCGCCTTTCTTGACAGGCATGGCGTCTGTGCCTTCTCCTTCGATATCGAAATCAAAGCTCATGCCGGAATCACTTACATCATGAGCGATGAGACGATGACCGCCCTTCTTGGGAATGGAGACAAAGAATGAAAATGATTCAAGAATAGGCCTGCGTTTGGATCCACGGCGTTCTGCACCTTGATCTGAGTTCTTCATGGCTGTTTCTCCAATGCGGGCATTTTCTGAGGAAGGCCGCTTGCAGTGGCAGGCAGCTTCTCGACTTCGTCGAATTTGGTCTTGAGAGTGGTAAGGGCGGCACGGACCTGAGAAGTCACTTCTCCCAGTTGAATGTCAAAGGAGGCCATGTCTGGAGTCGACTTGAAAAATGCATGATGCAGCTCGTGCATCTTATTGGTCTCTTGAGCAGTCTGCTGCGTCAGTTGGTAAAGCGGACCATAGAAGTACTCGTTGGTCAGGGCGTCAGGCGTGATCTTGGCCATGGCCTGATTGATCTGTTCCTCAACCTGCACCCACTTCACATTGAAATCATCCCATGCCTTGGCCTTGGCCGCCAGCTGGGCCTTCGTGGGCTTGGCCGGACCTTTTCTCAGCTTGTCAAAAGTAGCGATGGATCCGTCAATCTGACTCTCCAACAATGCAGTGAACTGTTTGACTTCGACGCGCTCATTCGAGGATTTGGCCATGATCCGGTCATGAAATTCCTTGAGGCGTGCGACATAAGTCTGATCGCGAGGTCCACCGAGAAAATAGGATTTCCTGGTCAGGAGTTTTTTCTCCTTCAGCTGGGACTGCAGAGTCGCCGGCACTTGCACGGTCGAGTTCGGAAGGGCGCTGATGACGGGCTTGACGGGGTCCGGTTGAGAATCTCCTTCGGTCACGAAGAGCAGGTACTGACCTCGCGGAATCGGCTTCCCATCGGCCATGCGCAGGGTTTCGGTCTTGCCGAGCTTCTGATTCATTTTCGCAGTCGCATGTCCGGAGAAGGCAGTCTGGTTGAGAAGCGTATCGGAAACTCCTTCGACCCAGACATCCACTTGAGCTCCATCCGGCAGATTACCGGATACGTAAAATAGAGGCGCCATGAGATCGGCCCTGGAGACTGCGACTGCAAGCCGGGTCGGCTGACCGGGTGAAGCTGCTGCCTTGAGTTCCTCGTAGTCCTCAGGCGCCACATCATCAAGCGTGGGAATCGGCGAAATAAATTGAGCGAGCGCCGGAAACCTGGCCACGAGTGGACGCAGAGAATCACTGGCCGCGCGAGTCGCAGCCTGCATGGCGGGAGTTTTCAGCACAGGATCAAGAAGCCCCTGCATGCCAGCACCCACCATTGCCGCGATCAGAATGATCAGGACAAGAAGGGCTTTCAGTCCGCTGCTGGCGGAAGTTTTCTGGATTGCGGGTTGGGGCGCGCCACTGCGCTTCTGAAACTGGCCACCATTGGGACGCTCCAGAGCGACCGCTTCCTGAGGCGCCGCCGAAACCCGGCTCGCCGCCACCAGCGTGATGGGTGGAGAAACGTTGGTCCGGGTCTGCGCTTTTGACTCAAGCTGATAGTCCGGTTCCGGAATTTCTGATTTCTTCTCTGGAGTCTTCTCTGAGCTTTTTTTGGGCATTTCGAGCCGAGTCGTCGTCAGAGTGGGTCCATCCCGCTGTTCCTGCGGATGGGCGGGAGCCGGTGCTGGAGCGGCAGGCGGTGGGCCAAATGCGGCGACTGCGGACATCGGCTGCCAATCGGCCATCCCTTCTGACCAGACATAACCATCGGCCGGAATCTTGCCGTGAGCGACCTTTTCCTTCACTTCGGTCACCGTGTACGGGCCTTCGTGATGATCACTGATATATACGAACCACTTTTTATCGTCGATACTGGGTGAGGTAGAGGTGTCCATGGGTAAATCAAGTGTAAGTGAAATGATCAATCGAATCAAATGGTGCCTGATCGGAATTCCAGATCATCAGGGAGTCATGAATGTCGGAGGACGAGTCGGTGCCGCTGCAGGCCCTGCCGCTTTTCGAAGAATCTTTCAGAAATTCAAAGGCCGTGATGGCGTGCTTGAGGCTCTGGTGGCGGATCGGGATCTCACGGACATCGGTCCTGAGGTCACTGAAAATCACCGTAAAGCGGCCCTTTTGATCGCACAATCCCACACAGCGCACCCGCTCAGCGTCGTGGTAGGTGGAGGTCATGATCACGGTCATTCTCAGCTTCTGGGCCTTCGTCAGGCCCTGGGACCCGGCGTCCGCCTGGGCTGCATCAACGTCGATGCACATCTGGACGTCAGAAAACCGTCGCCCCTGATTTCGAGCGGATCCCCTTTTTACCTGGCCATCACTGAGCGGGTTCTTGATCCCGAGGATTTCATCGAATTCGGGATTCAGCCCCACTGCAATGCGCCTGAACTCTGGGACTTCATTGACGCCAACGGAATTCAGGTCATCGCAATGAAGGACCTCCGCCATGGCAGAGCCGCCTCGGCCTTTCAAGCCGCCCTCACCGCACTCTCTTCCCGCTGCGACTTCGTCGTGGTGAGCCTCGATCTCGATGCTGCCGCTTCCGCATATGCCCCGGGCGTCTCTGCGCCACAGTCAGAAGGCTTCAGTGGTTCAGATTTTCTCGGGATGATGACTCTCGCAGGTCAGAATCCCAAAGTGATCTCTCTTGGAATCTTTGAACTCAATCCTGAGCACGACATTGATGACCGCACCGCGAGGCTTGCGGCGACCTCCGCCTACCACTTCCTCGCTGCGGCCTTGAAGCGAACCTGAGCGGGCCACTGCAGAAATCCGAGTCAACTGGCCCTGTCCTTGCGAAATGGCGGAGGTGTGGTCGCTTTTTCCGCAGAAGCGGGCAGTGCCGGAAGGCTTTGATTGAGTTTCTGGTTCAGCTTCGCGTGCCGAAGCAGGGTTTCCGTGGTCTTTCGGATGTGTTCATCCATTTTGCCAGCCGCCTGAAAGATTTCTTCATAAGCGTGAAAGGCGACATCCGCATCCGTCGCGAGTGGCTCAAAATCGACTTCTGACTTCCTGATCAGGGTGTCATTGCCCAGATTCTGGATTCTCAGCTTTTTGATCAGGAGGTGCAGTTCTTCGCACATTCTGCCGAGCTTCTGAGCATCAGGTCCCAGGCGCGCCGCTTCGATCACGAGATTGAGAGTGAGCGTCTCACTCTGCAGAGCCAGTTGTTCACTGAGCTTCACCGAAGCGCGTGACTCGCGGATCTGATTGAGCTGACCATGAATTCGACCGCGAAGGTCATCGACTGTTGACCTGGATTTTGATGCGGAGACGGTGAGATTTCTCGCTTCTGAGATGAGGTCTCTGACTCGAGCCCCCAGCCCGGAGAGGAGAACCGTGGCTTCGCGGATCCATTCCCTGACGAAGTCCGAATCCGGTTGCGATTGCGTTTGGGCCGCCGGCGATTGCGGATGAAGTTGAAGGACCGCGACTGCGATTTCTTCGGCGTCATCAATCGGCTCCCCACGGATTGACCATTTTCCGGGAAGAGTCGCACTGACCGTGAAGTGGAGGAAAATGAAGTTCAGCAGAAAAGTGAAAAGGACGAGCAGGTCGTTCTGAAGCGAAGTGCGGGCACCCAGGTAACGAGCCGGACGAGCTTCGATTTCGATCCTGATCCCGTTCTGCTCATCGGAAGTGAGCATTTTCGCGTATTCAAAAATTTTCTTTTCAGGAAGAGAATGAAATCCCACGGGACCCATCGAAGGATTGAAGCGCGTGACCCGCATCACTCGAGGCTCACTCCCCTGCGACAGCGCACTCACGACGATCCCCACGGGATCCCTCTCGCCTCGTTGTCTTGCTGCGAGAAAAAGCCCTTCAGCCTGAGACGTAATCTGCGTGGACCACCGCAGTGCGTTCTCAAACTGAGTCGATTCGGTCAGCTGAACGCTCCAATGATGAAGGCCCAGAGTGAACAGGCCTGCAAGCAGGCCCGTTCCTCCCCATTTGAGCGCTTTGATCATTTTTAATGCGGTTACGGACATCAAGGTTCCTATCGGATACGCAGCGCGTTTGCCCAAGAGGGCAAAATTTGCCTTCAGTTTGCGATGATGACCCTAGAGTTTTTGGAACAAGCGCACTATTTTGGAGCCATGGACTATATTCTCGCGATCGATCAGGGCACGACAGGAACCACGGCACTCCTCATGGACAGCGATCTCAACCGGGTCGCCGAAGCCTCCGTCGACTTTGAGCAGCACTTCCCGAGGCCCGGCTGGGTTGAGCATGACCTTGAGGATATCTGGACCACCGTGCTTCAGACCGTTCGAGAAGTGACCAAGCACGTGGATCCGAGAAAGATCGCCTGCATCGGCATCACCAACCAGAGAGAAACGATCTGCTTCTGGGACCGAAGCACTGGCAAACCTCTGGCGCACGCCATCGTCTGGCAGGACCGTCGCACTGCCGAGATGTGTGAGAAGCTCCGCGAGAAGGGGACTGAACCATTTTTCCAGGAGCGCACGGGTCTTCTGATCGATCCTTACTTTTCAGGCACGAAAGCCGCGTGGGCCATCCAGAACTGGGGCGACGTCAAAACCGCACACAAGGAAGGTCGCCTGGCCGCAGGAACGATTGACAGTTTCCTCATCGCGCGACTTTCCGGAAACACCGTGCATGTCACCGAACCGAGCAATGCTTCGCGCACTCTCGGCTTTCACCTCACGAAACACATCTGGGATCCGGAACTCAATTCGGCCCTCGGCGTACCGATTGACATCTGGCCCGAGATTCGTCCATCCACCGGCACTTTCGCCCTGACTCGCGGCTTTCCGGGGCTTCCCGACGGCATTCCGATCACCGGTGTGCTCGGCGATCAGCAGTCCGCACTTCTCGGCCAGGCCTGCGTGAAAGAAGGCAGCGCCAAGTGCACTTACGGGACCGGTGCATTTCTTCTGATGAATACGGGCAGAACTCCAGCCAAAAGTCGCCATCGCCTGGTTTCGACCGTCGCGTGGGCACTCTCTGAAGACAATTACACTTATGCTCTCGAAGGCAGCACTTTCATCGCGGGGGCTGCCGTGCAGTGGGTCCGTGACGGGCTCAAGATGATTCAATCGGCCGGAGAAATCGAAGCACTTGCCGCTTCAGTGCCCGACTCTGACGGCGTGACATTCGTTCCAGCGTTGACCGGACTCGGAGCTCCGCACTGGAATCCTGATGCCACCGGCATGTTCACCGGCCTCACTCGGGGAACCAATCAGGGACACCTCGCGCGCGCGGTGCTCGAAGGGATCGGCTTTCAGATCGCCGACATTCTGATCGCGATGCAGAAGGACCTCGGAAAACCGATCACCCAGCTCAACGTCGACGGCGGAGCGTCAGGCAATGATCTGCTGATGCAGTTTCAGGCGGACATTCTCGGCGTGACCCTCTCTCGTCCTAAGTACCTCGAATCCACCAGTCTCGGCGCGGTCTTCGCGGCAGGACTCGGTGCCGGGATGTGGACGGACCTCACGGACATCGAACGAACGTGGAAGAAGGACCGCAGCTTCGATCCTTCCTTCACTCCTCAACAGCGTCAGGAGCACATGGCGCGTTGGCATAAAGCCGTGGCTCGCGCGAATTTGAAATGAACTCAGCCAGACCGTACTCTTCACGATGACTGAAATGAAAATGGAAGGGGCTGGTGCCTGTTCCAAATTTCCCCGGTCAAGGAAGTGAAACGAGTCTCAAGTGAGAGTTCGTGGACGTCTTGCGAGTTTCATTTTCGTTGCTCATGTCGTCCATTTAGCACAAACGATTCAAATGCGTAAACCCGTCGGGCGGTGCGACTCAAAGCCACTCGGCAGGTTCTCGCTTCTAGTCCGCCGACACGAAGATCGGACGAAGGTAGAAACCTGTTCCAGGAACCAGGATTTCGGCCTTTTTACCATCCATATTGTAATTCACGATCACCGGCAGAGTGGCTCCCGAAAGGGACTTGATCTGTCCCGTGTAGGAAATTCCGCAGGAGTAGAAATCCATTCCGCCCTGTCCGGAGAAGAGCGGGGTGCTCTGCTTGAGTTCCCCATTTTCCCAGGAGATGTCGACCGGAAAACTGAAACTGCTGGACTCATCCATCACGGTCAGTCGCCCACTCCCCTGCGGAGAACCCATGCGCTCATAGCGAATGAGGATGTTTGCACCCGCATCCTTGCCAGTCAGCATTTTAAAAGCCCATTCCCAATCGGAACTCGCGCGACCCGGGAGCTGAATGGGATCAAACGTTTCAGCGGCTGAGTAGGACGCGTAACAATCCATGCACGGAACGAGTTCAATCTGCGCATCAATCTTGGAATAGAGACTCACATACTTGGCGGTCTGGGCGTTCGAAGTGTCATTCTCCAGGTACTGCCCGATTTTCTCCGTCATGACGGTGCCGTCGACGTGTCCATTACCGAAAACATGTCCGAGCTCATGCAGGATCAGGCCCTGGAGAGCGGGCCGGGTGGACTGATCCCACTTCGGAATTTTTGCAACGGCATCGACCGAGTTTGGAGGAGCAATCCAGATGAATCCTTTTGCAGGCTGTTTATCGTCCCAGTCCCAGCCGGCGCCCGTCAACTGCGCAAAGCCGAAGGGTTTTGAGAACTGAGAGGAATAATGCGCGATTTCCTCGCTTTGAACTCCGAAAAGGAACCGCAGATTTTCATTTCCAGTGCAGTTCGCATGGAGATTCATCCGGGTCTGGATCCAATTCGAGTAGCGCACGATGGTCAGCTTCTTGACCTTGATGTAATTGGCCCACTGGCTGAAGGAGTCGCGGATCATCGGCTCAATCGCCGCTGCGTCCAGACCGAATCCTTCAGCGATCACGTAACAGGCTTCAATGGGTTTCTCGTGCCGCTCTGACCTGAAAAAAGCTGGAACAATGCGATAATCATCGGCTCCTCCCGCATGACTTTCGCCACCACTGGCCGCAAAGGTGGAAACTGAATTCAGAAGTCCGAACAGGATCAGCGCTGCATTGAGATTTTTTTTCATGAATTCCTCAAAATTCGCCTTGAATGACTTTTCTGTATTCGATGAGTGCATCGCGGAAGCTCTTTTCGATCTTCTCTTTCTCGTCGAGGTCACCGTTCTGAGCGCCGAGAAGTCGGTTGTTAAGCTTCGTCTTGAGGTCATCCAGTTCCGCGGAAGTTTTCGGAGCGAAGATGGCGGCACTTGCGGCAACGCTCTCATCGCTCATGGCGATAGTCGATCGAAGGGGCTGGATTAGAAGGTGTTTCTTGTTCCTGAGGAACAGATCCATGTCCGCACTCATAACGGTGAAACTCCTGACTTTTCCATTCTCTTCGGTTTTGTTGAACTGAATCTGCTCTGCACCCTTCAAAGCGGTTCTGCGATTCTCGATACGCCGAATCTGATCAGCGATTTCTTTCGGAAGATCGACCGTTCCGCTCGAAATGCAGCCACCCTGCCGGAGACAGGTGAGGTAGTCGACTTCCTTTTGAATGTCCCAGCCGATCATTTCCTTGGCGAGTGCCTGCCCCGAGAGCAGAAGATCGTAGACTTCGTTGAGGGAATTCGCGACAGCCATCCGCTTGAGATGCCCATCAATGCGCCCGGTGAATTTTGGATCGCTATAATGAAGCCCTTTCTTGTATTCGATCAGAGCTGCGTAACGAATGAAGGCGAGAGCGTTGGTTCGCAGCGTGGAGGACATCGAGACGTTGATGCCGGTGTGGCCATCTGCGCGGTCAGTGGCATAACTCGAAGTTGCGACGATGTCGGCTTTGCCGCCTGCGAGCCACGGTGTGTTCTTCAGTGCGCCCTGCAGATCATACTTCAGCTTTTCGGCCTTGAGGTCTGAGGCGGCAGGATCAAATCTAGGATACGCGAAATCGACGGTCTCATCGGCCGCAATCACTGCGTCGACCAGGCTTTGCAGTACGGGATTGACTGCGCGAAAGTTCACTTCTTCAGCGGCAAAAACCGAAGACGCCGTGATGAGACCGACAGTTCCTAAAAAACAAACGAGCTTTTTCATATTCCTGATCCTTTTAGTCCATAATTATTGAGTCTGCACTCTTTGTTTAAAAGCGCTTCTGTAATGAGTTATAAGCGACCGCCCTGCTCGGAAATAGGATGTATTAATTAAATATCTCGTTCGAATTTGAGTTTTACTTAAGCTTAAGAGCACTCCGTGCGATGAATAAGTATGCTCAAATCCGTCTTTGAATACCGGGATTACAAAGCCTACCTCCGTGAAGTCATTGAGAACCGAGGTCGCGGTGAAAAGTCCCGTGTCGCGCAGGCACTGCACTGTCACCTGGCTTACGTCTCTCAGGTCCTGAATGCCTCCGCCGATTTCAGTCTCGAGCAGGCCGACGGCATCAATCAGTACCTCGCTCACTCGGAGGACGAAGGTGATTTCTTTCTCCTCCTCGTCTCTCAGGCACGTGCCGGCAGCGAGTCCCTTCGCAAGCGCTACGAAGCCCGAATCAAAAAGACGATTCTCGAGAGAACGGCTCTCGGCAATCGACTCAAGAATCAGAAGATCTTGCCCAATGAAAGTCAGGCCACTTATTACAGCGCGTGGTACTACTCCGCGATTCACCTGCTCATTTCAATTCCCGGATTTCAGACGAAGGAAAAAATCGCGCAGCGCCTGAGACTCTCCATGAGTCAGGTGACCAAAGCCCTGGGATTTCTCGTCGAGACCGGCCTTGCGAATTTTTTCGAAGGGCTCTACCGCACCGGACAGGTCACCCTGTATCTGCAGAATGATTCGTCCTGGATCTCCCGACATCACGCCAGCTGGAGAATTCAGTCCGTTCGGGCGCTGGATCATTTCGATCCTCAGGACTTTCACTACACCTCGGTGGTGAGCATGGGAGCCGAAGATATCCCCGCCATCAAAAAAATCCTCGTCGATGCGATTGAAGAATTCAGAAAAGTGGTGAAGAAATCTCCTGAACAGGAAATTTATTGCTACACGCTGGACTTCTTCAACGTCTGAATTCGCTTCCGTCGTGCCTCATGTCCCGTCTCCTGTGTCCGAGACGACCCACTTGTTCCCGTCGGCTGGCTTGTTTATCCTTGGAGAAGGTCCATTCCATTCACGGGGTAATCATGACTTTAAAAATCCTTCGCTCCCTAACTCCAGCTCTCTGCCTCAGTGCAGTCTTCGCACTCTCCAGTTTCTCGGCGCATGCCACTGAAATGCAGAATGCAACTGAGGATGGAGGTTCAGGTGGAGGCGGGGGTGGAGGCGGGAGCGGCCCCTCACAGCCCACCGGCAATCATGGGCGCACTCACCACGTCACTCCCGAGGTACCTGCTGAGGCCGGAAACTCAGGGCACCACCCTCATCACTCGGTGAACTCAGCTTCACAAGCGGCCGATGATCCCTTTCACGGGACCCCTTTCGACCCAAGATCTCGCCACCCGCGCAAACTCCCGACTCGCGCGCAGGTTTCGCAAATTCGAAAGACTCCTGTCGCTGCCAATCAACTCGCGCAAAAAAGTTTGAATGCTCCCGTGGACGCAGTCGCTCAACCGCTAAAAGTGAAACCCCTTCGTGAACCCGCTTCCGCACCTGCAGAACCAGCGTCGACCCCAGGTGCTCCGGCAGGCGGCGACCCCGATCAGGAACTCCGGACTCAGTCCAATGGCGGTGGCACCCGAAGTGGCTCAGCAGCCAGCGGTATTTGAACTGAATTCAGGACTTCTTTGACGAGGCTGTCTCCCGGTAGAGACTGCTCAATTCGCGGATCTGCGCGATCGGGAGAAGTCTCAGTCCCCAATCCCTTTCAAGAATCGCCTTTGTGGTATTGCCCGGCAGCACGACCGTCTTGAATCCGAGCTTCTTTGCTTCAAGGATTCGCGTGTCCGTCTGCGAGACCCGTCTCGCCTCGCCGGTCAGCGCGAGTTCTCCGATGAAGACCCAGTCGGCAGGAAAAGCGCGCTCTTCGAGTGAAGACCAGATCGCCGCTGCAGCCGCAAGGTCACACGCAGGTTCCGAAAGTCGCAGTCCGCCTGCGACATTGAAGAAGAGGTCCCGCTGCGCCAGGGACAATCCCATGTGGCGTTCAAGAATCGCCGCAAGAAGTGAAATTCGCGCAGTATCCATCCCCACCGAGGTTCTTCGCGGAGTCGCGAGAGCGGTCGGAGCCACCAGCGCCTGAAGCTCCACAAGTATCGGGCGTGAACCCTCGAGTGAAGCGGCGATCGAAGTTCCTGGCACAGGTGATTTTCTCTCACTGAGAAAGAGACTCGACGGATTGGCCACTTCTCGAAGCCCTTCGCCGTCCATTTCGAATACTCCCAGTTCGCGAGAACTGCCGAAGCGATTCTTCACCGTGCGAAGCAGGCGGTAACTCTGACCGCCTTCGCCTTCAAAGTAAAGAACGGTATCCACCATGTGCTCAACGGTCTTGGGTCCGGCGATGCTTCCGTCCTTGGTGACGTGACCGACGAGAAAAACCGCGATTCCGGCGGATTTTGCCAGAGTCATGAGGCGTGCCGCGATCTCCCGCACCTGGCTCACGCTGCCGGGAGCCGAGGTGAGATAACCGCTGGAGAAAGTCTGAAGGCTGTCCATGATGACGACGTGAGGTTTCAGTTCCTGAATCGAAGCGAATGCTTTCTCAAGCTGAGTTTCGGCGGCGAGAAAGATCTTGCCCTTCCCTTTCACTCCCAGTCGATGCGCGCGGCCCCGGATCTGATCAATGGATTCTTCGCCACTCACGTAGAGCAGACGCAGGTCTTCCTGATTTTCAATGAGCCCTTTGGCCATCTGAAGAAGAAGCGTGCTTTTGCCAATTCCGGGATCTCCACCGATCAGTACGAAACTGTCAGGCACGAGGCCTCCGCCCAGAGTCCGGTCCAGCTCTGCAATTCCGGTATCAAGTCTCCGGAGATGAGACTGCGACGGGGCTTCGCCTTCGGCGACATCCGGATCTTCAAGCGGGACCCAATCTTCCTTTTCGAGGGAGCCCCCTGTCAAATTTTTGATCGCGCGAAACTCATCCCGAACTGCAGACAGACTCCCCTGTTGAACGTTCACACCAGGGGCGGCGCCGATCGTCTCTTCGACGAAAGAGCTCCAGGCCTCGCAACTCGGGCACCGGCCCAGCCATTTGGCGCTGTTGTGGCCGCAATTCTGACAGGAGTACTGGGTCTTTATTTTCATACGGTCCTCGCTGCCTTTTTTGATACCATAGAAGGCATGGCGAAAGAAAAAACAGCATGGGAACGGATGGATGAACGGGAGCGCGAACGCGAGCAGGAGGAAGGCGCAGAATCCTCCAAGGAAAAGGCGCGTCGTGAGAGCAAAGCGAATTATGTTCCTGAAGTCGTGCAAAGCGTCGAAGGTGATCGACTGCACGCACTCGCCGAAAGAGCTGAGCCCTTGATTGAGCAGCTCAACAATCTCTACGCTTCTTATATTGCAGGAGTGGACAAGATCCCTCCGACCGAGCGACGCAAACAGCTCGACCAGACGATGACCGCCCTTCAGCTTTCGGCCAAGCCGACGCGGGCTCTTGCCTTTCGCATCGATGGACTTCAGTCCAAGTACATTTCCTACCGCGACCGCTGGGACAAACTCATGAAAGATCTCGAATCCGGAAAAATCAAGAGACGCCCAGGCCAGAAGTGAGCCCATTCACGCGAACTTTCGCAAAGCCTTTCATTTCAGGCTTTCTCTCCAACCTGGCTTTTCATCAAGGAACGCTGGCGGTGCTTCATGCCAGCGGCGCAACGACACGAGCGCCGGACAGCATGGCAGCGACTGCGCCTTTGCAGATTCCGGCGTGTGTTTCTCTCGCTTTCTGGGGCGGAGTCTGGGGACTGGGCTTCTGGATTTTCATGAAAGCAATTTCAGGAGTTCCGCTTCTTCAAGCACTTTGACTCCCAGTTGCTGAGCTTTCTCCAGTTTGCTGCCCGCCTCTTCACCGGCCACGACGAAATCCGTCTTTTTCGAAACACTCGAAGAGACTTTGCCGCCGTGGTCTTCGACGAGCTTAGTGGCATCACTGCGAGACAGTGTCGGAAAGGTACCCGTCAGAACGAAAGTCTTGCCTGCCAGTTTGCCGGCACCAGCGCCCCGTTTCGGAGGAGCGGGCTTGACGAATTTCAGGACTTCCTTGAGTTCTGCAAGGCTCTGAGGATCTGCGAAATAATCGTGGAGACTCCCTGCGACTTCGGGACCGATCTCATGAATCTCCTCAAACTCGGCTTCGGCAACTTTGAAGAGCGACACGATGTCTCCAAAGTGATTGGCCAGGATCTTGGCAGTCCGTTCTCCGACGTGACGGATGCCGAGTCCGAAGATGAGGCGGTAGAGCTCGGGATTTCTTGCCGCCTCGAGGGACTCCAGGAGTTTGATGCTCGATTTTTCGGCGAAGCCCTCGATCTGCAGAAAATCTTCCTGTTTCAGTCGAAAAAGATCCGCGTAGTGTTTGACCAGGCCAGCGTCCACGAGTGCTTCGACGTTCTTCTCGCCCATGCCTTCGACATTCAGAGCGTCTTTCATGACGAAATGCCGCATACGTTCCTTGAGCTGAGCCACGCAGTTGCGACTCACGCATCTCAGGACTGCTTCGCCGGGCTTTCGCTCCACAGGTGAATCACAGACAGGGCAATGATCCGGCAGATGGTACTTCTTCTCCTTGCCCGTGCGGGACTCCAGCACGACACTCACGACTTCCGGGATCACGTCGCCCGCGCGCTGAATGAGCACCTGGTCTCCGATGCGGATGTCCTTGCGATCGATCTCATCCTGATTATGCAGAGTTGCGCGCCTTACGGTCGCACCGCCGAGTCGCACCGGCGAAACGATCGCGACTGGAGTGAGCGCGCCCGTTCTGCCCACTTGCACGATGATGTCTTCGACCGTGGTCGTTCCCTGCGTGGGCGGGTATTTGAAGGCGATCATTCCACGCGGACTGCGCGAGACGTAGCCTGCGCGGTCAATCTCCGCCAGACGGTTGAGCTTCACGACGACGCCGTCGATTTCATAAGGCAATTTCTTGCGCTGGGCTTCGATCTTGCGATAAAATTTGAGTACGGGTCCGGGCCCTTCGCAGACTTGTCGAAATTCGCCGACCCGGAAACCCCACTCGATCAGGCGATCCTGATACTCCTGCATGGTTTCGAAGCGCACGCCTTGAACCTGACCCATACCGTACCAGAATGCGCTGAGCGGTCTTTCGGCCGCAATTTTTGGATCAAGTTGCCTGATGGCTCCCGCAGCCGCGTTTCGCGGATTCGCAAAAAGTTTCAAGCCTTTTTTGGCCTGCTCTTCATTCAATTTTTCAAAAGCTTCGACCGGCAGGACCACTTCACCGCGAATCTCGATCAGCTCCGGCGGCTTGCGAGTCTTGAGCCGCAGAGGCACGGAGCGGATGGTGCGCACGTTCTGAGTGACATCTTCACCCGTCTCGCCATCCCCTCGAGTCGCGGCGTTGACGAGTTCTCCGCTTTCATAAGTGAGATTGACCGACAGGCCATCAAACTTGAGCTCCGTGTAGTACTCGAGCACGGCAGAGTCCGTGGCATCCAGAAACCGGTGGGCCCTTTCATCAAACGCCTTGAATTCGTCTTCGCTGAGCGCGTTGGAGAGGGAAAGCATCGGGACGCGGTGTTTGATCTTCGCGAACTTGTCGAGGACCTTTCCTCCCACGCGCTTCGTCGGCGAGTCGGGGCGGACCAGCTCAGGGTGTGCGGATTCGAGGGCAGTGAGTTCGCGGTAAAGAACGTCATAGGCCGAATCACTCAGCTCCGGTTCATCCATGACGTAGTACCTGAAGTCGTGATGATGAATCAGGTCCGTGAGTTCGTCGATTCTCCGGGAAGGCGGGGCACCTGAACTCGAGGAAGATGACGAAGAAGATTTTTTGGCCGAAGGCATGCCTTTTTCTTACCCAATCCGGCGAGACTCGGCCAGCGCTTCTTGAGGAGTTGGGGCGCCTGGGTCAAAAATAAAACAGAGCGCTTGGACCGATTGCGATTACTTTATGCGTCATCGTCGCGCCATTGTTGAAGTCGATGTTCTGACCCATGAAATCCAGTCCGACTTTGATGTCAAAGCGACGATTCATCCGGTAGTACCCGCCCACGAAAAAGTCCACGGAGCTGGCGCCGCTCGAGGCGCCGTTGAAGCGTCCAGATTCATTGCCCGAACCCAGAATCCCGAAATCGAGATTGAGAAGCGCTCCATACTCACCTCGGAGCGGCAGATCGCCCCCGATGGAAAGAAAGAGTCCAGTGAATGAAGTCGGGCTCGTGCCCTCACTCGGAGAAAGCGTGAAGTTGTAAGAAGTGGATTCGTAACCGACCTTGGCCCAGGCCTTGGGCCCGAAGAAGTCGGGAGTCAGGTGGTAGGTGTAACCCGTATCGATCTTGAACTGGGTGACCGAAGCCGAACCGTCACCCGACTCGACGTTCGTGACGATGTCCTTGTGCGAGTAGCCTGCGGACCCATACTTGAGACTCAGTTCTCCAAACCACTGGCGATCAAACCAGAGCTGGCCTTCGCCCTTCACTCCGAAAAGAAAGCCTCCACCGGTCTTTCCCTTGGTACCGTTCAGAGAACTCGACTGACGAGACAGGCCACCGATCCAGAGTCCGGGAGAGATCCAGCCCAGGCGAGGGGGTTCGGCGAAAGCCCGCTGCCGGGCGAGCTCATCCGTGTCGGGAGAAGCGGGCACGGACGCATCCGAAGTCGGAATGATCTGAACGACTTTCTGAAAACGCGCGATCTGGCGGCCATACTCTTCTTCTTTGACTTTACAGAAGGCGATGGACTCATCAACTTCATCGACGATCACGCGTCCCGTGCGGACCAGTCGCCACTCGACGATCGTGTGCAGGAGGGGATGGCGGCGCACTTCTTCGAGAGTGGCCGTGATGAGCGTGTCCCCTTTTTTGAGCTGGGAACTCGCACCGATGTTCACGGTGACGGAATCCTGATCACGTCCGGTGACGTTGGCTTGAAAGGGCAACTGCCCGATCATGCGGAGCAGGGACTTCTCGAGGGCTCCTCTGAATTCGGTGATCCCTGAATCAGTGGACTCTTCGAGCGTGAAAGTATCCGTCGCCAGCATCTGGATCTGGGGGGCGTGAAGCCAGTCGACGACGAAACGGTAGCGAGGACCTTCTTTGTAGATCTTCGTGCGGATGATGCTTTCCGAATGCATGGATCTGGCGACTTGCGAGAGCACTTCAGTGTCATCGATGAGCTTGTTGTACGGGATTTTGGATTTGGCCAGAATCACGTCCGCTTTGGTGAGGTCCTGAAGCTTGAAACGGCTCTGACGGGCGAAGAAATCCTTGTAAGCCGTGGTGACGTAATCCGCGAAAAGGCCATCGACGTTGTCCCAGGAGCGCAGGACTCCCACCGTCTCGAGTGAATATTGGCGATCGAGTTCCGGATTGGCCTGGGCCAGTTTCGGAACCGTGGCCAGACTGAAGGACGCACTGACGATAACGCCAATGAACAGAAGGAAGGGCTTGAAGCAGGGATCAGTTGTTGAAGCGCGGGCCCGAAATTTTTTCTTCATAGAGTGCGATGAGCATCTTCATTTCCGCGATCTCTTCCTGCGCTCTGTGCAACTCGGTTTCGAGTTTGCGGACCTTTTGAGTCAGGGCTGCCGATGACGCGTCATTTGAAGTGTTCGGATTTTTTAAATTCCTTACTTCTCCTGATGATGACTGATGGTTGTCATTTCGCAAAGCCTCTTCACGAATATTCCCGGCCGGAGGCAGGTCACCTTTCTTGAAACTCTCCGTCACGAACAAAAGGTAGCGTCCATCTTCCACCTTGTATTGAACTTTATTGGTCTTGATATGACGACGCAGTGTCGAAAGACTGACACCTTTTTTCATCGCATAATCCATGAGGGGGATCCACTCCCCACCTATCGTATGACGGTCCTGCATAGGTCTATTGTATTTCCATAAATTCTAAATTCAAGTAATCTCATGAATATGGCATCAACGGGCGACTCAGCGGGTATAGGAATGCGGCGCAAACAGCCGGCGGACCGGATCCAGATCCCTCACAAACAGAAAATCGCCTTTGTTTGCAGTGGGGGAGCCACTAAAGCCGGAGCATTTCACTTGGGTGTTGCCCTTGCTCTCCAAGAGCAAGGTTTCAAGTTTTTAGGCGGCATTGCCCCTACCCCAGGCAGCATCCGGACCCCCGATCCGATGGAAATCTCCACTTACGTCGGTTCAAGCGCAGGCTCGATCATCTCGACTTACCTCGCGGCGGGGTACTCGCTGGAGAACATTTTCAACTCCTTCCTCGGCCGCAAGCCGACAGATCCGATCGATGCGGTTCCAAAAATTCTTCCGACCCTGACCTATCAGAAGATGTTCAGGCTGAGACCGGGTCTCGCCAAGGAACAGATGAGTCAGCTTGCGCTCTTCAAGAACATTTTCAACGGACTCGTGCAGGGCAACTGGGAATCCATCCTTCAGTTCAAGTGGCTGAAGACGACCGGAATTTTCTCCACCGCGGGCGTTGAGCAGTTCATGCGCGAAGAGGTCCTGCCTTCGAACAAGTTCCAGGACTACATGGCCGATCTCTTCATTGTCGCCACGCAGCTCAATCATTCTCGAAAAGTCGTATTCGGCAAATACAACTATCAGCCGCCGGCCTTCGATCTGACCTGTCAGTATGACAACGACGTCGCAATCTCGGATGCGTGCGCCGCGAGCACGGCTCTGCCTTTCATCTATGCGCCCTACCCGATCAAGAATCAGAACAACAAACTGATCTATTACATCGACGGTGAAATTCGGGACACGCTCTCCACACACGTTGCAGTCGACGCTGGCGCTGATCTCGTGATCGCGAGTTACACTCATCAGCCCTATCACTTTCAGAAAGAGATCGGTTCCCTCACGGAGCACGGACTCCCGGCGATTTTGATCCAGTCGATCTACCTGCTCATCGAACAGAAGATCAACAATCACATTCACAGCAAACAGGTCGAACGCAACGCCATCCTGGCCGTGTCCCGCTACTGCAAGCAGCAGGGCGTGGGCGACGAGCACCGCAAGCGCATCTGTGAAATCATGGAAGCTGAACTCCATCACCGCATGGATGTGGATACGATCTACATTCATCCGCTCGCGGGCGATGCGCACATGTTCTTCGGCGAACACTTCAGTCTCTCCCCGAAGAAGCTCGCCGAAATCGTCAAGAGCGGCTTCCGCGCGGCCATCGACACGCTCCGCAAGTATGAGTTCCAGGACAAATTGAAACGATAAACTGAAACGATAAACTGAAACGACGAGCTCAATGGGGACCAAATGAAAAGGCCAGATGACGAATCACCCGGCCTTCATTCAATTCTGGAAAAGTGGAACTCAGGCAGACTTGTGCTGAGAACTTGAACCTGCTTCAAACCATTGTTTGGCCCAGGTGGTTTCAGTCTGCTCGACCCACTGGTTGCCACGGATCTGTTTCCATACGAAATCTTCGAGTTCATCCGGAGTCTTGACGTCCAGCCAGATGGAGCAATCCCACTGTCCGGTCGTTGACCACACACCACGAATCGCAGAGCTGGTTTTCCAGCTTTCCCATGCAGTTGAGGGAGCGCCCGCTTTCCATTTCACGTGAATCCATGCTTGCCATTGATTTTTCATCGAAATATCCTCTTTCGGTTTTTAAACTTCTTCCCCATTATTCACGCAGTCTGGGGCGTACGCAACCGGCAGATCATGACAAGGCCCACAAAACAGAAGAAGGCTGCAGAAAGCGCCCAGCCCGTCAAAAAGCCAAACTGAATCAAAGCGCCTGCAATCAATGGAGCGATGATCTGAGCCACAGACGTGATGGATTGCGTGAGGCCGAGGATGCTTCCCTGCTCTTTACGTGAGGTGCGTCTTGAGACCAAACTCGTCAAGCCAGGGCGCAGCATACTGGTTCCGGTTGATGCGATGGTCGCTGCAATGATGAGTCCGATCACTCCGGTGGTGAAACCGAGAAAAGCGTAGCCGGCCGCGGCGCAGGCAAATCCAAAGATGATCAGCTTTTCTTCGCCGAAACGAGCCACGAGTTTTCCGATGAATCCACCCTGGAGAATCAACCCGATGAAGCCGGTGTAGGCAAAAAGATATCCCACTTCCGCCACACCGAAAGGGATGCCGTGTCGAGTGTAGGTCCGTTCCGCAAAAAGCGCGAAGCCCGAGAAGAAAGTCGAAAAGCCGAACGCGAACGCCAGAAACTGAAAGAGGATGTTGGCGAGCTGTTTGTCCTCGAAGTACTTCTTGTAATGACCCCACTGCCAGAAGCCACGGCGGCGCTCCGGCACGGAACCGTCAGCAAGTGCATCATCGGGATGCGGGGGAACTTCAGGGAGAAAAAACCAGGTCGCCAGGATGCTCGTCGCTGAAAGAAAACATGCGGCGTAGGCCGGGTACTGAACTCCATACTTGGCGAGAAAGCCCGAGATCGCCGGACCGATGAGAAAGCCCAGGCCGAAGGCCACGCCGATGATTCCAAAAGCCTTGGCGCGGTCCTTGGGTTCAGTCACATCCGAGATATAGGCTTGAGCGACTGAAATATTTCCCGCGGTACTGCCGTCAAGAAACCGGGAAAGGTAGAGCATCCAGAGCGCACTCGCGCGAGCCAGGACCACAAAGCCGATCAAGGTCCCGATCTGGCTCACCAGGAGCATGGGGCGGCGCCCCACCTTATCCGAATAAAATCCAAGGATCGGGCCGGAGATCAGCTGAAAGAAGGAGAAGGTCGTGATCAGGGAACCCACTTGAAAAGGACTCGCGCCGAACCTCTGCGCGTAAAAAGGAAGGAACGGGATGATGATCGTGAGACCCAGAACATCGATGGCAACAATCAGGAAGATCGGGAGAAGATAGGCTTTTTTCACATCTGTTAAATAGATCGGATCGCAGACGAATGAAAGATCTGTCTCTTGCGGAAAACTCCGCCAGCCTTTTGACGCGTCACCTCATCTGATCCTTATGATCATTTTGTCACAAAATCCTCAGGTTCTACAGTTTCTGGACCCGAAGCCGAATAGAACTGCATGGATACTGCAGCACCGGAAAAGCCAGCTTTGAAAACCCTGGACCCCCACTCCACAGCAACCGCGTCGCTGGACCGCTATCTCAGCTTCTCGCTGGGACAGGAAGACTACGCCATTCCGCTTCTGGCGGTGAGAGAAGTTATTGCTGTTCCAGAGGTGACTCCGATCCCTTTCACACCTCCTTATTTTCTCGGGATCATGAATCTGCGCGGCCAGGTGATTTCGGTGCTCGACCTCAGGCAGAAATTCAACATCAAACCTCAGGCTTCGTCCGAGACAGCAGTGATCATCTGCGATCTCTCACCGCTCTCACTGGGAGTGGTCGTGGACTCGATCAACTCAGTCCTGGCGCCTAACCCGGCTGACGTCGCCCCGAAGCCAGAAATCCAAAGTTCAAAAAGCTCAGACTATGTCACGGGCGTCGTCAAAAAAGACGATCGCCTGATTCTTCTCCTCGACATCGCCAGATGTCTGAGCTCTGAAGACCAGGCAGCACTTAACAAAACCGTTCAGAAAAAATCAGCTTAAACGAGGAAATGACCATGATGAACAACTTCAGTCTCAAAGTGAAAATGATCAGTGCCTTCGTTGCAGTCGCTTGCTGCCTTCCCGTCGTGGGAGCAATCAACCGATTCTCGATGAATGACGTTGTGTTCAAATACAAACACGTCGCCAATGAGAACCTGCCGAACACACGCTGGCTGGCAAGAATGAGAGCCGCATTCTACGAAACTCGAGTGGGCGTCAATCGATATGGGTTCCCCGACAACTCTCCCCAGGAAATGAAGGAAATTGCCGATCAAATCGATGCCGGCTTCGAAGCCTACGCGGACGCCGAAAAGAAATACAACCAGGGTGGATTCGCCGACGGTGAAAAAGAAAAGTATGAAGCAATTCAGAAAACCATGAATGAATTCAGACCCCTTGTTGCCAATATTGAAAAGCTGATGAGCACTGGCAAAGCCGAAAACCGAGCCACTTTCTCAAGAATGATGAATGAAAAATTCCGTCCACTTTCCAAGATCATGACCAAACAGCTGACGGAGGTCATCTCCTTTCAATCCGATGAAGCCGCCAAGTGGACTGCCCTTGCTGAAAAATCTGCCACCTTTGCCAACTACCTGAGCATGGGTTTGATCGGTGCAGGTTTCGCTTTCGCCCTTCTCCTTGGATATTTCATCTCTGCAAATCTTTCAAAAGGCCTGACCCTGATTTCCACTCAACTCGCAGACGGCGCAAATCAAGTCGCTTCTGCTTCTCGCCAGATCGCAGGAGCCAGCACGGAACTCAGTGAGAGCGCTACCCAGCAGGCTGCCGCTCTGCAGGAAACCGTCGCGTCTCTTGAAGAAGTCTCCGCCATGGTCAACAAGAACTCTGAGAACGCGAAGAAATCACAAAACTCTTCTGAGACCAGCCGCCTCACTGCGGTCAAAGGCAAGACCGCGGTCGGTGACATGATCCAGTCGATTGAGGATATCAATCAGAGCAACACCCAGATCATGAAGCAGATCGAGTCGAGCAACCATGAAATGGCTGAGATCGTGAAAGTCATCGCTGAGATCGGCAACAAGACCAAAGTCATCAATGACATCGTGTTTCAGACGAAGCTTCTCTCCTTCAACGCTTCTGTCGAAGCGGCAAGAGCTGGAGAACATGGCAAGGGCTTTGCGGTCGTCGCTGAAGAAGTCGGCAACCTTGCCCAGATGAGCGGCAACGCTGCCAAAGAGATCAGTGCCATGCTTGACAGCAGCATTCATAAGGTCGAAGGCATCGTGAGCAATACCAAGGCCAAAGTCGAAGGACTCGTGGTCATTGGCAAGCAGAAGGTCGAAGTCGGCACCCAGACTGCAAAACGATGCGGCGAAGTGCTGGACGAAATTCTGACCAGCGTCGAAGAAGTGAACCAGATGGTCGGCGAGATCGCGACTGCGTCTCAGGAACAGGCTCAGGGTGTTCAGGAAATCAACAAAGCCATGGCGCAGCTCGACCAGGTCACTCAGCAGAACACGACTGTGTCTCAGGAATCTGCAGCGGCGTCTGAGCAGCTCTCAGGCCAGGCTGAAACTCTCAAGGACGTCGTCATGGAGCTCACTGCCACGGTCACCGGCAAGCATGAAGGTGCCCCGGTCCAGTTGGCCATTCAGCATACCAGCCACGCCCCAGCAAAGACGTCTGCGAAGAAGAAGGCCGCGTCTCACCCAAGTAATGTGGTTGCACTCCCAAAGAGATCAGCATCAAATTCTCACATGAAGAAAGCGGTAGGTTCCGACTACATTCCATCTGAAGACGACTCAAGGTTTGAAGACGTCTGATCGATCTCGACCGGGTCGTCCTCATCTCCTCCCTCAGTAGGTTGGAGTCCAGGGGCGGCCCTTTCCTTTTGAGTTGGCTGCAGAGGGATTGGACTGAAGAACTTATGCACTTATCCCCAATCAAATTGGGGATAACTCGGGTTTCGAGGACAAAGTCGGCTCCACCGCCAAACTGCCGACTCTCCTGCCCGGTCTCCGAGCTATCCAGAAAAATTCATGCGACAGTTAGCCTGTTTAGGCTCAAGCAAGCTGAAACTAAACCCGAGAAGTTGAGTAGAAAGTTTCATCACGACCTGAGGGAGTACGCAAAATGAGCGACGACAACAGCCCGATTCAGAAGAGTTCGCTTGAACGTTACTTGAGTTTTTGTCTGGGACAGGAGGATTACGCCATCCCGCTTCTCGCCGTGCGAGAAGTGATTGCCGTCCCGGACATCACTCCCATCCCCTTCACTCCGCCTTACTTTCTGGGGATCATGAATCTTCGCGGCCAGGTGATCTCGGTGCTCGATCTCAGGCAGAAATTCAATATCAAACCCCAGGCCGGCTCCGAGACTGCGGTCATCATCTGTGACCTCTCGCCGCTCTCACTGGGAGTGGTCGTCGATTCGATCAATTCCGTGCTCGCGCCGAATGCCACTGACATCGCACCAAAACCGGAAATTCAGAGTTCAAAAAGTTCCGACTACATCACGGGCGTCGTGAAAAAAGACGATCGCCTGATCCTGCTTCTCGACATCGCCAGATGTCTGAGCTCTGAAGACCAGGCAGCACTCAATAAAACACTTCCCAAAAAATCAGCATAGCCGGGGGTTTAAGCATGTCGAACTCAGCTCGCTCTCAAGTCCAGTATCAGAACGACGCAATCCAGGAAGTATCCAAGCTCGTTTCGCGTCACACGGGAGTGCAGCTGGGTGAGCGCCAGAGCGTGATGGTCGAAACTCGCCTCAAGCGGCGCATGGCTGAACTTGGAATTCATACCTTTGAAGAATACCTCACTCAATTGAGAGCGGATCCCAAGACTGAAACTTCAGCCCTGATCTCTCTGCTGACGACGCATCACACTTACTTTTTTCGCGAGTTTTCGCACTTCGAGTACCTTGAAAAGAAAGCTCTTCAGAGCCTCATTCAACTTGTGCGCGGTCGAGGAGATCGAAAGATCCGAATCTGGTCCGCAGCCTGCAGCCGTGGGCAGGAGGTTTACTCCCTCGCCATGTTCCTCAATCATCACCTGGCCCGCATGGCCCCGGACGTGAGCTTTGAAATTGTCGGTAGTGACGTGGATCCTGAATCGGTCGCGATCGCCGCGAACGGCGTCTACCACCGCCGGGAGATCAAGGAAGTTCCGATGACCTATCTGGCCGACCACTGGGTTAGAGGCACCGGAGATATCGAAGAGTTCGTCAAAGTGAAAAAAGAACTCAAGAAGCACTGCCGCTTTGAAATGAAGAATCTATTGAACATCCCCGGCGGTCAGGGCGCATTTGACGTGATCTTCTGCAGAAATGTCTTCATCTACTTCACCCCCGAACAGGTCAAATCCATCTCAAACCAGCTGCTTTCTCACCTCGGGCCTCAAGGGTACTTCTTCGTCGGGATCTCCGAATCCCTCAGCGGATTGAATCTCCCCGTCACCACTCACGGACCTTCGATCTACACCAGGGCCATCCCTGTGGCTGCGGGAGTGACCACGGCGAAAGTTCTTCAGATGCCGACTTCCGGCACGAGTGCGCGCGAAGTGAAATCCAACCCGACTCCAGAGCCTCAGCAGATCCTGCGCGTCCTCTGCGTGGACGACTCTCCGAGCATCCTGACACTTCTCAAGCAGATCCTGAAAAAAGAGGACGGCTTCGAAATCGTTGCCACCGCCGGCAATGGACTCGAGGCCGCCAAGATGATCAAGGAACATCAGATTGACGTCGTGACCCTCGACATTCACATGCCCGAGCAGACCGGCGTTGAGTATCTGCAGAAAAACTTCACCGCAAATCATCCGGCCGTGGTCATGATCACGTCGGTCGCCCGTGAAAATGCGGATCTTGCGATGAAGGCGCTCAACTTCGGGGCATCGGATTACATTGAGAAACCAGCGCTCTCAAACCTGAAGGAACGTGGAGAAGAGATCAGAACCAAACTTCGCTGCGCCTATCAGAACCGCAGACCCGCGTCCGCTCCCCTCAGTCTTGACCGTTCCTTTCAGACGCGACCAAAAATCAAGCATCCTGAAAGCAAACTTCGCGTCGTGGTTGCCAGCTTTTCAGATCGCGCCAAACTCAAGGCGATGCTCAAGGAACTGCAGGGTTTCGACGATCAGCAGCCTCCGACCGTCGTGCTCATCGAAGCAGCGGGTCATGCTCTCGAAGTGTTTTCGAACGATTTTTCGAAAGAATTGGGCAAGTCCGCGACGTTCTCGGAAAACAGTCCTCCGAAGACCGAGGCCAACCAGCTCTACTTCGCTGATTTCAAGAACGCTTTTGATGGCCTGAAGGCAAGCCACTCAAAGGCCCCCACATCCATAGTGGTCTTTGGCCAGCTTTCACTTCAGGCTCAGCAGAAGATCCAATCCTGGGGAATCACCGCTCAGGTGCTCGCTGAAGATCTCGGAAAAAATACGCCCGCAGCGGACGTCCTGAGAAAAACGGCGACTGATGTGGTCCCCGCGACGAGTTTCGCGTACATGTCCTGCGAATATCTCAGCAAGTGATCGGCACAGGCGTGCAGCTGCGGAAAATGAAAGTCAGCTTTGAACTTCTGCGTCTGATTTTCTGGTAAGCTCGAGTCATGGCAAACGCACGGGGATACTCTCTCGAAAACTCAAAAAAAATTTCCCTCTCAAACGGGGAGTTCTGCCGTTTTGACGATCTGACTGAAAACAGGAATGCGATTCATCCCGTCTGCAGCAAAGGCACGATCTGGGTCACACAGCCAGGCGATGGCCGGGATCTCATCATCCACGAAGGTGACTCGCTTCAGCTGAAATCCGGTCGCGGTCTTCTCATCGAGGCCATCGGCACCGGCTCGAGCGATCTTCACGCTGAATTTCGCTCTGCCTGAGAGTTCACTCCTGACTTCGATGCTGCACCGTGCGCTTCGAGAATCTGAGGAACCCTGTAGAGTCCAGGTTCCCGGCTGTTGATTCGCGCCGCGTTATGTTATCGCTCAAATCCTTTCAACGAGTTGCTTCCCAAAGCAACCGACGTTTGATACGTATTCCAAACGATTAAATCATCAACTTGTTTGATCGTTTCGGGGAGAGATGGCCGAGTGGTTGAAGGCGCACGCTTGGAAAGCGTGTTTACGTTAATAGCGTAACGAGGGTTCGAATCCCTCTCTCTCCTCCATTTCACTCTCTAGATCGCATTTGGGATGTTCACCTTCGCGTAAAATCTGCCGAAGCACGAAAATTTTCGCTGAAAGCCCGGTCAATTCAGTTAACTTGCTCCTGTTGACGTCTTCGGCATTTTTCGCGGATGCCAGCTTCCGCTACCTTCACAGCGAAGGCATCTGCATGAACAGCTCGATGAAAGTCGGTCTGAATCCCGGATTCGTGGAGATCTGGTTTTCAACCACGCTGATTTGCGAGCCTTACGCGGCAATGGACTGGCGCTCGTTTCAATGATCGCACTCGCCTGCCCTTCTCCGCGAAAATCGCATTGAGCCTCGGATGCATTCAGGATGATTCAGATTCGAGCCTCAAGACGACCGGAGAGGCGCTCTGGTATCTCGAGTCCGTGGACTCTTCCGGACTGAACAGTTGGGACGACGATGACAACGCCGTGATCTGGATGGACACGCCAGTGATCCCCAGTATAAAAATCACTATTCCTATTTTCAGTCCGCTCTGGGAGTCTTTCAACTTGTTTTGCATCAGGATCGGCTGCGAGCGCTCTGTGTCAAACCCGAGTGACCCGGCCCGTTTAAAAAAAAGCTGCGGTTCTTGCATCGCTCCGCTGAATGCGACAGAACCTTGCTCCAATGACCTACTCTCCAGAAGCTCCCAAAACTTCGGCTCCCGGTCGAACCACCCTCGTGACTTTTCTGGTTTTGCTCGGGGTCGCTTTCGTCATCACGACTCGGATGGTTCTCCCCTACCTCCTTGCGGTGGTGACGGGAGGCATCCTCGCCATGCTCTCCTACACGCTCTTCAAAAAACTCGAACACCGCACTCACCGACCCAAATTGAGTGCAACGGTCGTCACTTTGGGAATTCTTCTTCTGGTCATCATCCCGCTCGGGCTTTTTCTTACCGTCGCTGTTCGCCAGGCAATCGCTCTCGGACAGACCTTGGCCAGCAATGAGAACCTGTCCTTCCAATCCCTTGTCGACCGGGTGGGTCAGTGGGGCCCCGTCCAGACCCTCATCGGAAGTCCCGAGAATTTCGATAAACAGGCACGAGCAGGGATTCAGACCGCGGGCAAGCTGCTCAGCGCCGGACTTGTGGGGATCGCCGCCAATCTGCCTGCGCTCTTTCTTCAGCTCGCTCTGGGATTTCTCTCCTGCTTCTTTCTGCTTCTCGACGGCAAACGATTTCTCAGCTGGACACGTGACAGACTCCCCCTGGATTCAGAAGTGAGATCCAGAGTCGCCACCACTTTCAGCAGCACTGCCGTCTCCACGATCTGGGCCACGCTGGCTGCGGCGGCTGCGCAGGCAGTCCTCATGTTCGCATCCTTTCTCATTCTGGACGTGCCCGTTGCATTCCTTGCGGCAGGGGCCACTTTCATTTTTGCCTGGATCCCGATTCTCGGCAGCGCCCCTGTCTGGATCGCCGGGGCCATGTACCTCTACATTCAGGGCGCGATGAGCAAAGTGGTCATCATGGCGATTCTCGGCATAATCACCGGCGTCGTGGATAATTTCGTCAGACCCATGGTGTTGAAAGGAAAAAGTGAAATGCACCCTCTCGTCAGCCTTGTCGCCATTTTCGGTGGCCTCGGCATGTTCGGGATTCTCGGAATCTTCATGGGTCCCATCCTCGCGGCAGTGCTCATCACCTTGCTCGAAGTGTGGCCTCATGTCGGACAGAGGTATGGCTTGCTCAGATCAGAGAGGATTCGATGAATCCTCCAGAGTGCAGACCCATTTCACATACCTGAACCATTCACTTCTTTTACGCTTCTGAAGTTCCAAACTTCATCGCCTGTCCAGTTTGACATGAGATACCGGCCGAGCTATTGATTTTCCTCCAGTAACGGGGGACTTATCCAATGAAATTTCAGGTTTTTACTGCCACTCTTGCAACGCTCGCCATCTTTTCGGCCTCGCTTCAAAGCGCTCACGCGGATCCAAAAGAATACTACTACCAGCAGTACCTGAAAAGACTCGCTGCTGCTGCCGCCAAAAAATCTCCCTTCGGTGATCCTCGCCGCATGAGTGATCCTTCGGTCATCCCCGCAGCTCCTGCAGTCGCCGCTCAAGCCGGAGCTTTCGATCAACGGATCAATCCGGACGATGCCAGCGACACCCGGACTTTCAAACAGCGTTACTGGATCAGCACCACTTACTCCCACGGAGAAAACTCCCCGGTTCTTTACTTCATCTGCGGTGAAGCCGAGTGCAGCGCCGGAGATCTCGGCGGCGCGACCAGCCAGCATGCCCAGAAATTGGGCGCGACGGTGGTGGCTCTCGAACACCGTTATTTCGGCAAGAGCCAGCCTTTCCCTGAAATGACGACTGCGAACATGAAGTATCTGACGACTTCCAACGCACTGAAGGATCTGGCAACTTTTCAGACCTTCACGATGCAGAAGTTGAACCTCAAGGGCAAATGGGTATCGATCGGTGGATCCTACCCTGGCGCGCTCTCCGCTTATTACCGCCTCAAGTTCCCCAACCTGATCGCAGGCTCCCTGGCCTCATCGGCCCCTGTTCTCGCCAGGGCGAACTTTGAAGAATATGATCATCATGTTTTCAAAGTCGCCGGACCTGACTGTGCGAAAGTCATGCAGCAGGTGACTTCATCGGTCGAAGCCGCGATGCAGGATCCGCAGAAAGCTCTGGCGATGAAAACGCTCTTCGGCGGCAAGGAAATCATCGACACCGTCGATTTTCTCTATGTCGTGGCGGATATGGGCGCCATCGCGATTCAGTACGATCACCGCGATCAACTCTGTGACGCGATTCAGGGAGCAAGCGATCCAGTCAAAGCCTACGCTCAGGTGGGTAGACAGCTTTTTGCGGACTTCGGGATGACTCCGCTGCAGGACACACCTCAAGCCATGTTGAGCACCAAAGCTTCCGACTACTCCTCTGGAGTGGGACTGCGCCAGTGGACTTACCTGATCTGCAATGAGTACGGCTATTATCAGACTGCATTTCATGATCCGAAAGAATCCGTCCGCTCCTCAAAAATTGATCTCAATTACCACAACACCATGTGCAAGCGCGTGTTCGGAATCACGACTCCAGTCAATGCGGCTGCCACCAATCGCAACTTCTATCAGCCTCTGCTCAATGCCCAGACGAAGAACATCTACTTCACCAACGGAGCCAATGACCCGTGGTCCAACCTGTCCATCACTCAGAAAAACGGCAACGCGACCAATCCGAACCTTGCGTTTGATCTGATCGCGGGCGCGGCACACTGCGATGACCTGGGGCTCAAGAACTCTTCTGCGCTTCAGGACTCAAGAGCCCGCTTCGTCAGTCTCGCGAGCAAGTGGACGAACGCTCGCTAAGTCCTTTTCTCCAACATGGAGAACATCAGAAGGAAACCCAGACTTCTGAAAATGAAAGCCGTGACGGCAAGTCTCAGGTGCCAGAAGCGCCAGACTTGCCGTTTCATTTTGAGTTCAGGCCGTGACGGTGACTTCGGATCGGGTTGCGCGGACCTCAGGAGCAGAATACCCAGCACCACGACCGGAATATAGAGCGCAGTCGCCACACTGGAGCAGGCGATGTGCAACTGCTGAAGGGCCGAGAGTGAAAACTTCATGGCCGTCTGCACCGCGTCTCTCTGAATCTGCAGAGCCAGCACGATCGTGAGATCCATTGCGATCCCGCAACTCATCAGGATGGGATGAACTTTTCGATCCTTCCGAAAGATGAGTCCCGCCACCAGAAGCGAATACGAGATCGCCGCCAGCGACATGTAAGGCGTGATGAAATGATTCAGAACGAGAAGCCCCACCAGGGTCAGCGTGATCCCGAGATTGAGACGAAAGCTCACACGTCCACCGGAAAGTACTTCTGCAGCGTCACTCCGAGAGTGAAAATCGTCAGACTGATCGCGTTTTCAAAATAAGTCGAGAGCAGATCCTCTTTCAGGTTCACCGCGAGCTCTTCCCAGTACATCTGTCCCACTGCGCGGTGGATGCCTTCGTCCGCGATGATCGCAAATCTTTGGCAGCGTAGATTGACATAGATCAGGACGGCGTTTCGATTTGCGGTCTGAGTCATCTTGTACTCGTCGAAAAGAGCCAGTCCTCTTCCAAGGGGATCTTTTTCGATGAGACGCCTGGAAAGATGAACTCGGATCTCTCCCGATGTTTTTCGCTCTGCAATCGTGAGTGCCTTGACGATGGGTGAATTCTTACCAGCGGCCACTTGCGCCCCCTCCGGTCATGATGCCTTGCCCGAGTTTCTGTTTCTTCTTGAAGTTGATCTTCCAGGGAGGGATCCGGATCCACCCACGACTGGTGTAGTGAGCCTCAGCCGCCAGAATCTGATGGATGAGGGCCAGACTGAAAAACGCTCCGAACAGAAGCCAGATGCCGAAGCTCCGCTGCGCTTCGAGCTGCACTGGCTGCCAATCACCCCTGAAGCCGCCAGCCGAGTAGATTTTCTGAGCTTCCCCATTTTCAATCATGGGACTGTCGAGGGTTCGCAGGATCTCAAGAGTTCCGAGAACCACGGCGCGGTCCGCATTTCCGGCGGTCAGTTCAGGCTTGATGAAGTCGTTGACGATCGCGTCGGTGCGGGAGCTGGGAAATTGCGCTTCGAGATCAAAACTGACCATCACACGCGCTTTGTGATGAGTCGTATCCAGCGCCATGAGAATCAGCTGGGTCTGTCCCTGAAATTGAGTACGCCATTTTGAGAAAAGTTTCTTGCTGTAGTCCTCGATGCTTTCATCGCCCGTATCTTTCATCACGGCGACGAAGATCGGCTCGCCCGTCACGCGGACATGCTCTCCAACGACTCGCTGTTCCGCCTGCATCAGTGGAAGTTTCAGAGCTTGTGGTTCGTCAAAGACCAGATAAGTCGGAAGGTCAGGCAAGGACTTCGAGGCAGCGAGCGCAGGATTTCCAAGGGTGAGAAGGACCAGTGCAAGCGATGCAGGTGCTGCGAGCCAAGGTGAAGTTGAAGCTGATTTCAGGAACGAAAACCTCATGTTGCCACTCTAAACTCCCCTTGACAGTACCTCAAGAATTACCTAACACCTTTGCAAAACAACTCGTCTGCCTGAGGGAATCCGGTGAAAATCCGGAGCTGTCCCGCAACGGTAAGTTTCTCCCTGATTTCAAACCGAACGTTTGAAATCTCGGGAAACAAAGCCCGATTGCTCAATCAGACTTCTGCTTCAGGGCGATCGCCTTGAGACACCACCTGACCCGCGGAGGTTCTCCTTGAAAATGACTCACTCGCTTCTGGTTCATGGCATCGCCACTTTTGTCCTCCTCTCCTTGAGCACTCCTCACCTGGCCTTCACTCAGGAATGGTTACTGCCGGCGATCGTGAAAGAAGGCACTCCTTCTGACGCTTTCAAGTATGATCCGGTCGTTCCGGCCAATCAAGGCGGTACCACTCTCACCAACGGGAGCGGCGGAATCACGCAGGATCTGAAAGATCAGATCCCCTTTCACTTCATCAATAACGGAAAGCCTGGAAACATTTCGAGCTTCATCGGCCTGGGGCAGGGCTCTGAAGAAACCGATGTCAATACTCTCGGTATCCCACTCAATGGGCCGCAAGGCGGCGGCTTTGATCTGTCGAGCTTTCCTCAGTACATCTGGTCGGGTTTCTCCTATCAGATCGGGCCTTCGCAAGGCGCCTTTGATCCTCGCGGAACCGCGGGATCCCTCACCCTGGTACCCTGGACTCAGCAGGCTCTGACCACTTCAGAAAAATTTTCACGCATCACGAGCACCTATTCGACTGCGCACATTGGACAGCTCTCAGCCGGAACCAAAGTCAAAGATCAGTTCGCGATCGTCGCGGGCAACAGCTTTGATCAAGTGACGGGTCCTGCAGGATCCCTGAGCGGGCGCTGGGGCAGCGGCAAAATTTCCGGCAAGTACCACATCCTCGTCACGGATCAGACTGCAAAAAATCTTCAGTCCTTCAGGAGCGGGGCGAGTGCGCAGCAGACCACTCTTCGCTATATCCCCGTCCTTCAGATGGATTCTCAGCTCTCATCCACTTCCCTCCTCAAGACCAGCGTCTTCTTTGACTCGACTTACCTGCGCTCGGATGATCCCGTGCGCCCGACTCGCACTCACGTGAGGCAACTGGGTGCGGACTCCGTTTACCTCTTCGACGCGTGGAAAGTCGGCGCAGGAGCCCGAAGTGTTGACGTGAACTCAGTTCAGATCTCGCCGCCCAAGGAGTACCTGGGCAACTTCCAGCTCACTCGAAGCACCGTGTGGAATGAACTTCTGATTGAGCCTTCGTTCCAAGTCGTCGGCGTCAGTCGCAAAGGCTTCGCTCCCATGGGAACGCTTGGAGTGAGAAAAGAACTCCCTCCGATGGAAGGCAGCAAAGCCGGAGTCTTCGCACGCTTGAGCTACAACAAGAAGTTCCCCTCCTTGAATGATCGATACTACGTCATCCGGACTCCTTTCTTCACGTTCATCGGGAACCCGGAGCTTCAGCCCGAAAAAGTCTACACACTGACCCTGGGGATTGACTCTTCGAACGCCTTCGCGAGCTCGAGCCTCGAAGGCTACGTCCAGGCCAAACGCAACTCAAAGATCAACACTTACGATGCCGCGACCAACATCTCGAGCACCGGCAACGGCGGCAGCGGAGCCGTCTCGGCGCTGATTCACTCGCTCAACGTTCACCCAACGGGCTGGCTGGATCTCCACAACCGTCTGAGCCTCACTCATTCGAACGTCGAGAGCACACAGCAGCAGTTTCAGTACCTCCCGAAATTTTCAGACGCCCTGTCCGCCGATTTTCATGAAGCCGGAGACCAACCTCGCTGGGGAGTTTCTCCTGCCGCGAGATTCTCAGGCAAGTACCTGGGTGTGACCCAGAACCTTCCCGGATATGCGTACTTTGACCTGAACGCCCAGGTTCAGCTCATCAAAGATGTGCACCTGATCGGCGGCATCGAAAATCTCACGGACCGAAAACTCGAGCTGGTCGAAGACTCGCCACTTGAAGGTCGCTACTACACCATCGGACTGAGCGCGCAGCTTTGACACGACCGGCTAACTTCTCTGCCAGGGTCAGAACTTGTTGAAGAATCCTCAGGGAAACAATGGACTGCTGGATTGCCTTCGAGCCTTCTGCTTGGCCATCGCCTCAACCCCCGCCTCGATTCCAGAGAGAGACGAACCGGAACGCTTGCAACGCTGCGCATTAAAAACTCTCCAACCACCCGAATCCTCACCCCAAATCTCTCTTGCGCTTCCATTCTCATCCCGGTAATACCCTCCCTACTACCAAACACACTTCGGGTGACGTGGTGCTGACTCATGCAGGTAACTGAGGCCGGAAGCTGAAAAGCGACTGGTCTGAGCAACCCAGAAAGTCGGTTTCCGGAGTGGATGGGAAACTTACATCGAGTTTCCATAACCGCGGTAAGTAGGAGTTTTCTGCGTTTCACTTTCCCAAGTCAGCGCCGTTTCTCTCTTCCGCTTTAATCGGGTCAATCACTGACTCGTTCTCAGGAGCAAATCAATGCCTCAAGTAACCATGCGTGAGCTTCTCGAAGCTGGCGTCCACTTCGGTCACCAGACTCGTCGTTGGAATCCAAAAATGAAGCCTTATGTTTTCGGCGCCCGTAACGGAATCTACATCATCGATCTTCAGAAGACCGTTGAACAAGCCCGTACCGCCTGCACCTTCGCTGCGAAGATCGCCGCTGAAGGCAAAAAAGTTCTGTTCGTCGGAACCAAGAAGCAAGCCAAAGAAGTCATCGAAGAAGAAGCCAAGCGCGCCGGCATGTACTACATCACCAACCGCTGGTTGGGTGGCATGCTGACCAACTACCAGACCGTCAAAGCGTCCATCGATCGCCTCAAGAAGATCGAAGCGCTTCAGAAGTCTGAAGCCTGGAACGAAACCCCTAAAAAAGAACAATCCCGCATGAACCGCGACCTTGAGAAACTCAAGCAGTCTCTCGGCGGCATCGAAGACATGAAGAAGCTCCCTGGCGCGATCTTCGTCATCGACACCGAAAAAGAACACATCGCGATTCTCGAAGCGAAGAAGCTCGGCATTCCGACCATCGCTGTCGTGGACACCAACTGTGACCCATCCAACATCACTCACGTGATCCCTGGCAACGACGATGCGATCCGAAGCGTTCGTCTGTTTGCTCGCCTCATTGCAGACAGCTGCATCGAAGGTGCTGCAACCTTCCAGGAAAAACTCCGTGCTCAGGAAGTTGCCGACAGCGCATCAAAAGACGAAGACAACGAAAAGAAAGTCTCCCGTTTTGAAGGCGACATCGATCTGCAGGGCGTGGACGAAGCTGACCTCCTGGCCGCTGAAGAAGCCACTGTCGAAGGCGCTGAAGGCACCGACGGTGTTTCGGCCGCCGCTTCTGATGGGATCGCTTCCGTAGCGACGACGATCAAAGCTGCAGTAGGCGCTGTTGTGGCAAAAGCGGACAAAGCTCCTGCTGCTGCAAAAGCGAAAAAAGCCCCAACCGCAAAGAAGTAAGGAATTCAAACGATGGAAATTACAGCAGCTGCAGTAAAAGAACTTCGTGAAAAAACCGGCGCCGGCATGATGGACTGTAAGAAAGCTCTTACGGAAACCGCGGGCGACTTCGAAAAGGCGATCGATCACCTTCGCAAGAAGGGCATCGCATCGGCTTCCAAAAAAGCGGGCCGCGCCACCAAAGAAGGCTCCGTCTCCTCCTACATTCATGGTGAAGGTCGAGTCGGCGTTCTGCTTGAAGTCAATTGTGAAACTGACTTCGTGGCTCGTACCGAGCAGTTCCGTGACTTCGTCCGTGACGTCTCCATGCACATCGCTGCAGCAAGCCCACAATGGGTTCGCTCTGACGAAGTGCCTGCAGCAGTCATCGCGAAGGAAAAGGAAATTGCCATCGCTCAGATGCAGGCTTCCAACAAGCCCGCAGCGGTTCTCGAAAAAATCGCTGAAGGCAAGATCAACAAGTTCTTCGAAGACAATTGTCTCTACAATCAGATCTTCGTCAAGGACACCAGCAAGACGATTGACCAGCTCAACAAAGAGCTGATCGCGACTTTGGGTGAGAACATCACCATTCGTCGTTTCTCTCGTTTCGCTCTCGGCGAAGGACAGAAGACTGAGAAAGCTTCAGAAGAAGCGGCTCACTGATCTTCCGACTTCTCGCTGATTGATCTCAATCGGCTCGTATTCTTTCAAGCGGGTCCCCGGAATGTAATGAATGCAATCATTCCGGGGCCTTCTTTCAAAAAGCAGTACCAACCGCTGGACCTTGGGCACTTATGAAAAAACGCAGCGAACCTTACAAACGAATCCTTCTCAAGCTTTCAGGCGAAGCTCTCGCCGGCGATGCCGGTTACGGAATCGACACTGACGTGCTGAAAGTCCTCGCCGATCAGATCAAAGAAATTCACGGGATGGGCATTCAGGTTGCGATCGTCCTTGGAGGCGGAAACATCTTTCGTGGGATCGCAGGCGCGACCCAAGGCATGGACCGGGCATCCGCCGATTACATGGGCATGCTGGCCACCGTTTTGAACTGCCTCGCCCTTCAGGACGCTCTTGAACGCGAAAATGTCCACACGCGCGTTCAGTCCGCGATCGAAATGCAGGAACTCGCCGAACCTTACATTCGCCGCAAGGCCGTCCGACACCTTGAAAAAGAGCGGGTCGTGATTTTCGGAGGCGGCACCGGCAATCCCTATTTCACCACGGATACCACCGCTGCCCTTCGCGCGATGGAAGTCGGCTCCCAGGTCGTGATCAAGGCCACCAAGGTTGACGGCGTCTACGACGCTGATCCCAAGAAGAATCCGGAAGCCAAACGCTTTGAAGAAGTGACTTACATCGAAGTGCTCCAGCGCGGACTTCAGGTGATGGACTCCACTGCAATCTCTCTGTGCATGGACAACAAGCTTCCGATCATCGTTTTCAACCTTCACGAAAAGGGTGCGCTCAGACGCCTTGTCGAAGGCGAAGCCATCGGTACTTTAGTTCACTGAATTTCATCGTAACTGGAAAATCCAAAGGAGGATCATCCGCATGTCAAAAGCAATTGTCGACACCATGACTCAGCAAATGGACAAAAGTCTTCAGGCTCTCAAGGCCGATCTCACGAAGGTCCGCACTGGCCGCGCATCGACTGCCCTGGTCGATACCGTTCACGTTGATTATTACGGCTCCCCCGTGCCTCTGAGCCAGGTTGCAAACGTCACCACTCCTGATGCCAAGACGATTCAGATCAATCCATGGGAAGCCACTCTTCTCGGCGCGATTGAAAAAGCGATTCTGGCTGCCAACCTCGGTCTGACTCCTCAGAACGACGGCAAAGTGGTCCGCATCAACGTGCCGATGATGACTGAAGATCGCCGCAAGGAAATGGTCAAGCTCGTGAAGAAGATGGGCGAAGAAACCAAAGTGGCCATGCGCGGTCAACGCCGCGACGGCAACGAGGAAGTGAAGAAGGCAGAAAAAGCGAAAACTCTCTCTGAAGATGATGCCAAGAAAGCCATGGAACTCATCCAGAAGAAAACTGACGAAAAGACCACCGAAGTGGACAAGGTCCTTGCCGGCAAAGAAAAAGAGATCATGACGATCTAGTTCGTCAAACACGCTGATGTCAGTTCAAACCCGAATACCCAAGCACATCGCCATCATCATGGATGGCAACGGAAGGTGGGCCCAGAAGCGGCACCATCCCCGTGTGTTTGGGCATATCCGCGGTGCCTCCCGGATCAGGGAAATCGTCCGCGAAGCCAACCGCCTCGGAGTCAAAGCCCTCACTTTGTACGCCTTCTCCACGGAGAACTGGTCTCGCCCCGATCAGGAACTCAACACTCTGTGGAAGATCCTCAAGAAATTTCTGATCCGCGAAGAGCGTGAGCTTCAGGCCCAGAACGTGTGCCTCGGAGTGATCGGCGAGATCGAACGCCTGAGTGCTGATGTTCGCGGAGTGCTGGACCCAGCGCTCGAAAGACTCTCCAAAAACACCGGGCTCAAACTCACGTTTGCCGTCTCGTACGGATCGCGCCGAGAACTCATGCGTGCGACCGCTCTTTTCGCCAGGGACTGCGTCGAGGGCAAACATCGGCCTGAAGACCTGACCGAAGATATGCTCGAGCAGTACTTCTGGACCTCCCAGCTGGGTGAACTCGCCGATGTGGATCTCGTGATTCGAACAAGTGGGGAGATTCGCGTGAGCAACTTCATGCTCTGGCAAGCCGCCTACGCCGAGTTCGTCTTTGCTGATGTCTGTTGGCCAGACTTCGCTCCAAGCCACTTGAGAAACGCGATCGAGCAGTATTCACAACGCCACCGCCGATTCGGTGGAGTGAACTCCGCCCCTACCTCGACTTCAACTGCCCTGATCTCCAAGCCAGGTGCAGCAAACTTGACGTCGGCTCACTCACTGCCTGTCCCTACCCCTGAAGCGACTGCAAAATTGGCCGTTTCTCCTGTAAAAAAAGGATGGATGACATGACTGAACCCACTGCTGCCAAGGCCCCAGCTTCTGAACTGACTCGGAGGTTGCAGACCGGGCTCTCGGGCGCCGTGGTTCTGATCATCCTCATCATCTCTGGTGGACGCATCGGCGTGGCGCTGCTCGCCGCCGTGATGTCCGTTGCGATGATCTATGAATTCGTCGAGATGACGTTCACCCTTCCAGACCGTCTTGAAAAGCGCGGACTCCTGATGGGGCTGACCTGGCTGCTGGCTTTCGTGAATTTCTGGATCCCACGCGCTGAATACGAACTTTTTCTCATCTGTTTCTTTCTCCTTTTCAGTTACTTTCTCTTTACCGCCCAGCGCCATGATGGTGACTTCCTCAATACTCATTTTCAGGAACTCATGTATTCGACTTTCGGAGTCGTCTACCTGGGCTTTCTTCCGCTCTTCCTGGTCCTCATGCGTGACTTGAATAACGGAGTGCACTGGACTCTTCTCTTCCTGCTGATCGTCTTCTTCGGGGACACCGGGGCATATTTTGCCGGGAAGAAGTGGGGCAAAAAGAAGCTCTATCCTTTCATCAGCCCCAAGAAGACTCAGGAGGGTGCACTGGGCGGCCTGGCTTTGGCCATCCTGGTCACCTTGATTTATAAACTGATTTTCTTTTCAGCCCTCTCCTGGACGGGGATGGTCATGATCCCGCTCATCGTCGGCATCGCCGCACCCGTTGGAGATTTGGCGGAAAGCTTTCTCAAGCGAGCGTTCAACAAAAAAGATTCTGGTTCGATTTTGCCAGGCCATGGTGGTTTTTTGGACCGCTTTGATGGTGTAATATGGAGTGCACCCATCATGTACGCCTGCATTCGCATATTTGGGTAAAGGAGATTCATCTTGCTTTCCATTCTCGGCTTTCTCGCTGTCCTGGGTCCTCTCGTCATCGTTCACGAAATGGGGCATTTCCTTTTCGCCAAACTCTTTGGAGTGAAAGCTGAAGTCTTCTCCATCGGCTTCGGTCCCCGCATCTGGAGCAAGCAGATCGGTGAAACGGAATGGAAGATTTCCGCGATCCCGCTCGGCGGCTTCGTCAAGCTCATGGGTGAAGAGCCGGATTCAAAACTGACGGAAGCGGAACTCAAGCGCTCCCTCCCGCGCCAGGCGCCGTGGAAGAGATTCTTCATCTTCTTCGGTGGACCTCTCTTCAATTTCATCTGGGCCATCATCGTCTTCATGGCGATTCTCCTGATCGGCGAACCTCAGCTTTCGAGCTACGTGGGTCGAGTCGTACAGGGTTCTCATGCAGAACAGTCCGGCCTCCGCAGCGGTGATCAGATCGTCGCCATCGATGGCAAGGCGGTCAAAAAATTCGAAGAAGTGATGAATGTCGTCAATGACAAGCCGGCTCAGAAGATCGACTTCGCAGTCATTCATGACGGCACCATGACTCCAACTCACGTCACGGTCACTCCCACCATTCAGGATGGCTACAGCGTCTATGGCGAGGCGACTCATGTCGGCGAAATCGACGGCTTGATCCCCACCGCTCGCTCCACCGCGATCGGGCTTTCCAATCCCGAGTCTCTCGCTGCCAAAGCCGGCTTGAAAACGGGAGATGAACTGCTCTCCTTGAACGGCACCGCGCTCAAGGACTGGGAGTCCTTCGAAAAACGCTACAATGCGCTCCCAGCCGGCAGCACGGCGAAGATCATGGCCCAGTCCTCCAAGGATCAGAAAGATTCCAAGGAATTCAAAGGACTCAAGGAAGCCAAAACCGGCACCGTCACCGCACAGAAGGACTTCACTTTCACGAAGCCTGCGGTCGGAAAATCCGTTGCGGCTGACCTGGGTTTGCACTCCTCAGAACTGTTCGTGGACAAGCCGGTCCCACAATCTCCGGCTGAGAAAGCCGGCATCAAGCCGGGCGATCGCCTGGTCGGCATCGGCACGCAGGACATCCACAGTTTCTTTGAACTCAAGGACGCGGTTCAGCGTGCAGGCGAAAAAGACGGCAAAGTCGAAGTGCGCTGGGAGCGAGATGGCAAGATCACCACGGCTTCTCTCACCCCAACGGGCACCCAGACTCGCGACGTCCTGCTCAAGAAGACCGTCCAATTCACCATCGGAGTGGTTCCGATGCTCTCCTGGGCTGAGCCCGTCACTTTCATTGAGCGGATCTACAATCCCTTCACTCTGGTGTTCAAAGCGACCGAGCGCATGGTCGTCTTCTCCTGGAGAAACTTCGTTTCGATCACCAAAATGTTCACCGGTGAAGTTTCAGTGGCCACTCTCGGCGGCCCGATCCTGATCGGAAAGATCGCGGGCGAGTCCATCTCAAGAGGCTTGATCGCTTTTCTGAGCACGATGGCCATCCTGTCGGTCGGCCTGGGAGTGCTCAACATTCTCCCGATCCCGGTCCTCGATGGGGGTCACCTGCTCCTGCTGGCAATCGAAGCCATTCGAAAAAGGCCGCTCACGATTCGCCAGACCGAGATCATTCAGCAGGTCGGGCTCTCCCTGATCCTTCTGCTCATGGTCGTCGTCATCAAGAATGATTTGTCGCGACTTCCGCTCTTCAATTAGAGTATGAGCGTGCTCGAATGAAATTACTCGCCTGGGATACGTCCCAAAAAGCCGGAGCACTGGTGGCTCTGGAATGGGATCCCGAAAATAAAGCCAAAGGTTACCGGCTCGTCAGCGAGTGGGCGATCAATGTCGACTCAACCCACTCCGAGCAACTCCTCTGGGGGATCCATCAACTCCTTCAGTCAGTGCGCTGGAAGCTCGAGGACATCGATGTCTTTGGCGTCGGCGTGGGCCCCGGAAGTTTCACTGGCCTTCGCATCGGCATCACCACGGCGCGCACTTTGGCGAGTGCTCTGAACAAACCTCTGATCGGCGTCTCCAGCCTTGCTGCGCTCGCGCGCCCTGCCGCTCTCTGGCTGGCCCAGCAGAAGTCCAAGACCGTCCTGATCGCCTGCACGGACGCCTGCAAAGGGGAACTCTTCGCCCTCTGGGGAAATGCAAAATCGCTCACGGATTGTGTCGTCCTCGCGGACGGAGATTATCCAGGGCTCTGGAAACGCGGTGCCGAAGAACAGGTCATCTCTCCCGATGAACTGATGAAAGCCGTTCGAAAGAAACTCGCTGAAGGAACTCAGAAGGAAAACGTTCACTGGGTCGCAATCGGTGAAGGCCGGAACCGCTATCCGGATGCGTGGAAACTTCTCCCCGCCGATCAGGAAATCCCCTGCCCCGTTCCTTTCTCGGATCAGGTTCAGGGCCGCTACCTGGGACTGCTGGTCTGGGAAGCTTTTCAGGCGGGCCTCGTCCGCAAACCCCTCGAAGTTCACCCACGCTACGTTCGGGCGTCCGACGCCGAACTCAAGCTCAAGGCAGGACTTCTTCCCAAAGGGCCGACTCGCGGGTAAGGTCTCCTCACTTCATGATCCTCCCCTCTGTAACCCCCACCTGGACCGGTCCCCTTTGCGCTTTTCTATCTTCAGTGACGTGGGCCATCGGTTCTTCAGCTTACTCGACACTTTCTCGCCGTTTCTCGGCTTTCGGAATCAATTTCACGCGTGCGCTCGTCGGCCTGCCGTTTTTCATCGTGCTCACTTTTCTCCTCGCCGGCGGATGGAGTGCAGGACTTGCCGCTTACTCTCACCTCGCTTTGCACCACCTCGGCTGGTTCATGCTCGGGACCTTCGCGAGTTACGGCTTCGGGGACGTGCTGTTCTTCTGGAGCACTCGCTCTCTTGGAGTTCCAGGAGCGCTCGCCATTGCCTCGTGTTTTCCCATCTGGACTACAGCTTTCGGAATGATCTTCCTGAAGCAGACGATTCACACTCAAGGACTGGTCGGACTTTTCGTGACGATCACGGGAGTCATCACGGTCATCTTGAATGGTCCTCAGACTCCTCACCCCGAGATCCGACCTGAGTCTGGCGACGTAGTGCTCGAATCCGATGCGGACTCGCTTCCGAGCCTGACCGCACCTGCAAGTCGCCTGGAAAATCGAAAGACGGGAGTGCTGCTTGCGGGCACGGTTTCAATTCTGTGGGCAGTGAACAGCTTCGCGATTGCGAACGGAGGCGCTGACATTCCCAATTCGGTTGGCAACTCCCTCCGAATGATTCTCGCCATGAGTGTGAGCCTGTTCCTGTCCGTGATCATGACGCGCAAGTCTAAGATTTTTCTTCCCTGGTCCGCTCTCAAGAAGTCGCTTTGGATTTTCATCGCTGAGCCAGTGTTTGGATCTTTTTTATTCATGTACGGTTTGGCGAACTCTCCCATGATCATTGGAAGCACCCTGACATCATTGGCGCCAGTTCTCTCAGTTCCGGTGGCCTGGGCCCTCGGCCTCGAAAAAGTCTCCTTCTTACGGACACTTGGAGTCGCAATGGGAGTGACCGGCTTATGGCTTTTGATGAGCGGCCAGCACTGATGACAACATCAGGCCCATTGCTTTCAGGTTTCGGGCTGGTTACTCTGATACCCACCTCATGAGAAAAATCTATATCGTCCCGAACCTGGTCACGACTGCGAATCTCTTTTGCGGTTTTTATTCGATGATTGCGTCCATTCATCAGGAGTTTGTCCCAGCCGCCTGGGCGATTCTGGCAGCGGCGATTTTCGATGCGCTGGATGGACGAGTCGCTCGAATGGCCAAGGCAACGAGTGAGTTCGGGGTCCAGTACGACAGCATGTCAGACCTCGTTTCCTTTGGAGCAGCTCCAGGCATCCTCCTCTATCAGTGGGCACTCGAACCCTATGGCCGCTTGGGTTGGCTGGCCGCGTTTTTATTCACTGCATGTGGAGCACTGCGGCTTGCTCGATTCAATGTGAGCGCCGGCAAGATCAGCTCGAGTTTCTTTCAGGGACTTCCGATCCCGATGGCAGCGGGAGTCGTCGCCACTTACATCATCTTCAATCAGACGCTGGGATGGCCTGCGGACGGCTCGATGTTCTCGCGTGAGCTCGTGGCCCTCATCTTCACTTTCGGACTGGCCAGTCTCATGGTGAGCACGGTTCCATTTCCTTCGTTCAAGGAAGTGAACTGGCGTTCGCGGGCAACTTTCGGCTACCTCATGGTCGGTGTGCTCGCGATGATTCTGATCGCGGTCAAACCTGAAATCACCCTGTTTCTGGTCCTGGTCACTTACGTGGCCTTGAGCCTCGTTTACGCCGTATTTCGTTTGATCAAAGGCCCGTCCCGCGCTACTCAACAGAGTCATGGGCACGCAGAAGAATCACGGTTATAAGATTGCTGTTGTCGGCGCCACTGGCGCCGTGGGTCGGGAATTGTTCGAGATCCTTGAAGATCGAAAATTTCCAGTCGCGGAACTTCGCCCCTTCGCTTCGGCTCGCTCTGAAGGAAGAATCCTCCACCTGAACGAAAAACCTTACCGCTGCACTGCCATGACGAAAGGCTGCTTCGACGGAATTGACATCGCCTTCTTTGATGCTTCCGACGAAGTCTCCGAAGAATGGGCACTCCACGCTGCCGAGGCGGGCGCCTGGGTCATCGACAACTCCGCCACTTACCGCCTCGATCCGGAAGTTTCTCTGGTCGTTCCTGAAGTGAATGGCAAGGAACTCAGTGGCCTTTCCAATTCCACGCCCAAGGGCAAAGCCCGCATCATCGCCGGCCCGAACTGCACCACGGTGCAACTCGTCGTCGCACTGAAACCCATCCATGAAAAGTGGGGCATCAAACGCATCGTCGTCTCCACTTACCAGAGCACGAGTGGTGCAGGGACCGCTGCGATGGACGAACTCTCGGCTCAGACCGCAGCGATGTTCAATCAGAAGTCTCTTCCGGCCAAGGTCTTCTCCCACCAGATCGCCTTCAACTGCATTCCGCAGATTGGTGGGTTCAAAGACGATGGGTACACCAGCGAAGAACAGAAAGTGGTCAACGAGACCCGCAAGATCATGGGCCTCCCGAAGCTCAAGGTTTCCGTCACCGCAGTTCGCGTTCCGACTTTCTCCTGCCACGGCGAATCCGTGAACATCGAATGCGAAAAGCCTTTCTCAGTCGAAGAGGTGCGTGCCGCTCTGGGTGCTCAGGACGGCGTGATTTTGCTCGATGATCCTTCCAAACAGATCTATCCTATGAACGTGACGGGCGAAGGTGATCCAGTCGAAGGCGCCACCGGCAACGACGCGGTCTATGTGGGACGCATCAGAAAAGACACCTCAGTTGAAAACGGACTCAACCTCTGGGTCGTTTCCGACAATCTGAGAAAAGGAGCAGCACTCAATGCTGTGCAAATCGCTGAAACACTCATCAAGATTCTCAATTAAATTTTTCAGTTCGGTTGCGCTTGCGGGTGTTGCGCTCGGTTCGGTCGGAACGACGGGTGCAAGGGCTGCTTCAAGTGTAACGCCTGTGGCTCCTTATGGCCTGGTGACTCCCTCCTTGGGAGGTTCTGCGACTGTTTTTTACGCTCCAAGCGGGATTGCAGGCCTGAATGTGGACTCAGGAGACACGGTAACTGATCCTGGCACGGGCATGACTTCCCAATTCCGTCAAATCACCGTCACCGATCGGATTGACGCCTCAAATCTGGTGCAGTTCAACGTCAACACTACCAAACCTTTCATTTCGATCAATGCAGGCCTGAAGTCGGGTGGAACTGCGTTCGTGCCCCTCTATGATGTGAATAACTTCCCGTGCCAGGACCGTCTCTCCGATGCCTGCACCGGAATCCTCGTCAATCGTGTTCCGAGCACCGTGGCTGAAGGTTACCAGTTCGCACCTGTCCTCGTACCCACAAGCGGCGGTACTGTTGAAGTCGGTTTTTTTCTGCAGAATCTCTGCACTCTGAACGCGGATATCAAAGGCTGCCTCGGAACCACTCCAGGCACAGTGGATGTGAGCAGCACCGCACAGCCTTTCACTTTCACTTTCAATTTTTCAGATACGGCCGCAGTCGGTGGAACTCCTGAAACAGCGACCCTGAATCTTCAGCTGGAAACCACCCTGCCGACTCTTTCGGCCTGTTCACCCGACACTTTGGATAGCCTGTATTTCCCTGGTGACGAACGCATTTATCTCAATACGGACAAGCTGGGTGGGACGACTCAGTCCGGAGCAAACGCAATCATCGTTGTCGGGCAGAACAACGCTCCACCCAATACCTCCAGCATCATTGTGAATCAGCTTCATCCTCGCGTTCCAGTCGGAGGTTCGCGCGAAGTCACGGGGTTTGCCAACACAGATGGTACCGGCGGCAACTCGTATCACCTTGCGTTTGCATTGCGAGACAATGCTGGCGCCTACAGCGCCTTTGGCTGTCCCCTGACCCACGTTCAGACTTCTCAGATCAGTACTTTCCTTCAGAAAAGCAGCTGCTTCATCGCGACTGCAGCTTTTCGTTCGGGCGAAGATGCTCCAGTGCTCATGCTCAGGCAGTTTCGAGATCGCGTGCTTCTTCAACATGACTTCGGTCAACTTTTCGTTCGTTGGTATTACGGCTGGTCCCCTCCTGCCGCAGAGTGGCTGATGGAACATCCTGCCTTTCGCTTTCCAGTCCTGACCGCGCTCATTCCAGTTCAATTGTTCGGATGGCTTGCGCTCCACCTGGGAGCCGCCGCCCTTCTCCTGAGTTTGACCTTGCTCGCGTGGATCATCGCTTTTCTACCGGCAACGTTCATTCGGCGGGGTGCTTTCACTTTGCTTGCAGGCACGACCTTGATCGGGTTTGCCGCACTCTCGACCCGCTCAAGCCAAGCCCAGGAAGCTTCGAACTCTCCCTACATCGACTCTCTCCAGAAGAAGATCGAAGAAGAAGACGCCAAGAAGTCGGACACGATCAAGAATGAACCCGCACGCACTCAGGAAAATCCTGACCCCTACATTCAAAAACTTCGTCAGGGAATGAACCCCGCCCCGCCGGCCAATCAGGAAAGTTATACGGAAGCCCTCCAGCGCAAGCTCAATGAGAAGCCCACGCCTCAGGGATCCTTCATCGAACAGGAAAAACCGAAAATCACTCACACTCCCGGGGACGGCAGTGCGATCGATGACTTCCACGCGGGCAAGACGCTTGAGCCCAAGATGGAACCTTTGACTCACCAGGCTTTTGGCATCCAGTTCGACGTCACATCGGACCATAATGCGACCAATGACACTGCAGCTGCGCCGTACAAGACGGTGTATGGCAGCAATTTCGTCCCGGACCTCAAATTTTTCTATGAGTTCAAGCCCTTTGACCGCGAGTGGATTGGCAGTCTGGGCGTCATCCTGAACCTGGGCTTCACGTTCAAGAACGGTCAAGGACCTTTCAAATTTCCGCTCACCAAAGAAAGTGGAGTGCTTTTCGATGCGCTTTCTCAGACCAAGCTTCAGTTCTTCACGATCCCTTTGACCGCCGGCCTCATCTACAGAGCCAACCTCAGTCGCTACATCAAACCCTACGTGGAATTCGGCCCGGCGATCATCGGGTATGTCGAAACCCGAAATGACAACGGGCCTTGGCATTACGGAGAGTCGCGTGGGTATTACGGTGAAGCGGGCGTGAATTTTCTCCTCGACTGGATCAGTCGCGGTGCTGCCTGGGATCTCTATGATGCCAACGGGATCAAACATTACTACCTCACGGTCAATTACGCACGACTGAGCACTTTTTCGGGTGCAGTCGGAATCATGGCCACGGGCTTCAACGCCGGCTTCACGTTTGAGCTCTGAGACCGTGCCTGGCGACATGACTTCACACCAGGCTTCTCCTGAGCCTGAACAGCCCGATCTTGAAGCACATTTCAAGTATGACGGCCCGATGTTCAAGTACGCAGCCCTGATTTCCTACGTCGGAACGCAGTACTGCGGTTGGCAGAAGCAATCCGGCACGAACTCGGGCGATGCGCCCAGCATTCAGGAAACCCTGGAGCTCGCCCTGCAAAAAATCACCGGCGAGAAGTTTGCCGTGGTCGGCAGCGGGCGAACGGATTCCGGAGTTCACTCTGTTGGCCAGGTCGCCCATTTCAGTCTCAAGAAGAAGGAGTGGGACCCCCTGATTCTGCAGAAGGGGCTCAATTCTCTGCTCCCCATCGATATCCGGATCCAGGCTCTCCGGTCGGTCCCGATTGACTTTCACTCTCAGCGGAGCGCCTCTCACAAACAGTACAGTTACTACTTTCAACAGGGACCCAGCGCTTTGCCGCATCTTGAGCCCTACTCCTGGTGGATCAAAAGACCGCTCAATCTCCCGGCGATTCAGCGGGCGCTCAACCACCTCAAAGGCGAACACGACTTCAAGCCCTTTCAAGCCTCGGGCTCCAAACCAGGCCCCACCGTCCGCAGGATTCTCGAAGCTCAAGTCACGCTTGAGTCCATCGGAATCCCGGGGGCGCCCCACCTTGAAAGCGCACTGACAGGTGGAGCTCCGTTTGGCCTTGTCCGAGTTCGACTCGTCGGGACAGGGTTTCTCAAACAGATGGTGCGCGGAATTTCTGGAACTTTGCTGCAGGTAGGCGAAGACCGCAGAGAACCTGACTGCACTCGCCTGATTCTCGAGACTCGGGATCGATCCCTCGTGGGTCCGACCGCACCGGCACGTGCGCTCTGGCAGGACCAAGTTTGGTATCCGGGTCTGACCTTTTAGGCTTTCCTTAGCCACTCAATTAGAATAAAACCGCTGACATATGGACATTACTGTATCTGTTGAGAAGGCGTCGAACATTACTCGTAAATTGACTGTGAAGGTCCCTGCCAAGACAGTGAGCAAGCACTATGAGAAAGGCCTCGCTGAAGTTCAGCGCACCGCCAAGATCAAAGGCTTCCGCCCCGGCCACGTGCCGATGTCAGTCGTGAAGCAGTATTACGGCGAAGACGTACGTCATCGCGTGTTCCACAATTTGATTGATGAATCCTACCGCGAGGCTCTCCGTTCGGAAAAAATCATGGCAGTCGGCAGCCCTCAGATCGACACTCCTGATCACAAGACCGGCGACGGCGAACACGATCACTCTCTGCATGAAGGCAAGGATCTGACTTTCACCGCGACTGTCGAAGTCATGCCTGACATCGATGTCAAAGGTTACACCGGCGTCGCGCTCTCTCAGGGCAACGCTGAAATCACGGACAAGGATGTGGAGACCGCCATCAAAGGCATTCTCGATTCCCAGTCCCAGCTCGATCCGATCACGGATGAAAAGCACACCGCTCAAAAGGGCGAATATGCTGACATGACCTTTGACGGGGGCGTCGTCACTGACACCGGTGTCGAGCCGAAAGAAGGAATGAAAGGCAACCGAGTCATCGAAATCGGTTCTGATGCTTTGATTCCTGGCTTCGAAGAAAACATGATCGGCATGAAGAAGGGTGAAACCAAAACCTTCCGCGTTCCATTCCCAAAGGACTTCTACGAAGCTGACCTGGCTGGCAAAGATGCCGAGTTCACCGTCACCATCAACGAACTCAAGACCAAGACCTTGCCTCCTCTCGATGACGCTTTGGCCAAGACCATGGGTTACGACAGTGTCGCTGACCTGAAGAAAAAGGCCAATGACCACCTGACCACTGAACGTGCGAACGAAGTGGATCGCAAACTCAGAAGCGATCTTCTTCAGCAGCTCATCGAAAAGAACACTTTCGACGTTCCATCCAGCCTCGTGCAGGCTCAGACCCGCGCTCTCGCCCAGGAAGTCGGCAATAACCTCAAGAACCAGGGCTTCACGGATCAGATGATTCAGGAAGCGCTCGTGGCTGAACTCGAGAACCTCAACAAACGTGCTGAGAATCAGGTTCGTGCGAGCCTGATCCTTGAAGCGATTGCGAAGAAGGAAACCATCACGGTGGGTCCAGCCGACATTGATACCGAGATGACCACCCTATCGACCAATATGAAAGTCGACGAAGCCCGCGTCCGTGAGTTCTACCTGAAGAACCCACAGCGCCGTGACGATCTTGAATTCCGCATGCGCGAAGACAAGACCGTGAAATTCCTTCTCGAAAAAGCGAAGATCAAAAAAGAGAAATAGGACCCGGCAGAGGCTTCGGCCGATTCCGAAATCCAGTTCACGAAAAAGGCCCGGATGCTGCGAAGCACCTGGGCCTTTTCAATTCAGAAGCCGCTTGAGTTGCTGCGTGAGGTCAGCGCACACAGTGTACGCTGACCTCACGCCAACGAGTTATCGGTCGGACCGCCGGAGCAGTCGCATTCGTGAATGCCGCGCCGGTTCAGTAAGTGTTCGTGTAGCTTGCGCCGCTGGATAAAAAGAAGTTATTCATCGCCGTCTTGGCCGCACCCTCGACACTTCGGGCGCTGAAGCAGCTGCTCAAGCTTCGTCGAGTTCGTCGTGCACCATCAGATTGTGGCAGGCACGACGCAAATGACAGAGTACGCAGTAGTGAGCATCAGCATCCGTCAGATCCGGGATGCTCGCGTGGGAGTCCCCGCAGACGACGCAAGTCGTGTGGTCCCTTTTGATCCTCTCAAGCAAGACTGGGTTCAGAGGCTGAATGAACTCCACCCCATGGCGATACAAGGTGACCGTCCGATCATCCCAGGATTCCATTTTATCCTCGCGACGCACGATGCGTCCCACGAGCACCATGAGAAGGTTCTCTACCGGTTCGCGCACGATCATGCGAATCCAGCGACGATGCTCGATGGGTTCGGCCGTTCTGAAAAGACAGCCCCGTTCTCCGATGTTCTCGAGAAATCCGGATTTGATCCCTGTACCTGCTGTGAAAAAATCCCAGTCTGCGACCCGCAGAAATTCGTAGCGGGGCTGCACTCGGCGAGACTGCTGAAGTTCTTTGAGCTGCGAAGCCCCAGTGCTTCTACCGGCGCCATGATCGGCGCCTGGATCTAAAACCTCATGCGATTCTTGATTCGAAAATGAAAGCAGTTCCATCCGCTCACCCTCCCCCGGTGTGACTCCGAAAAGTCACAAGGGGAAAAGCAATCCCTATGCCATGCAAAAAAACACGGCCTGGAGCGGCTAGACAGCCTTTTTAAAAGTTCATTCGCCGTGGATTATGCATTCTGATGTGCATTTTGAATGTTTTGAGAAAGTGCCGGAGTGGCCTCGGGTACAATCTGGACACGCTGCGGTGCCAATCTGATTCCAGCGTTTTCCAGCGCTTCAACGCATGCAGTGATGACGCCATTCGCGATCATGAATTGAGAACCAAATTCGGTGATCGAATAGACCACCTTGAACGACATCCCCGCTTCCGATGTTTCAGAAACCAGCGCGACCGGAGCCGGTTCCTTGCGCACTTGCAGTACTTTGGTTGCTGCTGTCGTCAGGATGTTTTTGACTTCAGGAATGGAAACTCCGTAAGGAACCTTGAAGATCTGACTCCGCAGAATGGCACCCTGTTTTTTCGAAAAATTCGAGACTTCCGCCTGGGCCATCATCCGATTCGGGATCGTGAGAGCTTCTTCACTCAGACCGATGAGCAGAGTCGCTCGCCACGAGATTTCGTAAACCTGTCCCACCCTCTTCTCAGGCCCACTCTTGATTTCAATCCAGTCCCCGATTTCGTAGGGTTTGTCGAGCTGGAGCGCGACTCCGGCGAAAAGGTTTCCCAGAGTGTCCTGCAGCGCGAGACCGAGAACGAGGGAGAAGATGGCCGAAGTCGCGAGCAGCGGAGCGAGCCGCACGTTGAAGACTTCAGTGGCGATCCATCCCGTCATGCAGATGGAAATGAGAAGCGTGAAAAGGTTGACCAGCAGGACTGGCACTCCCACGTTCATGTGTCCCAGAAAGAGGTATTCAAAAAGGAGAATCCTGCAGGTCTTTACAAAAACCACGGCGCCGGAAATCAGGGTCACGAGTCCCAAGTAGGAGGAAAAACGTTCCAGAGTCGAACCGATGACGATGCCTTTTTGAAGCAGCCCATAGGTGATGAACAGAACGATCCAGAGCCCCATGTGCATCAGAAGATTCGAAAACAGATTCTTCAGATTCGTATGACGCTCGACGGAAATGTCGCGCAGAAAGATCTTGTAGATCAACCAGGCACCGAGAGCCAGCCCGAGTACGGCAAGAGCCGGCTCCAGCTGGATCAGTGATTCGATGCGCGAGAGAGGAATCCAGGGTTGACTCAAGTGAGAATTCATTCTCAAAGATTAGCATCAAAAGAATTCAGAGGTATTTGAAATTGGCCTTCCGGTCAGGGGCGACGGAAATTTGACGAAAAAAATCCACCCGAACAGGATCTCGAATGAACGAACTCAAGTGCGTGCGGGGCTGCATTGAGGGACTGATGATCAGTCGGTTTGCACGCGAGGTGCCCGCCCGCAGGAGCGCACAGCCGGAATCCCCTCCGGCACTCCTTTACAGCTTGAGCTCCAAAAACCACTTTCAGTGCGAGCTTCCTCACCGCTTCGTATTTGTTGGAAGAGGACTCGTCCACGGTGATCGCGACGTCCGGAGTGACACCGTTGTTTTCCAGGTAAGTCCCGTCCTTGCGGATCATCAGGGATTCGATCTGGAGAAGAGCAAGATGACTGCTGGGTGCCTGATCATTTTCATGACCGACGACGTTATCTGCTAGAATGTCGCACATGGATGCGCACATTTCATTGACCAGAAGGACGATTTTATCGCTGGACAGAGCCTGAGCCATTTCCATTCCGAGGATCAGTGACCCTCTCCCATTGTTCAGAGTATCAATGATCAGGTTTTCGACACCGAACATCTGCATGGATTTCAGCGTGGCTTTGAACTCCTTTTGAACAGCCGCGGAATCTCCGGCTGGAGAAAATGTATCCACCAGAATGTATCCAACCTGCCGGGTGGTGGTCACGGTTCCGACTTTGCTCTTTTCACGGCTGACGTAAGCCGGAAAGACCTCTGGTGATCCAGGGCAGAGTCACTGTCCGCAACTTGTCATCGCTGTTCTTGACGACAAGTACCGCATTTTCACTTTTTGGCTGACCATTGGTGGTCGACACGCGAGTGAAGACCTTGTTCATGTGAAAGTTTTAGTCGGCTTCTTCATTGCCGAGTTCCCTGAATCTGATCATCTCTTCCTTGATCAAGTCCTTGAGTTCCGCGACGAGATGAAACAGAGCATCATAGAACTCGGCATTGGTTTTGGTCTGAACGGCGACATCTTTGATCTCACCGGAATGAGAAAGCCCGGACGAATCATCGTGCACTGTCACCTCTTCAGGAAAATCTCAATCCGTTCAATCACCTTCGGATCATTGAGAAGCTGAGTATGTTCAGCCTTGGAGAGAAACAGATCGTACGCGACGCCCGTCGGCGGAAATGCATCGTGCTCGGCAACACGGCCGTCGCCCGGAGCCTGAGGCGCGCTTTGAAGATCCCAACCGTCCGTGGACTTTTTTCCGTGATGAATGGCCGTGACCAGCGTGGGTCGGTCCTCATTTGAAATGACGAGAACAGGGGGAAAATTCTGCTTTCTCGGAGCAAGGAGCATTCGGAAAGTCTTTGCGTGGGCCAACGCGGTTGCCATGAAAGCTTCCGCCTTCTCTTCTGAACCCACCGCTGCCACGCGAGCTGGATCTGAAAACACTCCGAGCTTCTTCTCCTTCCACTGCGGCTGAGAATAGAAATCCATCGTGATCGGCGAGCCATCCTCTTCAACAAGTCCTTTCCCGCCGAGTGGAAAGAGCGTGTATACCGAGGGGAAAGTGAAAAGAACCTGAGGAGACAGGATCCTGGAGTTCGTGCCCACTGAGTCTCCAGCGTGGAGATCAATGAGAAAGCCCACGCCTCCAGCGAAGGGCACACCAGCGAATACCGCGCTATCGAAGTTTTCCGGATGCTGATTGAGAACTGCAAAACTGATCAGTCCCCCCATGCTGTGAGCCACGAGCTGGACTTTCCTGCCTCCGTTCTCGCTTCTCACCTTCTCAATGAATCTTGAGAAAAGTTCGAGCGTTTCCAGATTGTCCCGTCTCCAGTCGTAAGCGAACGAATAGAATGGATGACCTGAAGTGCGCGCAGCTTTCAGCCAAGTTGCGTAGATATCCTGCTGGATCAACCCTGGAATGACTTTGACCGTCTCCAGAGGCCCGTCTGACTTGAGATCATCCCGCTCTTGAACATCGTCGACCCAGTGAAGAGGAAGCTTCAACTCCGGAGTGCTCAGGCTCAAGGCCTGAGCGCCTGTCAGCCACTGCGTGTCTCCTTTGGGATTTACCAGCTTTCCTCCTTTGATCCCATGAATGAAGACAAGAGGAGTGAGATTTCGTTCAGAAGCAGCCACCTGAGTTTCGGTGCTGCAGGAGTTCAGAAAAGTGAGAACTAATCCCAAGAGCATGGCCTGCACAGGTATCTTTTTCATGGTGCTGATTTTGTGTCACAGTTCAATCGGACGTGTCCATCGATTGCCAGCGCAAGCGACCTGCTCGGCAAGCTTGCCGGCGCAGGACAATACTCTTGTGAACAGGACCCGCTTTGCGCACCATGGAATCATGCCTCAGATGCCCTCACCTCATTCCGCCTCGACAATTCGGGACGCTCTCGAAGATTCCATCCATCTTTACATTGAACAGAGAAAGGCGCTCGTCCAACCTTTTTGCGCAAGGCACTTCAGCATGTCTGGCACGCTGATCACTCAAAAGAAGTCCTGGACCGAGGATCTCATCAAAAATCCGATCAATGCGCTCTGGGCAATCCCATTTCTGACCGTCAGAAAAGCGGCTGACTGGCTCGACAAACTTGGGTTTGATCGCCTCAAGGGCTGGGTTCTGCTGATCCCTCCCGGGCTGAAGACGAGATCTCAGCGTGAAATCGAAGCTTTCATCGAGCTGGAACTGCTTCAAGACGCAGATGGAAACGCTCTGAAGAAAGTCCTGAAGGCCAATCCTCAACTGAAACCTTTCGTGACTTCCGACAGTTTTGTGGACGTCCTGACTTCTCAGAACGAAATCATTCCAGAACTCAAACTCTACACCCTGAAAAGGGCGCAGATCGCGGACGTCGCCGGAACCGTCAGCGCTCTCATTCTGAGTCATTTCATGTTCGGAGGCCGCTCTCTGGATTTTTTCCAGATGGGCCGCACGCTCGCGCGAAAATGGGCGAAGAAGGACGCCGCGTCTCATTTTTTTCTCGGCAAAACACTTGGCTCATCGTTTTACAATGTTGCACCAGTTCATGTTTCAGCGACTCAGATTCGCATTGCCACGGCGAGCATAGTGTTCGGTATCACTCTCCTGAGTTTCATCATCAGCCTCATCAGCGATCCCATTCAGATGAAGCTCTCCATTCATGAACGAAGGCTCAATGAACTGCTTGATTCCTATCAGGAGAAGCTGCTGAGAAAGGTTCGCGAGCATCACCGGGAAGCCATTTCGGGTGACAAGACTTCCTGAGCTCGAGCTGCACAACTTTTTTCCAACTTGCTCAGTTTCTTAGTTTAATACTTATTGAACTACGAAATCTAAAGGATTAGCGTTTCCCTCGAGAAGGCGTCTGCGGCGCATGAGTATTCAGATCATCATCGCATGAACGGAGCAAGCATACCGGTGAACGGTTGAACCCGACTTTTGAGGAGCAGTGACTGAAATGATCTCCCCACAACTTGAAAAAGATCTGCCACCTTGGCTGGCGGAGTGTCATCAACGGATCATCCTGCCACGCCGCCGCGTGATTGAGACTCATCCGTTCATGCAAGCCATGCGTTCAGGTTCTGCGGAACCCGCCCACGCTGAAAGGTACTTCTCAGGATTGATGTGGCACCTCCTGGATTTCGGAAAACACGTCGCTCACCTGATGGAAAAGCGCCCAGCCGAAGTTTCAACGTTGCTTGCAGGGCGAAGCGAAGACAAAGACGGAGACACAGGCATCCTCTCGAGGATCGTCACCGCCTTTGACGGGCCCACCCAACTGATCGAAAAAACTCCATGGAAGTATCGTCCCCACGCAGTCTGGATCCATCACGATGCACTGTTGCGAAGCGTTATCTACAGTAGTGACTTGCCTTGGCAGGTGGGAGCGGCTGGACTCAACGTGGGAATTGAAGCTCTGGTGCCTTATATGATTGAACCGCTTTTCAAAGCTTCCGTTGAAAAATACGGCATCTCTTCGAGTCAGGCGCAGTGGCTTGAATCACGTGCGGGAGACGAAGAAAAACAACACGGTGAAAACGGTTACATCCTTCTCAAACACTTTGTAGGAAAGGATGATCTGCTCCTGCAGCAGCAGTGCATCTTCTACATGGAAGCTCTTTCCCATTCCATGGCCTACGGCCTTCTTCAGAGCGGAATGCGTGCCTCATGAACCTTCTTGAAATTCAGGCAAGTCCGATGGAATCATCAGCGAGTCGCGAAGTTTCAACCGCCCTGGTTCAAAGGCTGCTTGAAAGAGAAAGAAACTCACGGATTTCGAAAAACACTTTTGCAGGAGTGAAGATCCGAAGTGTCTCGACGGAAGATTCGGTTCCCCACTGGACAGCGGCGCAGGTACAGGCCTCCTTCACTCCTCCTGAAAGTCGCTCTTCCCAGCAGACTCGGCTGCTGGATTTTTCCGATGAACTCTGCAATGAACTGATTCAGGCAGACACGGTCGTGATCGCCACACCCATGTGGAACTTCTCCATCCCTTCCGCGTTGAAAGCATGGATCGATCATATCGTGCGCGTTGGAGTCACGTTTCGCTACGGAGCGCATGGCCCGGAAGGACTTCTTTCTCCGAACAAAGAACTCCATCTCGTCGTGTCTTCAGGGGGAATGTACAGCCAAGGTCCCCTGACAGAGCTTGATCATGCAAGCAGTTATCTCCGACACGTTTTCGGCTTCATGGGCATTCAGAAAATTACACTGATTCGTGTGGAGAATACGGCGATGGACCGTCATACCGCCGTACAATCAGCCCTGAGCGAAATTCAGCAGACGTCTTTGAAATGATTGGCGGAGATCGCTGAACCACAGGCGAGCACGGTCTCGAATTGAGATCAGCGCTGCCGTCTGAACTGAAGCGAAAATTCGTTCATGAAACGAATGAACCATTCACCTACCGAACCGAGTCCGCTGCTCCATTCCGATCTGACGCTCTTACGCCTGAGCGCAACCACCCAGTCTCTTGACCCGGGTGGAACCGAGAACTGTCACTCCGCCTTCCATCTTGCTGGTGCCCATGACCGTCGCGCCCCCGTTGCTCGACGCCATGCCGGCTTTGCAGTGAAGCTGAATCTCCGAAGATCCGAGAACCGCCACTTTGCCCTTCAGGCAATAACAGCCGTTGGGATTCATGAGCCTGACGGTTGATTTTGAAAGGACTGCTACATTGGGTTTGACCAGGACCAGTTCGGGAGTCGAAGTTTCGTGCTCGTCGTTGACTTCGTCACTCCCGATGCCCAGTACCTTGACCTTGGCACCGATCACGCGAAACTCCGGTCTCTCACCTTTGAACGGGTTCTTTTTACCCCAGTTTTCCAGGCAGACCCGTACGGCCTTGATGTCTCCTGAGTCACGCGCCATTGCGGTGATGGATACGAAGGAACTGAAAAGTGAAATCAAAACTCGAATGGTTTTCAGGTCTTCATCCTACAACTCTTACGGACAGATACCATCCCTGATCTAACCACGGATACTCAACCTTGGTATCCTGTCATCGATCGTCTTCGAAGAACTCGATCCGTTTGTAGTCTCCGCAGTGACACTGCTCCGGTCCGAAGTCTCCGGCAGCCAACCCGCAGTAAGCCGGGTAAGTACAGAACGAACACGGATTGAGAATGAAAATCTCGGAAGAACTGCAGAGCCTCTCGGCGTCAGGCGCTTTTTCGTATCCGCAAATTGGCGAATAGACGGGTCCCGCTATTCCGTTGGAATATTGATAACCCGGATTGTAGTCACCCTTTGAATGGATACACTTCAGCTTGAAAGAGGCAAGTCCTGCCATATTCTCGGGCGCATTACCCTTGATTCGCAATCTCGCTTGAGAATCGGACGTGATCAGGAAACCCGCGAGTACGAAAAATGCCAAGCTCCTGATGAACAGGGAGATCTCAGTGTTGATGAAAATAGAGTTCATGCGATTCGACGTAGCAGTGATCATAGCATTCCTCGTGGTGGCACCCTACCGCTTGGGTGCCGGGGAACTCAAATTCCAAGTGGGCGCAAAATGAAAAAGGCCACCCCAGCGGGGCAGCCTTTTTCATTTTCTGAGTTATGGTCGGAGCTATAGGGATTGAACCTATGACCTTGGCCGTGTAAAGACCCTGCTCTACCGCTGAGCTAAGCTCCGAATCCGCTTATCGAACCATCGTGGCGACGTGCGTAGGCTCGTTGCTCAACGTTGGGACTTTATCTTCTTCGACAACTGTAGCTTGCAGGTACTTGTACTTCGTCAAACCGGTACCGGCAGGAATCAAGCGGCCCATGATCACGTTTTCCTTCAATCCGCGGAGATAATCGACACGTCCGCTAAGACTTGCTTCCGTGAGAACCTTGGTGGTTTCCTGGAAGGAAGCGGCAGAGATGAAGCTTTCCGTGGTCAGAGAAGCTTTGGTGATCCCCAAGAGCAATGCTTCAGCGGTGGCGGGTGCGCCACCGGTCTGCATGACCCTTTGGTTTTCAGCTTCGAAAGTTGCCTTGTCAGTTTGCTCGCCGGCCAGGAAGTTGGTATCGCCGACTTCCTTGATCTTCACCTTGCGGAGCATCTGGCGGACAATGGTTTCGATGTGCTTGTCATTGATCTTCACGCCCTGGAGACGATAGACCTCCTGCACTTCATCGACGAGGTACTTGGCGAGAGACTTCTCACCGAGGACTCGAAGAATGTCATGAGGATTGATGGGTCCATCCATCAAAGGTTCGCCGGCCTTGACGTAGTCGCCTTCATTCACTGCCAAATGGCGACCCTTACCGATGAGATATTCTTTCGGTTCGCCCATATCTGGAGTTACAACGACCTTACGCTTGCCCTTGGTATCTTTACCAAAGGACACAATACCGTCAATTTCAGTGATGACTGCAGAGTCCTTCGGCTTGCGAGCTTCAAACAACTCGGCGACGCGTGGGAGACCCCCAGTGATATCTTTCGTCTTGGTCGTTTCGCGATGGATCTTGACCAGAGTATCTCCCGATACAATGTTCTCACCGTCGTTCACGATCAAATTGGCGCCGACAGGAATCATGTAGCGAGCCACACGATTGCCGCCTTCAATCTTCATGATGTTGCCCTTACCGTCGGTAATCAGCAACTTCGGACGCTTATCACTGGCTTTCGATTCAATGATGACCTTGTGAGAAAGACCCGTCACGCTATCGAACTGCTCCTGCATGGTGACACCTTCTTCGATGTCTTCGAACTGCACCACGCCGGACATTTCCGCGATGATCGGAGTCGAGTACGGATCCCACTCGGCGAGCAACTTGCCCTTTTCAGTGGGGGAACCGTCTGGGAGCAGGATCGTTGCCCCATAAACGACTGAGTACTTCTCACGTTCGCGGTTGTTGGTATCCATCACAGCGAGTTCACCGTTACGATTCATGACCGTAAGATGACCTTCTTTGTTTCGGACGGTCACAACGTTGACGAACTTGAGAGTTCCCTTGGTCTTGGCTTCGAGGCTGGACTGTTCAGCGCGACGAGAAGCGGCTCCACCGATGTGGAAGGTACGCATCGTCAACTGAGTGCCTGGCTCACCGATGGACTGAGCAGCGATGACGCCGACAGCTTCACCGTTGTTCACCATACGACCGCGAGAAAGGTCGCGTCCGTAACAGAGAGCACAGATCCCTTTCTTGGCCTGACAAGTCAACACGGAGCGGATACGAACGCGGTCAATACCAGCGTCTTCGATCTGCTTCATGAGGTCTTCAGTGATTTCCTGATTTGGACTCACGATCATGGCATTGGTCGTAGGATCCGTGATGTCATCAAGTGACACACGACCCAGGATACGATCTGCCATGCGCTCGATCACTTCGCCGCCTTCAATCAAGGAGGTGACATAGAGACCGTCAAGAGTTCCACAATCTGGCTCGGTCACGATGACGTCTTGGGAGACGTCAACCAGACGACGAGTCAGGTATCCGGAGTTTGCAGTTTTCAGAGCAGTATCCGCGAGGCCCTTACGAGCTCCGTGGGTGGAAACGAAGTACTGAAGAACCGATAGACCTTCGCGGAAATTCGCGACAATCGGGGTCTCAATG
>JACMNQ010000048.1 GCA_014378465.1 Oligoflexia bacterium | reverse complement strand
TCGCACAAGTTGAAGCTCACGAAGTCATAGCGGCACAGGCTAGGCTCAACCAAAGGCCCAGGAAATGTCTTGGATATAAAACACCTGACGAAGTATACCATGCGGAACGGTCAACTGTTGCAATGGCTCTGATAATCTAAGAAGAGTATGTACAACGTTCTGGTCGGGAATTGAGTCCGCACATCGAGATTTGCGCTTTTCCGCCCTACGGAGGGGATCGATCTTGTCGAGAGTGACCTCACTCATCAGCTCCATCAGCTCTGGATAGGATCCCGCATCTTTCAGGCGCGATGCACTGAGGTCGCGCACTCGGTGAAGCTTGCTGAGAAGCGCAGGGTCCGCCACAAAACTGATCTGCGTCCGATCTTCGGAGAGGACGCGTTCCTTCTGGACTCGAAATCCCAGCGGTGAAAGGGTGATCAGCTCCCGAGTCACATCCTTTCCGCTTTTGCCGGCACACTTTGCGAAGAGTTCCCGCTTGGCGTCCGCTGAATAGACCTTGTTCGCCTGGAACTGCTCGGCTTTGAGGAAAGTTTGCACCTGACTCACGGTCGTGACCGTGATCTTGCCCTCCTGGATCTTCTCTTCGAGTTCAGGATGTTCGTTCAGCGCGCGCATCGCCGATATCCGCCGATATGCCGAACTTTCTGAGTAATTCAGCTCTTTCATGGCGTATTCCCAAAGGCTTGCGTGTCCAAGCTTGGCGAACGCACGCCTCCGTTCAATTTCGCGCAAATGATGAAGAATCTCCAAGGTGATCCGGCGCTCGTTCTGCGCCAGATTCTGAGTGGCCTCGAGCAGTGCATCATTCGAATGCGCGCGAAGATCCGCGACACGGAGGACATGGGGGACAGGGTTCGAAATTGAATTCATGAAAGGCTCCTCTTCGCAAGGAGACTGCAAAAGCGGGCGCGGAAAAGCCCCGGTCCGGACGAAGCCAGAGCGGGGCCCTTTCAAAATAAAAAAACTTCCAGATCAAACAAGATTTTGAATACCGAGCTAAAATCCTCTCCCGGCAACCGACTTTACTGCGCAACCCACCTCACCCAACAACCGACCTTACTGCGCCACAGTCCTGATCAACTGCGCGACGTCCATTCGTCCACACCGGGAAGAACTCATCAGGATCTTTGCTGAAGAATTGCACAGGGCTGACTTGAGTTCATCCGCACTTGCCGAAGGCTTCGCAGCCAGCGCCAGGGCAAGAGCACCTGAGACCTGAGGAGTCGCCATCGAAGTTCCCGAGAGGTAAGCCCAGCGATTTTCGAGCCAGGTCGAAAGGATGTTGCTGCCCGGAGCGATGACCATCACGCTGGACTTTCCGTAGTTCGAAAAGAAGCTGCGGTTATCCTGGTTGTCTGAAGACCCCACCGAAATCACGCCCGAGTAATTGGCCGGAAAGCTCGCCGAAGTGTCGTTGTCCATCGAACTGTTGCCGGCAGCGGCAACCACCAGCACTCCCCGACTCACGGCTCTCTGGATCGCCTGATCGAGCAGGCTTGAATAGCCTCCGCCGCCCCAGGAATTCGAAATCACGCGTGCGCCGTTGGCGACCGCGTAATCAATCGCCTGAATCGCGCCGACCGTATCGCCCGAACCATCCGCATTGAGAAATTTCAAAGGCATGATGCGAACTTTCTGAGTGACTCCGACGATGCCTTTGCCGTTGGCACCCGCGCCAATGATGCCCGCGCAGTGAGTGCCGTGACCATTGTCATCGATCCCGTTCGGGCGCTGATTGACGAAATCCCAGCCGTAGACATCGTCGACGTAACCGTTTCCGTCATCATCCACGCCGGGACGACCATTGAGTTCCGCCTGATTGACATAAATATTTTCCTGCAGATCGGGATGACCGATCGTCACACCTGAATCGATGACTGCCACGATGACATCGGAGCTGCCTTTGGTGATCTTCCACGCATCCGGCACATGCATGATGTCGCGCGAGTAATCGAGCACTTCCTGGCCACTCAGGTCGTAAGTCGTCGGACCCGAATGCGTGGGTTCAGGCACAGGCGCGGGTGGCGGGACTGGATCCTTGCGACGACTTCGTCCGAAGCTGGCCTGGTAAACGTGATTGGTTTCGCAAAAAGCGGTTTTACAGATTTCAACGGACTCGGCTTTTGAAAGCCCCATGACCACGCTGCCCACTTTGGCCATCACGGGGGGAAAGGACTGGGAGCTTTCGGGCTTTGCGCAGGAGACGAGTGAAAAGGACAGTGCGATCAGGACCGCGATGGAGATGCCAGAAGACCGGCTGAAAGGGAGAGCAAGCTGCGCCTGGGGCGCAGAAAAGCCGGATGAGAAAAGGGTCACGAGAACCTCCGTGTTCAGTCTGAATCAGCCTCCGCATCATGCAGAGGGGGTATTTTTACATTAGCATAATTTAAAACTCTGCAAACACTTCTCGCTCGCCTGTTTCAAATAGTACCCGACTGAAGCCGCTCCAGGCGCGGAAAGGCAACAGTTTCAAGCTGAGCCCCTTGGACAGCCCCATGGGACTGCCAGGATTTTGACAAAAAAAGAGCCCCTGGAAAAGTCCAGGAGCCCTTTTAAAATCAGGTGTCATCCGAACAGATGACTTTCAAAGAAGCGAAGTCTCACTTGTCGCCCTTTTTCATGTTCTTGAGGTCCCACTCCACCCAGTTCAGGAGGGTTTCGCCCTTGGCGTCAGCCTGTTCAACGGAGGAAGGCTGGTAGTAGTACATCGGAACCTGGCGAACGTAGCAGTCGGAAGCTTCCTGGTTCGTGCGGTAAGCGCCGTAGGTCGGAGCGACTGGGCAATCGACTTTGTTTTCCATGAAACTGTCGGTCCAGTTCTTCAGGGTGAGCGGCATGTCGGCGAACTCAGGGTCCATCATCAGCTGACCTTCAGGCACGTAGACCATCGGAGCGACGTGAAACCACCACTTGTAGGAGTACTCGCGGATGTACTTGCTGGTGAAAAACAGAAAGGTTTTTTCGCTCTTGATTCCGAGACGTGTGGACATGTCGTACGCCCAGAGGTGAGCGCGCATGAAGCACTCGGACTTCTTCTTCATCCGGGTGTTGAGGGAGTTGAAGACGCTGACGGCGTAATCATAGGAAGGAAGCACGGTCGGAGTGTAGCCCGGAGCATCGGGAGTGACCGAGTCAGCGGAGCCAGCGAAGTCCTGAAGCGAACGGGCACGCAGAAGAGCGGCAACCGAAGAAAGAGTCGAGACATTCCCGTGAGCAGCCTGTGCGGAATCTTCTGCCAGTACGCGAACGGAGGAGACGAGGTCAGTCTTGCCCAGGTCATCAAACGTGATTTCCAGAGCACTGCCGGTCAGCGCAGCCAACTTGAACTGAGCCAGAGCTTCAGTCTGGTTGCTGGCCACGTGAAGAACGCGGCCGTCCGCGCTCAGGAGAATCAACGCAGGCTGAGCTGCATTTTCAGCATCAACGACTTGAACCACGGAACTGATCAGCTCTGCTGCAAAGGCATTGCTTGCCAAAATGGACGAGACGACAAACACCGCCAACAACTTCGAAATATTACACATGGGCCGCTAATAACGCGCCACGACTTCAAAAGCAACGAAGCAGTCAGGTTAAATGAACGATTTTTCCACAATGATCCCAGATGCCGCACTGCGCTATAAGCTACCGTGATTGAATCCGCCCAGTTCGATTCATTTAACTGAACAGACGGCCAATCCGGCCCTCAATCAGACCGTCATCAGATCAAGCCGTCCTGGCGCAGCAGCGCGTTCGGGTCCGGCTCACGTCCGCGGAAGCGTTTATAGAGCTCCATCGGGTGTTCCGTTCCGCCGCGAGACAGAACGTGACTGCGAAAGCGGTCCGCGACTTCGCGATTGAAGACACCCTTCTCCTTGAAGAACTCAAACGCGTCCGCCGCCAGAACTTCGGCCCACTTGTAGCTGTAGTAGCCCGCCGAATATCCTCCTGAGAAAATGTGCGTGAAATGCGAAGACATCATCGTGCCCTCGACATGCTTGAAGAGCACGAAATTCTTGACCGCGTTCGTTTCATACGCTTCGACTTCACTGCCTTGCTTCGGCAGTTCTTCTTCACCCACTCCGTGCCACGCCATATCGAGCATCGCAAAGGAGATCTGGCGCAGGGACTGATACCCCGCCTGAAACTTCTCGCTCTCCTGAATCTTCTTCACCCACTCTGCCGAAAGCACTTCACCGGTCTGGTAGTGATTGGCGAAAAAGTGGAGGGACTCCTGCTCATTGACCCAGTTCTCCATGATCTGCGACGGGAGCTCCACGAAATCCCAGTAGACGTTCGGGCCCGCAAGCGAGCGGTACTTGCACTGCGAAAGCAGGAGATGAAGCGCGTGACCAAACTCGTGAAAGATCGTCTTCACTTCCTGAAGACCGAGCAGAGACGGCGCGGTCTCCGTGGGTTTCGTCAGGTTGCAGACGATGCTCACGTGCGGGCGATGAATCTGTCCCCCGAGCAAACCCTGGTCCTTGAAGGAAGTCATCCAGGCGCCATTCTGCTTCGACGGGCGCGGAAAGAAATCCGCGTAGAACAGGCCGATGTAGTCCCCCGTCTTCAGATCATTGACTTCAAACACTTGAACGTCGGGATGATAGGTGGGGAGATCCTTGCGCGCGGTGAACTGCAGATCATAGAGGCGCTTGGCGTGTTCAAACACTCCCTGGATCACGTTCTCCAGTTTGAAATGCGGCTTGAGTTCCTCTTCGTTGAAGGAAAACTTCTTCTGCTTCAATTTCTCGGAATGAAAGGCGAAGTCCCAGGGCTGCAGATCCGACTGCCCGCTGAACTTGCGCAGTTCCTCGAGGTCGCGCTCCGCCGCTTTCTTGGAAGGCTCATTGAGCTTGGTCAGAAACGCTTTGACCGTTTCCGGATTCGTCGCCATGCGCTCTTCAAGCACGAAGTGCGCGTGATTCTTGTAACCCAGAAGTTTCGCGCGCTGAGTTCGAAGCGTCGTGATCCTGATCGCCACGGTGCGGTTGTCAAAGGCCCCATCAGAAGCCGACACGCCTTGCGCGGCTCTCCAGACTTTTTCACGAAGGTCTCTTTTTTCACTGAACTTGAGAAACGGGACGAGGCTCGGATAATCCAGCGTGATGAGCCAACCAGAAGTCTTGCCTCGCTCTTTGGCCAGGCTCGCCGCGCCGTCGACGACCGAGGCCGGAAGTCCGGCAAGATCGGCCTTGTCAGTGAGCAAAAGTTCAAAGGCCTGCGTCCCTTTCAAGACACGCTCCCCGTATTCAGTCTCCTGCACGGAAAGCTCAGAATCGATTTCACGCAGACGCGTCTTCTGGGCATCTGAAAGAAGGGCGCCGTTTCTCACGAAGTCCCGGTAGGTTTCAGTCAGAAGCTGCTGCTGCTCGCGGTCGAGTTTCGGTTTCGAGCCATTCGACTCATTCAGGTCATTCAGATCATGCACGGCTTTGACCCGCGCAAAAAGCTCGGGGTCCAGACTCACGTCATTGGAAAATTCCGCCAGCTTCGGCATCACTTCCTTGGCCAGAGCCTGAAGCGTGTCGTTCGTGTGAGCATGCAGGTAATTTGAAAAGAGCCCAGCCACGAAATCCAGATTCTCGCTGCTCGTCTCCAGCGCCACGATCGTGTTCTCGAAATCAGGAGTCATCGTCTGAGTTTTGATCTTCTTCAGATTCTCGCGCGCTTCACTCAAAGCCTGCTCAAACGCGGGGAGAAAATGCTCATTTTTCACCTGGTCAAATTGGATTGCGCCGTGTGGCCCCTTGAGGTGAGTGAAAGGCTGAAGGAGTGGATTGTTCATTCCCAGAGATTACTGCCTTGATTCAGTGCGCAGCAATTCGGAAAGCTCGCCGAAGTGGCCTTTAGCGACCAGCAGTGGTACGTTTTTGCCGATGGCTTTGACAAACTCTTCACGCCTGAAGCTCGACCCCAGAGAGATCGCCCTGATCGCCATCCCGTTTTGCGTGATGCTCTGGGTCTGGCTTTCTTCACTCTCTTTTGTGCCGGTCCCCTGGCCCGATGACTCGGCCTTCTACTTCGTGGCCAAGGAATTCTTCAAGTGGCCACCCCGTTGGGTCATGCTCCCCCAAGCTCCTTTCGAGCCGACTTACCGGATTTATAATTTCAACACGATGCCGCTCTACCCACTTCTGATCGGCATCATTCGGTTCTTCGGGATTGATGGAAGTTTTGGCATCAAGATCCTGCCCCTGACGGCCTGGGCGGCCAGCGCTTCACTCCTGGGCTACGCGCTCTACCGCAACCGCCTCCCGTTCGCCCTGGCCCTGCTCTCGAGTTCACTCATGATGTTTGACCCCATTCCTCGCTGGGCCTCCGTCATCGTGAGGCCTGAGTCTTTGATCGGGCTTTGCGGAGTCGCGATCGTGCTGGGCCTGACACTGGGATTTCCGAAGCGCTTTCAAGAGCGGGGATTCTGGCATCCCCTCTCATTTCTGCTGGCAGTCGGTGCCTACGCTCACTTCAACGCGGTTCATCTGCTCTGGCCCGTGTTGCTCGTCCTGATCACTCGCCCTCGTGAAATGATCCGGGTCGGATGCTTCACCCTGCTCTACCTCACGCCCTGGATCATCACGGTCGCTCTCAAACCCGCGCTCTTCGTTCATCAGATGACCCTCCAGTGGTCGCGCCTGGCCATTCCCAACGGCTGGCTCGAAACTCCCGCAAAAGCTGTGGATGCACTTTTCAACGATATGGGAAGTCCTGAAACCTGGCCAGCGCTTGTCCATCCGGCCATGTGGGTTTTCAGCATGCTCGTCATTGTGGCCATTTTCTGGGGCTTGCTGTCGGGCCTGAAGAATGTTGCAGATCACCGACGTGAAAGCTCTGCGCATTCCGCCCCACCTTCACCTACTGCGCCCTCAAGGCACCCACTTTCACCAGCCTCCTTTTCGCTCGCCCCTGCCGGTGCCTGGGTTCTCGGCGCCGTATGGCTCTGGCACTCGAAGCCCGAAGTCTGGTTCACGACCTACACTCACCTCGCACTCTGGACTTTCTGCGGGCTCGCACTGCTGAAACTTCACCGTGCAAAGCTGGGGACGCAAGTGCGCTCGACAAAGACTTCGGCGAAAGGGGCAGTGCAGGACCCTGAGGGGAAGAGTACTTCCCAGGGGTCAGCGTACACCGTGTACGCTCGGGTCAGCCAATATGCTCTTCTCCTCCCCATGCTTTTCTGTTTGGGATCCTTCGCCGCAGCCGACCTCGTCCAGGAGCGATCCCTCTCAAAATCTCATTCCTGGAATTGGCCCACTTACCACAGCTTCATCGACTGCATCGATCAGGAGCTCACGCGTTACGAAACTGCGCTCGGCAACCCCACGCCTTTCAGGGTCTGGGCACCGACCTTTCCCGACATCACGATCGAACTCTCAAGACGTCATCCCGCCTGGGAACTCACGCGCACCAATGATTTTTCTCAACGCGCGGATCTCGCCGTGCAACATGGGCATGATGTCGAAGCCGTCGTCGTCCCTGAAACCCTGAGATGGAAAGAAGACACGATCTCGGCCCCTGCCGCCGCCTATCCCGAAAAGACTTCAGTCTGGATGACCTGGGATGGGTACTTTCTCAATCGCCTGTGGAAAGAAGCCGGCTGGAAACCCAACCGCTACATCTGCCAGCGCGGACGCTGGGAAGCTTACCTGTTCATGAATCCAGTCATTTCACGGACAAAATGAGGCTCACCCGCTGCCACGCACCAGCGCGGCGGCCTTACGCTTCCGAACGCCACCAAAGGGCGCGCCACTCATTGAGTTCGCGAAGCTCAGGCTGACGCCCAAGAAGTGAGCTGAATTTTTCAGTCACGGCCGCAACATCAGGAGCCATGAGGCCAGAAAGAATCAGATCACTCCGAGGCTCCATGCGACTCACGAGTTCTTCAGCGAACTGAAGGAGCACGGGCTTGAGGATATTGGCCAGCACGATGCGGTAAGAGCCCGATACATCGGCCAGGGTCCGTGAAAATTTCACTTGAGACTGCACCTCATTGAGGGAAGCATTCTCATTGGCATTATCAATGGCGAGAGTGTCGATCTCCACTCCATCAACTTTTCCGCCGAGCAAAGCCGCTGCGATGGAAAGAATCCCTGAGCCACTTCCGAAATCAAGCACCCGTGGGTTGGAGAGCGGCGTGCTCAGTGAATTACGTTTGAAACAGTCGGCGAGAATCCCCATGCAGAGCTGAGTCGTCTCATGCGTGCCGGTCCCGAAACCTGCACCGGGATTGATCTTGAGGTAAATTTCGCCCGGCTCGCCACTGCCATCGATCCAGGGCGGAATGACCTTCCAGCAGGGAGGTACGGTTGCGCCCGTGAAAGAAGCCTTCCACTGAGCGTCCCAGTCTTCTGTCTTCTGTTCTTCAATGCGTCCGACTTCGAGGCCCGTCGTGGCCGCGGACTCCTTGAAGATCTGCTGAGCCCGCTGGGCGAGCTCTTCAGATGCGAAATAGAGTTCAGTTTCCGTGATGATCTGACTTTCGATCCAGTCGCGCTCGCGAGGAGCTTCGGCCGCATCAATCGTCCAGGACTCGGTTTCAAGTCCCGCACCTGCCGCTTCTTCACTCAGGAGTGTTCCTTCATGAATTCCGAGCAAGCCCTGCTCGGTGAATTCACGCCAGATCCAGGAGTAAAATTCTTCGCGCGAAAAAGTGTGTCCATCCAGAGTGACACTCCGGGGGACACCCAGTTTCAAGCGATAAGTTGATCCTTCATGGGGAACTGATTGCGAAGTCATGGTCACTCTTTTGAGAGGTCCGAAAGTTCAAACGTTGGGAGGTGAAGATTGATCTCCGCCACCGCCGCCACCGGAGTCATTGCCGCCGCCTTCGCTGCCACCTGGGCCACCACCTCCGCCACCTTCACTCCCGTCGCCTTTATTCCCTTGGCCACCGGGGCCGCGGTCATTGGCAAAACGTCCACGTCCGCCGCGGCGGCGCTTGCTGTTGCGTCCACCTCGACCTCCACGGTCTGCGCCTGCAGGAGCTGCAGGACCTGCAGCTCCAGCTGAGGCACCGGGTCCACGACCCTGGCCACCGCCGCCACCTGGATTCGGGCCACGACCTGCGCCTGGACCGGATGATCCGCCACCTGAATTCTGACGGGGCGTGCGAGGCGCGGCACCGGGTGCAGCTCCTGCCGTGAGACTTGCGAGTGCTGCATCCTGAGCCGCTTGCGCTCTCAGAAATGCGAGACGATCTTCTTCGTCGAAGAAATCATCATCACCGGCCGGAATTCCGCCGTGACCTGAAATTCCTTCAGAAGCCATGGCTCCCGCTCCACCACTCACTCCGGATCCGCTGGTCAGGTTGCCGGCGCCGAGAGGAATGATGCCCCGACTCGGCTGACCCGAGTTCTGGTTGGAGCGACTGCTATTCCGCTCATTGCTTTGGCGTCCACGTCCGCCGTCGGAGCGCGAATTGGAAGTCGGTTGACGCTCGGAACTCTGCTCTTCATTCAAGTTGTTCGAGTTGTTGTCATTTTCGTCACCACGTCCGCTATCGGAAGCCGACACGGGATTGATGAAATTTTTCACCGGACGAATCGAGATCTCCCCTTCGCCGCCGCGTCCGCCTTCAAGGCGTCCTTCGGCGTCGCGAGGGGCTTCACGCCCTGCATCGCCCATGGGTCCGGGATTGCCGCGAGTGCGTCCACCGCTTCCGCCACGGTCACTCGAATTGCGATCCTTGCCACCGGTTTTCCAGTCGCCGCGACCTTTACGGCCTCCGCGTCCGCCACGACCACCGCCGTCGCGACCTGATTCTTCTTTGCCGTCACGGCTGTCCCGAGGAGTGATTTCTTCTCCACGTTCGCCGCGAGGACGTTTTTCACTGATGACTTCAAACTGTTCAGGATGAAAATCAGGCGCTGCCTGCAGATAGATCTGCTTGCGGTACCGGCGTTCCATCTGGTCCATCGTTTCACGTTCATCAATGGCGAGGATGTCGATCACTTCAGGATGACCCTGAATCAGGATCTTGCCGACATCGCGCTCGATGCCTTCGCGTTCGATGTCACGCATGACTTCGTAAGCGACGGTCTGCTTGCTCTTGATGAAACCCTTGCCTTCGCAATGCGCGCAGGATTCACAAAGCGAACGAATGATGGTGTCACGCGTCCGCTTGCGGGTCATTTCAACGAGACCGAGATCAGAGATCTTCATGATCGTCGGGCGAGCACGATCCTTCTTGAGGGCTTCTTCAAGAGCACGATACACGCGCTGCTTGTTCTCTTCCTTCTCCATGTCGATCAGATCGAGGATGATGATCCCGCCGCAGTTCCGGAGACGCAACTGGTACGCGATTTCCTGAACGGCTTCGAGATTGGTCTTCAGAATCGTGTCTTCGAGATTCTTTTTCCCGACGAAACGGCCCGTATTGACGTCAATCGCGACCAGAGCTTCCGCCTGATCGATGACCAGGTAGCCGCCGGACTTGAGCCAGACCTTGCGTTCCATCGCGCGCGAGAGCTCGGTGGAGATGTTGTAAGCGTCAAAGATCGGGATATCGCCGTGGTAAAGTTCCACTTTGGACTTGAGAGACGGCATGAAATGGGAAACGAAACGCTGAATCTCGTTGAAGTGATAGCGGGAGTCGACGACGACCTTGTCGATTTCCTCAGTCACCCAGTCACGGATCGCGCGAAGCACGGAATTGAGATCTTCGTACACCAATGCGGGAGCGGTCACGGTAGCGGTCTTTTCGCGAATCTCACTCCAGAGGCGAGTCAGGTACTCGATGTCCTGCTTGATGCGCTTTTCAGACTGCTGCTTGCCGCTTGCGGTACGAACGATGAAGCCGAGGTTTTTAGGGCGGTAACGCTCAACGTATTCCCGGAGACGACGACGCTCATCTTCGCGCTCAATACGGCGAGAAACACCGACATGATCGATGGTCGGCATGCAGACCAGGTGACGACCTGGCAAACTGATGTGACAGGTCAGGCGAGCGCCTTTGGTGGCGATCGGGTCCTTGGCGACCTGAACGAGCACTTCCTGGCCTTCCTGAAGAAGATTTTGAATCTGAACGGCGCCGCGAGGTGGCTTGGTCACGACTTTGGATTTGATCCGGCGGTCTTTGGCGCGAGGTTCTTTGAATTCATTGCGGCCGCTTGGCTCAGTCGTCTTGCGGTCCTGATTGTCAGAAGTCTGGTTGACGATCATGGAGCCGGTCATGCCTTCGTTCTCGGGGCGACCGGAGAACTGGGCGCCGTCGCCGGTGAGCAGCTGGGACTCGACACTGCCGCTCATGGCTGAACGGTCGGACTGCATTTCAGATGAGTCCGAGAGCTGGTTGTAGAAATTATCAGGATAGCGTTCGCCTGGTTTGCCTTCGCCGGCAGTTCTGCCCTCAGCAACGCCCGCTTCAGGAGCATCGCCTTCGCCAGCATGATCCACTGGGACTACTTGACCCGCTTCGAGCTGGCCTTCGTCCTTGTCACCGGGTCCACGCTTGCGGTGACGCCCACCGCGGCGACCGCGACGGTGGCGTTTTCCGCCCCGTCCGCCTTCGTCTGATTCAGACCCTTCAGTGGATTCCGAGGAACCTCCTTCAGAGCCTTCGCCGCCTTCGGAGTCGGAGCCTTCGGTCGTGGACTCTGATTTGGCCTGAATGATTTTCGGGCGAATGACCTGGGGTCTGCCCTGGTCAGAAGCACTTTCAGATGCTGTTGAGGAGTGTTCAGAAGGAGGAGCTACCGTGCCCTCAGGTGGGTTACGCCCGCCAGAGTCGTCGCCTTCTCCGCCGTCATTCCCATCTGGGCCTGGGCCCATGCCGACTGGATCACGGTCTTCTTCATCTTCCTCTTCGTCTTCTTCACCGTCGAGTTCATCCTGAAGGTCTTCCATGTGATGGGCCAACTGCTCATCGGAATCATCCGCTTTGCCTTCGCGAACCGTTTCATGATGGACGTGATCCTGAAGATCACCTTCGTCTTCATCTTCGTCTTCATCTGCGTCATCCTCTTGGGAATCCAGATCCCCATCAGCCTGGTTGACCTGCGCGGAACCATGAGGCTCCTGGAGATTGGACGTTTCACGGGGAATGATCCCGGCTGAAGGTTCAGAACGATCGGAGCGGTCGGACCGTTCAGAGCGGTCGTTGTCCCCGGAGGTTCCTTCTTCTTCAGACCAGATTTCCGAATGAACGAAAACGTCATCGACATAGAGAAACGCGGCCTTCTCCAATCCGATGTCGATGAATGCGGCCTGCATCCCAGGAAGGACGCGGGTCACGCGGCCTTTGTAAATATTCCCGACAATGCCTTTTCCAGATGCCCGTTCGATCAGCAATTCCTGAATTTCGCCATCTTCCATCAGCGAAATGCGGGTTTCAGGCAACGAGGCGTTAATAATGAGTTCAGTAGACATACGATCTCCCAAGTGGGACCGGGCTCAGCCGATCACCAGGTAAGGGAAACCAAGGGCGTCCAGACAGCAGGCGTGGGGCGATTCGGCGCGGACTTAGGTCCTGCTCCGGTCATCGCCGATGCAGAGGCGGAAAAACCGTCTCTGACAGGTTCAGAAGTTTGAATGGGGCTATTCGAGATGGAATGAGCACTTTCGTTATCAACAGGTGACCTTAAGAGCAGCCGATAGAGGGATACACCCAAGCCCACCACTGCGCCTGCTGCGGCGCCATAAGCGAGATTGTTGAGGTGTAATCCAGGCTGATCGTAAAAGGGCAAGGTTGATGCTCCTAAAACTGAACCCACGGCAACTCCAGTGCCTATGGTTTCCAAAACTATTTTCCCTGATCGGGCATGCGCTACGCGCGGAATCGAAAGCATGAATATGACTAACGATAAACCCAGAACAGGTTTCAAAATCCCAGCCGATTTTCTGAAGCTCATGAGCCGTCTTTTAATAACGTCCTTAAAATTTAAGGTAAAAGAGGGAAAACGAATTTCGTAGTTCTTCTGCTGGGTAACGTTCACACGAAAAAAAATTTATATTCCTAACAATTGATTGATTGGCCAAGCCGGCAGCGACCTTGAATACTTTTTCGGACTATTGGCCCGGGTCCGCTCAGACTTAACTCTGCTTAACTACTCCTTATAGAGGTAACGAATCCACCTTGACACTTCAACTAAAAAGTAGGAATCACTGCAACATGCCGCTTCATGACCGAGATTCCAAATCTCGCCCAAGCTCCGGGGATTCTCCCATATCCCTGAATTCATTGGTGGAAAGCTTTATTCAAACGGCACGTGGATTACTGGACTCGGCAGCTTCGTCATCGGCAGAATCAAGCACGCTTGCTGAATCGCCAAAGTCTGCACTGTCGCCTGCCCCACCCACTTCTTCGAGTTTCGCTCAACTCATTGATCATACTTCACTTAAAGCGGACGCGACGCCTCAGGACATTCAGAGGCTCTGTGAAGAAGCACGCACCCATCAGTTCGCCACCGTCTGCGTGAACTCATGCTACGTCGGTTTGGCCAAGGACCTCCTGAAGGGGAGCTCGGTGAAACCGATCTCCGTCGTGGGCTTCCCACTGGGAGTCTGCACCACGGAGACGAAAGTCTTTGAAACTCGCGCCGCAATCGAAGCCGGCGCGCAGGAAATCGACATGGTCATCCACGCCGGCGCCCTGAAAAGCAAAAACTACGAGTATGTCTTCAGGGATATCCAGCAGGTGGTTCAGGCGGCAGCACCTGTTCCTGTCAAAGTCATTCTGGAGACCTCCACTCTTGACCTCAATCAGAAGATCGCTGGCGCGGCTCTTTCCAAGGCAGCCGGCGCAGCGTTCGTCAAAACTTCCACGGGCTTTGCCTCCGGCGGGGCTTCGGTCGAGGACGTGACTCTCCTGCGCAAGATCGTCGGCTCTGAAATGGGAGTCAAAGCATCCGGAGGCATTCGCACTTTTGAAGACGCCGCGAAGATGATTCGAGCAGGAGCCAACCGCATCGGTGCTTCGGCGAGCGTCGCGATGACGCTTCAGAGTTCGAGTTCTGTCCCTGCTGCCTCAGCAACGCCATCAACGACGCCTTCAACTGGCCCGGGCACCGCTGCTTCCGGCCAAACGCCTGCCGGGTCCTATTGACCGAGTCCAAAAAGGAAAACGACATGAGCACTTCAACCTCCCCCTACCCCTTTGACCGAGTGATCTGGATCGTCCTGGACGGTGTGGGCGCAGGCGAGCTCCCCGACGCAAAGGCTTACGGAGATACCGGCTCCAACACTCTCGGCAACCTGGCCAAGTCCCTCAAGAACAACAAAACTCTGAGCCTCCCCCATCTTGAAGCGATGGGCCTGGGCAACATCACGACCATCCAGGGCGTGCCTCCTCGCGCCGCTGGCAAAGGTGAAGGCGCTTTCGGCAAAGCAGTCGAACTCTCTCGCGGCAAAGACACCACTTCAGGACACTGGGAAATGGCGGGCCTGGTCGTCACTCAGGCTTTCGAAACCTTCCCCAACGGCTTTCCTCAGGAAGTCGTGGACCGCTGGTGTCGCGAGAACAAACTCCCCGGCGTGCTCGGGAATAAATCCGCCAGTGGAACGGAAATCATCGAGGAACTCGGCGCCGAGCACCTCGCGACGGGTAAACCCATCCTCTACACGAGCGCCGACAGCGTCTGGCAGATCGCGGCTCACGAAGAAGTCTTCGGACTTCAGCGCCTGTACGACATTTCAAAATCCGCCCGCAAGATCGGTGATGAACTCGGCCTGAGCCGGGTGATCGCGCGCCCCTTCATCGGCAACCCCGCCGAAGGCAAACCCTTCAAGCGCACTTACAACCGCAAGGACTACGCCCAGCACCCGCATGGCGAGACCATACTCGACATCCTCCAGCAGAACGGCATCCCGACTCTCGGCATCGGCAAGATCTCCAGCATCTACGCCGGTCACGGGATCGCGGAGAACATCGACACGGCCGGCAACGAAGATGGCATCAAAGTCCTGATTGAACAGCTCGATCAGACCAAAAAGGGCCTGATCTTCTGCAACCTGATCGACTTTGACATGCTCTACGGCCATCGCCGCGACGTCGAAGGTTTCGCCGTCGCTCTCGAGGATTTCGATGCCGCACTTCCCGCGATCAAAGCCCGCATGACTTCGCGCGATCTCATGATCATCGCTTCCGATCATGGCAATGACCCGACCTACAGGGGTTCGGATCACACGCGCGAGTACATTCCACTCCTCACTTACTCTCCCGCGCAGACGCTGGCCGGCCCGGTCGATCTCGGCATTCGCACGAGCTTCGGGGATGTCGGCGCGACCGTGATTCACGCTCTCCTGGGCAAAGCGGATTATGCAGGGGCAAAAAATCCGCTCGCCGGAAAAACCTTTCTGCCGAAAATCGTGTCTTCGCTTCCGGCCTGATAACCCTCCGTCAAAGTAGAAATTCAAACTTATGGTGCTCAACCCCGCTTTCATCATCCAGAAAAAACGTGACGGAGAAGCGCTCAAAGAAGCGGAGATCCGCTTTTTCATCCAGGGCATTTCAACCAACGAAATTCCGGATTACCAGGCCACCGCATTTCTCATGGCCGTCTACTTTCAAGGGATGACTCTCGACGAAACCGTCGCCCTCACTCGGGCCATGCTCGAGAGTGGCGAGCGTTACGACCTCTCCCACATTCCCGGCTTCAAAGTGGACAAGCACTCGACTGGTGGGGTCGGCGACAAGGTCTCTTTGATCCTGGCACCCCTGGCAGCCGCCTGCGGACTCAAGGTCCCGATGATGGCCGGACGCGGTCTCGGCCACAGCGGTGGCACGCTCGACAAGCTCGAATCCATCACGGGTTATGACGTCCGCATCTCGAAGACCCGTTTCGCTGAAATCATCACGAAAGTCGGCTGCTCGATCATCGGCCAGAGCGACAAGATCGCTCCCGCTGACAGGAAACTCTATTCGCTCCGTGATGTGACCGCGACTGTGGAATGCATCCCGCTCATCGTGGCATCCATTCTTTCGAAAAAATTGGCTGAAGGCACCCAGGCGCTCGTCATGGACATCAAGGTCGGCAACGGCGCTTTCATGAAATCCAAGGAAGAAGCCCGCAAGCTTTCGAGGACCTTGATTCAGGTCGCGAAGAAACTCGGGCTCCCCTGCCGCGCGATTCTCACCAACATGGATCAGCCGCTCGGAAATACGGCCGGAAACGCCATCGAAGTGATTGAGAGCATCGAGCTTCTGCGAAATGAGCGACCCGCCGCAGATCTCAAGGAGATCACCATCCAGCTCTGCGCACATATGCTGGAGCTCGGAAAAGTCGTTAAAAATCTTTCCGAAGGGCGAAAGCTCGCCCATGCGAGACTGGCAGACGGCAGTGCGTGGCAGATTTTCCAGGACATGGTCAAAGCGCAGGGCGGCTCCCTGGAACAGATTCTGGACACGAAAAAACTCCCGCACACTTCCAGGAGCCTGGTCTGGAAAGCCACAAAACGCGGCTATATCACGCGAATGGACACCGAAGTACTGGGTAAAATCCTGGTGGAACTGGGAGGCGGTCGAAAAAAAGCTTCGGACTCAGTCGACCCTCGAGTCGGTTTTTATTTTCACAAAAAGCTTGGCGCGCGCGTGCAATCCGGCGATCCTGTCGCAACGGTTTACGTTGCGGAGAAGATGCCGACCGAGCTTCTCAAGGAACTCGAAGCCCTCTTTCAGGAGGCAGTCGAGATCCGAGGTGAGCGCAAATCGGTTCCGAAATTGATTTCCGAGGTTCTGACCTGAAGCGGGTTTACTGAAAGTGGCTCTCGAAAGAAGTCCTGAAAGAATGACCAAAAGAGTGACCGAAAGAATGAAACGAGAAGAATTATGAAACAACAACCCGTGATTTATCAAAAAATTCGTGATGCCGTGGAGGCCATTCAGAAGAAGACTTCTCTCGTTCCTGAAATCGGCCTCGTGCTGGGCTCCGGCCTCGGCGCTGTCGCTCAGAAAATGGTCGACTCCGTGACCATTCCCTACACGGACATTCCTCACTTTCACGGAACCTCCGTCGAAGGCCACGCCGGCCAGATGATCATCGGCAGATTTCACGGCGTTCCGACCGTCATTCTTCAAGGCCGCTTTCATCGCTACGAAGGCTACGAGATGGAAGAAGTCGTCTTCCCGACTCGCACGGTCTGCGGCCTCGGCATCAAGACGCTCATCCTCACCAATGCAGCAGGGGGCATCAATACCCGCTACCGCCCGGGTGACCTCATGGTGATCGAAGATCATCTGAATCTCATGGGCGACAATCCGCTCAAAGGGCCCAACCTCACGGAACTTGGTCCTCGCTTTCCGGATCTCTCGGAAGCCTACAGCAAGAGCTGCATCGAAGTGATTGATATGGCTGCCGCTGAACTCAATATCCCGCTTCACCACGGAGTCTACGTCGGACTTCTCGGCCCGACCTATGAGACCCCCGCCGAAGTGCGCATGCTCCGTACCCTGGGTGGAGATTCCGTCGGAATGTCCACGGTGCCAGAAAGCATCGCTGCCAACCACCTGGGCGTTCGCGTCGCCGGCATCAGCTGCATCACGAACGTCGCGGCGGGACTCTCCCCTCACAAATTGACCCATCAGGAAGTCATCGACAACTCCAAGCTGAGCGTGGACAAGCTTGTCCTGCTTCTTGAAAAAGTCATCCCACGCCTGGTGCACAAACCCGGAGCCTGAGGGGATCTGATCATGGCCAATTTCAAACCTGAAATTCTTGAACTCTATGAAGCCGCCAAGAAAGCGCGTGAGAACTCCTACAGTCCTTACAGCGGCTTCAAAGTGGGGGCAGCGCTGAGAACTGTGGATGGAAAGATTTTCGCGGGCTGCAATGTCGAAAACTCCAGTTACGGGGCCACGATCTGTGCGGAACGTGGTGCAATTCAAACTGCGGCTGCAGCCGTGGGAAGCTTCAAGATCAAAGAAATCCTGGTGGTGACCGATGCTTCTCCCGCCTGGCCTCCCTGCGGACTCTGCCGTCAGGTGATCACTGAGTTTTCGGACAATGCGACCTTGCACGTGACCAACCTCAAGGGCGAACTCCGGACTCTCCTGATGGCTGAAATTTTCCCGAATCCTTTCACCGCCGCTGATCTGAAAAAATGAAAGCACTCGTGCCGTCCAAGCCGGCTTCCGTCAAGACCATGCCTCAAGAAACCTGGATCCTGAATGGCCTTCTGGTCACCCAGGACGCCAAGCGCCGAGCGATTCATTCGCACCTCAGGATCGTGGACGGCCGTATCGCGGCCATCACATCAAAAAAGCCTTCGAAAATCTCCAAATCCGCAACCATCATTGATGCGCAGGGCCTGGTCGTTCTGCCGGGCTTCGTTCAAGCCCACGTTCACCTCTGCCAGACTTTGTTTCGCAATCAGGCCGATGACCTGGAACTTCTGGACTGGCTCTCCAAACGCATCTGGGTGATGGAAGCCGCTCATACTGAAGAAACCCTGCACGCAAGCGCCCTGCTCGGAATCCATGAACTTCTGGCCTCCGGCACGACCTGCATCCTCGACATGGGCACCGTTCGTCACACGAACGCGATCTATGAAGCGGTCAAAACCAGCGGAATCCGCGCGAGCGTGGGCAAATGCCTGATGGATCATCCGGAGACGACGCCTTTGGGTCTGCGTGAAGCCACGCGGGACGCCCTGACTGAAGCCGTCGCTCTCCACAAAAAATGGCATGGAACTGAGAACGACCGCATTCGCGTTTCCTACGCGCCTCGCTTCGTCATTTCGTGCACGGAAAAGCTTCTCAAGGAAGTCGCACTGCTCTCGCGCGAACAGGGCGCACTGGTTCACACTCACGCGAGTGAGAATCTCAAAGAGATCCAGATGGTCAAACAGATGGTGAACTGCGAAAATGTCGAGTACCTCCATCAGCTGGGGCTCACTTCTGAAAATCTCGTGCTCGCTCACTGCATCTGGCTGAAACCCAACGAAAAAGACATTTTGAAAAAAACGGGCACCCACGTCGTGCACTGCCCAAGCTCCAACATGAAACTCGCTTCAGGCTTTGCTCATGTTCCGGACCTCCGAAAGCGCGGAATCAACGTGGCCCTCGGCGCCGACGGCGCCCCGTGCAACAACAACCTCAACATGTTTCAGGAAATGAGACTTGCGGCTTTGATCCACAAGCCGTCTTCCGGCCCCAAGGCCATGCGCGCCCAGGAAGTCCTCGACATGGCGACCCGCGACGGCGCCAAAGCGCTGGGCTGGTTCAAGGATATTGGCTCAATCGAAGTCGGCAAGAAGGCGGATCTGATCGCTTTGGACCTCAACTGCCCTGAGAACGTCCTGCCGGCCACTTTGAGCAGGAAGCCTGACCCTGAAGCGATTGCTTCCTCGATCGTCTACTCCACTCAGCCCCAGCATCTGCGCTGGACTTTGGTGGACGGGAAGACTGTCTACTCCAAAGGAAAAGTGCATACGATCCCGACCCCTGCCCTCATGAAGCAAGTTCACGAGGCTCAATTGAAGATCGCTCGAACTCTTTCTCGCGCAAAATCGTCAAAGGTCAATTCTTAGGCTTGACACAATAGTACCTTTCAGGCAATTTCCGTCGCTATGTACGCAGTTATTGAAGCAGGTGGCAAACAGTATCGTGTTCAACCCGGTGATATCGTTCAGATCGAAAAGGTCGAAGGCGATGTAGGATCCCCATTTAAGTTCGGAAACGTTCTTATGGTCGGTAAACCCGGAAATGATTCAACCCAGATTTGGTTGGGAAAACCTTTCTTGAACGGCGCAGCGATCGAAGCTGAAATCGTCGGTCAGGGTCGCGGTGAGAAGATTCTCATCGTGAAGATGAAGCGCCGTAAGCAGTACCGCCGCACTCAAGGTCACCGCCAGTTCTATACCCAACTTTTGGTCACCGCGCTCGACAACGGCGCTGGCGAAAAGATGAATCTTTCTTCGGACGACAAAAAGGTGAAATTGGCGAAATTCCAGTCTCACCTGGCTCCTAAGGGTCCAGCAATGACCCCGAAGACCCTCGGTTCCCGTGTTCGCATGGCTCGCGCCAGAGCGGCTCTGGGAAAAGATGGCGCAGCAGCAGCGAAAGCCGCAGCTCCGAAGAAAGCAGAAGCAGCGCCTAATGCAGCAGCAGCCAAAAAAGCTCCCGCCAAGAAAAAGGCAGAGTAACAACCCTTTCAAATTTCTTGAGGGCCAATGAGTCTCTGAGACCTGCGAGGGTCCTGAGATCTGATTGGCCCTCATTTAACTTGTTGAGTAGCAGCTTCATCGGAATTGTTCCGATGATTCGTCGACTCCAAACTGACAGAACATGATCTCAATCATGAATAGGAAATAAACGTCATGGCACACAAAAAAGCCGGTGGTAGTTCTAGAAACGGTCGCGATTCGAATCCAAAGATGCGTGGCGTGAAACGTTACGGTGGCCAGCTTGTCAAAGCAGGCGAAATCATTGTTCGTCAGACTGGAACCAAGTTTCATCCAGGACGTAACTGTGGCTTGGGCCGCGATTACACCCTGTACGCAATGATCCCAGGGATCGTGACTTTTGAACGTTACGACAAGTCCCGCAAGCAAGTTTCGATCTACCCTGCTGAATAAGTTCGGTTCATCGCTTTTACCAAAAGCCCCTTTCAACTGTTCAAACAGTTCAAAGGGGCTTTTTTTTAACTATCCGCGCCGTTTTTCGGGTATGACCCACCTCATCACCCATTACTCCAGAGCCCTTAGCCTTGTTTGCCCCGAGCTCTTGAAAATTTAAAGAAGTAGTATCCCATGCGTTTTATCGACGAAGCCAAAATTAAAGTTGCAGCCGGCCACGGCGGTCCAGGTTGTGTGAGTTTCAGACGTGAGAAGTTCATTCCACGTGGCGGTCCGGACGGTGGCGACGGTGGACGCGGTGGGGACATCATTTTCGTCGCCTCCAATCAGCTCGGAACCCTCCAGGATTTTCGTTTCAAACGCGTTTACCAGGCGACTGCCGGTCTTCACGGTTCTGGCGCGAACAAGACCGGACATGATGGCGAAGACATCACGATTCGTATCCCGGTCGGAACGGTCATCCGCGACGTGGTGACGGAAGAAATCCTCATCGACTTTTCAGAGAACGGCCAGATCTGGCACGCCTGCAAAGGCGGACGCGGCGGCAAGGGTAACGCGCATTTCGTCAGCTCGACTTTTCAGGCTCCTAAATTCGCGCAGGAAGGCGAAGAAGGCCAATTCAAGGAACTCTCACTTGAACTCAAGCTCATTGCTGACGCCGCCATCATCGGTTTCCCGAATGCCGGCAAATCCACGCTCATCTCGCGCATCAGTGCCGCGAAACCCAAAATTGCGGATTACGCTTTCACCACTCTCACTCCCAATCTCGGAGTCGTGGCGATGCCTGAACTGCAGAGCTTCGTCGTCGCCGACATTCCTGGACTGATCGAAGGTGCAAGCAAGGGCTGGGGCCTGGGACACAAGTTTCTCAAACACATCGAAAGAACCCGTGTTTTCGTGCATCTTCTCGATGGAACCAAATTCCTCGAAGACGCAACCACTCCCGACCTGGAAGGCGAAGCGCACAGTTTTGACAAAGCGGTCGAAGAACTGATTCGCCGCTATACGATCATTCGCAATGAGCTTGGACTTTTCAACGAAGCGCTCCTGCACAAGCCTGAGATCGTCGTTCTGAACAAACTCGATGTACTTGAATCAAATCCGGAACTCGTCGAAAAAGCACGCATCGCTCTCCGGCAGAGAATCGCTTCGATCAGGGGCGTTCACCCGACCCCTGCTGAACCTTATGTGATTTCGGCAGTCGCCGGTCGTGGACTTCACGAACTTCTGTACGCGGTTCAGGAAGAAATCATCACTCAGCGCGAAATCGAAAATCGCGGTCCCATTTCATATGAACCTTCCTTGCCGGATCATGCTGAGCTGAAGCGCTGAATTCTTCCAATCCGCGTCCGCTCCCATCGGAGCGGCTGGGGACTTCACCTGCAAAAGCTGATGACTGGCTAAAGGATATACGAAGTTTTGAAACAGAGTTGGAATGACATCACGGCGATTTTCGGAGGAACATTTGACCCTCCTCATCTCGGACACCGCGAGGCGGTTCGAGGCCTGTTTCAGTACCCCGGGGTGAAGAAAGTGGTCATTCTTCCTGCCGGCAATCCGCCGCTGAAAACGAGCCGGACCACCGCAGAAGACCGTGTTGCCATGGCCAGACTGTGTTTTTCCGCCACTCCCCGGTCACGCTACCCGGAAGAGATCGAATTTGACCTGAGAGAAGTGAAGCGCAGTCAGAGCTGGGCAGGAAACCCGGGTGAGAAGAGCTACACCTACGATACCCTCGCGCAACTCAGGACGGAGCGCACCCACACCGCTTTCGTCATCGGGACCGATCAGCTCGAGAAGTTGCCGCAGTGGCACCGGTTTCCCGATATCCTGAAGCTGACTCACTGGATAGTTCTGGAAAGAAAGCCCAAAGGACGTGAGCGCTCCCTGGCAGCACTCCAGCCTCTGGAGTCGAGTCGTCTGATCCGGCCGGTCTCATCCGATACCTGGAAAATCGCAGGATCGGCCACTTCTGCTTCAAATGGGGAGACCCTGTTGAAGTTGGTCCCCACCGATGCCCCACTCCTCTCCTCCTCCGAAATTCGAGAAACGCTCACTCGAACGGGCAAGCCGCCCGAAGGGTCATTGTTTGATCCAGTATTGAGCTATTTGAATGAGCACCGTCTCTATGGTACCCAGTGATTTATGACGCAAGAATCCACTATTCAGTCCACCCAATCTTCCCTTGATCCTTCTCGTGAAAAGGCGTTGGCATGTGCCCGCGCAGCGATCGACAAGAAAGCTGAAAACATGAAGGTGCTGGATCTGAGCGGCATCTCAGGTTTCACTGACTACTTCGTCATCTGCAGCGGCATGTCGGACCGTCAGGTTCAGGCCATCGCCGATTCAGTGGAGTCCTCGATGAACTGTGAACTTCTCTCGGCCGAAGGTTATGCGGATGGCCGCTGGGTCCTCATGGATTTCGGCGATGTCGTCGTTCATGTTTTTCTGGATGCACTTCGCGAGTACTACGATCTTGAAAATCTCTGGACCGACGCGCCTCGCGTGAAGATCCCATCTGAGTTCTACGGCCCTGCAGCGAGCCGCCTGAACTGAAACTCGGCAGCTCGTGAAACTTTACCTGTTCGCTTTTGGCAGACTGAAGACTCCCGGACTGCGTGATACCGCCGACTATTATAAAAAAATCCTCCGGCCGTGGGCACAGCTTGAAGAGATTGAACTGAAACCTCTCAGTGTTCAGGACAAGTCGCCAGCCACGCGGAGGATCATTCAGGACAAGGAGTCAGCTTTTCTCCTCGAAAAAATTTCCTCCGTCATTTCCCCACGAGGACAGTTCTACCTGATGGACGAAACCGGACGGGCCGAGGCCACGCTCGCCTGGGCCGAACGCATCCGGAGCTGGGAAAACGAAAGCGTACCGGAAATTGCCTTCTGCATCGGAAGCAGTCTGGGATTTGCTGACGCACTCCGAAGGAAATCCAAGGGCAGCTTGAGCTTCGGGCCGCAGACCTTTTCACATGAGCTGGCGCGGGTCGTGCTCCTGGAGCAAGTCTACCGAAGCTACAGTGTTGTCCGAGGGCATCCCTACCACAACGAAGGCTCCTGACCGCTCGTTCACTCCGGCTCATAAATCTGTTCGGAAAAACGAGTGAGATTGCAATTTCAGCCATTTTTCGACAAACTCTGGACATGAAAAGAGAGGGTTCATGAGCGCCTATTCAAATTCCAGAGCGGTCCTCGTCATTCTCGATGGCTTCGGGATCGGCAAAGACTCCCCTTTCAACGCCATTCGAAACGCTCGAACCCCCTTTCTCAACGAACTGCTGAAGAAGTACCCGCACTCCGCCCTGCTGACTCACGGGGAAGCGGTCGGGCTGCCCAAAGGCGTGATGGGAAATTCGGAAGTCGGTCACATGACGATGGGTGCAGGGCGCATCATCTATCAGGATCTCACTCGCATCTCCAAGGACATCGAAGAGCGAACCTTTCACCAGAATCCCGTATTGAGAAAAACCCTATCAGCGGGCGCTGCCAAAAGCGGGCGCGTGCATCTGATGGGGCTTCTTTCTGACGGCGGAGTGCACAGTCACATCGATCACCTGCTGGCCCTTCTCGACCTTTGCCAGGAACTCAAAGTTCCAAAAACTTTCGTACACCCGTTTCTGGATGGACGAGACACTCCTCCCAACTCCGCGGCCGGCTTTCTCAAACGCCTGGCCGAACATCCTGCCATCCAGTCCGGAAAAGCTGAAATCGCGAGTTGCATGGGTCGGTACTACGCCATGGACCGCGACAAACGCTGGGACCGGGTGAAACTCGCCTATGATGCACTGACTGGACAGAGCCGCTCCCCTATCGTGCCCACTCCTCCTGAGAAGCGCCTGCAGACGATTCTGGCCGCAGTCGAAAGCTCCCACCAGCAGGGTAAAACCGATGAATTCGTCGAGCCCATGCTCTTTGCCGCTTCGTCGAAGATTTCGGACGGCGACAGCGTGATTTTCTACAACTACCGTTCAGACCGCGCACGCGAACTCACCACCGCTCTGACGGTGACTGACTTTCACGATTTCGAGCGGGGTCATGTGCCGAAGCTGTCTGCGTTTGCGGGGATGGCTCAGTACGACCGCAATCTCGATTTGCCTTTCGCCTATGGGCCGCAGAACCTGAACAACATCTTCGGGGAATGGCTTGAGAAAAAATCTCTCACTCAGTTCCGCCTCGCTGAAACCGAGAAGTACGCGCACGTGACGTTCTTCTTCAATGGCGGCCGCGAAAAACCGTTCATTGGCGAAGACCGTGTGCTCATCCCTTCGGTCCGCGACGTGGCAACTTATGACCTGAAGCCGGAAATGAGTGCCTTTGAAATCGCGGACGAAGCGGCAAAGCAGATTGAACGCAAAGTCTATAACTTCATGGTGATGAATTTTGCCAATGCCGACATGGTCGGACACACCGGTAACTATTCGGCCACTCTCCAGGCGATCGAAGTGCTGGACCAGTGCCTGGCCAAAGTGATCGGCGCAGCCGAGCGCTCCGGTTATGATGTGCTGCTGACCGCCGACCATGGCAATGCCGAAGAAATGTGTGCTCATGACGGCGTCCTTCACACTCAGCACACGCTCAATCCGGTCCCAGCCATCTGGATCGCGCCCAACTCCGCGGTCGCTCCCAGGAGCGCTCGCAAAGCGATGCTCGACGGAAGCCTTGAAGATATCATGCCCACCCTATGTCAATTGATGAACTTGCCGATTCCAGAAGAAGTGACTGGGAAAAGCCTCATTCCGAAGGAATAATCCCCTTATGCTGACTGTCCCCAATCTGAGCGTGGAAAAGAAATACAACTCAATCGCTGTTCTCACAAGCGGAGGCGACGCGCCCGGCATGAACGCCGCCCTTCGGGCCGTGGTTCGTTACGGAATCGCCCAGGGCTGCGAAGTTTACGGAGTGCTCAAGGGGTACAGCGGCCTTCTTGAAGGTCAGATTCACCCGATGAATGCATCGAGTGTCGCCAACATCATTCAAAGAGGCGGAACGATTCTGAAGACTGATCGCTGCCTGCCCTTTTACAAGAAAGCGGTGAGACAGGAAGCCGCCAACCTTCTCGTTCGCAAGGGTATCGAGGCCCTGATCGTCATCGGGGGCGACGGATCTTTCACCGGTGCCCACCTCATGGAAAAGGAAACCGGCTTTCCGACCATCGGTGTTCCCGGCACGATCGACAATGACATTTTTGGAACGGACGACACCATCGGTTTTGATACGGCGGTCAATACCGCGATCGACGCCATCGATCGCATCCGGGATACGGCAAGTTCTCATGACCGGATTTTTCTGGTCGAGGTGATGGGTCGCAGCTCCGGCTTCATCGCCATCAACACTGGTATCGGGGGCGGAGCTGAAACCGTGATCGTTCCTGAACAGATGGAAACGATCGCTTCGATCTGCAAGACGATTGAACGCGGGATACGTCGCGGCAAATCGAGCAGCATCATCGTCGTTGCCGAAGGTCCCAAGCCCGGACTCGCGCAACGAGTTGCGGACGGTCTCGCCAAGAAGAATTACAACCCGAAAGTCTGCATCCTGGGCCACACTCAGCGCGGTGGCCAGCCGACTGCCAGTGATCGCCTCCTTGCATCCGTCCTGGGGGCTTCGGCAGTCGCCACGATTCTCTCCGGAACGTCGAACTGCATGGTGGGAGTCCAGAAAAACAAGGTCACGCTGGTTCCCTTCAAGGAAATCATCGGAACGAAAAAGCACCTGTCCAAGGAATCCATGGAGCTCGCGCGAGTCTTGGCGACCTGAGCGGGTCTGCAGAATTTTCCGTCTTTTTCAGCTGCAGGAGAATGGCATGTTCTCCGCATCAGGGCTTCGCATGTCCCACTCCCTTCTCCACGTCGGTGTAGCCGCCCTCTTCAGGTGCATTCACTGTGATGCATCAGCGTCACTTCAGGATTTTCCGTTCTGCTCCCATTGTCTGGGTCGGTTGATCAGGTGCCCGCCCCTCTGCCGGGAATGCGGCGGCCTTCACGGGCATCCAGATCTGGAATGCGATCGCCCCTGGGCTCAGCCGCCGCGCGAACTCCGGATCAAGTCTCACCAATCCGCCTTCCTTCTGATGGCGGAAAGTTCAGCCATTCTCAAGACCTGGAAAAAGCATTCGTCCTGGGCAGTGGAAAGAAAAGTGTTCAAGATGAGTCCTCTCCTCCTGAAATCATTGCGCGCTCATGACATCACTTGCGTGGTCCCGGTTCCCCAGACGTATTCAAGATCCTTTGAACTCGGCGGGAGTCCTGCCGAAAAGATCGCCGGCTGGGCAAGCCGGGAACTGGGGGTACCCATGCGTTCCCTGCTGGAAAAGTCACCCGAAGTCACTTCGACTTCTCGGCAGGCCGAGCTCGGGATGCAGGAGCGACTCGTCAATCCGCTGGGCTTTCGATTGAGGTCAGAAGCGCACGCTGAAAGTGAGCTCCCGCCTCGTACCCGGGTCGATCGTCCGGGTTCCCGACACGAAAGAATTTTGCTCGTGGATGATTTTCTGACAACCGGAAAAACTCTTCGCGCGGCTGCCGAAGCATTGCTTGGGATGAATCCCCGCGAGATTCATCTTTTCACACTCGGAATGCGGCCTCTGAAAATCTATTCAGTTTCCGAACTTGAGTCGGGTTTGACTTCTCCGGATGTCTCCGGCGTGGAACCTTCTCCGCTGGAAGTTTC
>JACMNQ010000047.1 GCA_014378465.1 Oligoflexia bacterium | reverse complement strand
GACACTCCGCTTCGAATCATCGCCTGGGGAGAGCTCGGCCTGGACGGCAGCATCAAGGATGCTGGACACCGGATGCGGACCCTCTGTTCAGCGATGCTGGAGAAAGTTGATTGTGTCGTGCTGCCGCCACATCCGAAGAATGAAGAAGCACTTGAACTTCTCCGCAAAGGCGAAAAGGGGAAAGAGATCAGGATTCAGATCGTCACCGCTCTCACCCTGACTGAAGCCTGGATGAAAATCCAGGAACTGCAAAGAGGCGATCCGCCGTCGTCTCTTTCACTTCCAGCTCTTCAGTCCACTGCAGCGCCAGAAGTGGCGGCGACAGACACGACCTTGCTCGGACCGAAGACTTCGCAGTTGATGCCGATTCGTGAGTCGTTGGCCAGAGCGCTCGGAGTCTCAGCGGCTGGAGCACATCACCTTCTGCTGCTGGGTCCAAAAGGAACCGGAAAAAGTCATGCACTTGAATGGTTATCCGCCATTCAGCCCCCTTCTTCCTGGAGTTCTCAGATTACCCAGATTCTCCTGGCGGAACTGAACACGACTGAAGACTGCTCTTATGAAAAGTCCGTCCCGATTCGCAGAATCGGTGCGAGCGCGCGTGCGGCGGCCCTTCTGGGATCCGTGAGCGCACTGTCCATGCGGGTGGGAGAATATTCGCTGGCTCATGGTGGCCTTCTCATTGCGGATGAATTTCCAGAATGGCCTCGCGACTCCCGGGAGTCCCTGCGTGAACCCCTGGAGAGAGGCAAGGTCACTCTCTCGCGGACACGAGGAACGATCGAGCTCCCTGCGCTGTTCACTCTCGCCGCGAATGGAAATCTCTGTCCCTGTGGTGGCCAGCTCGATAACCCCACACAGGAAGCTTCAAGACGGTGTCGCTGCCTCCCCCACAAGAGAAGTGAATACCTGAATCGACTTTCAGGGCCCGTGCTGGACAGGATTGACCTGGTGATCAAATTGACGTCGGAGAATACTCTGGTACCGGCCGAGGCGAGAAAAGCTCCCGTGACTCCCCTGGAGCTTCGCACCCAGGTTCTGAAAAGTCATGCAAGAGCTCTGAATGCCTATGGAAAGCCGGCCGGACTGCTTCAAGGGGACGAACTTGAAGAGCTGCTGATCCAGCGCCCCGACTGGCTGAAGTACCTGAATGCGTCGGGTTCCTCCAGCTTGCGGTCCCGCCACAAAATTCTGCGGATCGCGATCAGCCTGGGCCTTTGGGATAACTCTGAGCTCGAACTTGCACATTTTTTGGAGGCTGCAAGTTATCGACATGAAAGGCTTTTTAAAACGTAAGCAGCCTTGTTTCCCGACTCGAGGCGAAATCAACCTAATTGTTGACTAATTTGGTCCAGATTGTATCCTTAGGAGTGGGGCTCAAGGGGAAAACTGTGAAATCGAATGCACTTCTGATCATCACCGCCGTCGTCTGCGCAGGGGTTTCCCAGACTGCCTGCATTCCGACCCATGGAACGGTGTCCACGGTCCGCACGAAGACCAAGGCCACTTCAAGCGTGGGAACCAGTTCTTCAGAAGCGGATGGCGCTCTCGGCGTCTGCAAGTCGATCGACATCACTTCTCCCGACCGGAAGTACTGTACGGACTGTTATTCAGAGCTTCTCGCGAGCAAGTGTCCCTCAACCGCTTCCCATGTCGTCACGAGTTCCGATGACTGCCGGGACCTGGCGATCAAAGCGGCGTTTTCCAATATCGTCAATCAATGCCTCGCGGCCAAGATTCAATCCGGCGGGGCCTGTCCGGCAACCACCTGTTCCGCCGGCAAAGTTTTCAACGCTGCCGCTTGCAGCTGCACGACACCGACCACCGGCAGTGGCGGCTCCACCCCCACGGTCGATTCAGGACAGGTGGATTACGGTCCTCCCATCGTGAGTCTTTATGTCCCTGAGACTTCAAGCGCCCCAACCGCGGATGGCACCTCGCTGGATCCAACCTGCACGATCGCTGCAGTAAATCCCCGTTTCTACGTGAGGAATCGCGGCGATACCGTGGCGCGCTTCAACGTTTACCACCTTGAGTCGACTGGTCCAGCGTACTGCTCGGACGATGCGACTGCCAATCGGGTGAACTCAGTGGATGGGGCTGCGGCGGGAGGAGCCGGCACCGTGAAATCTTCGGTGGTCTCCTCGCCACGTTTTCCGCTCTACACCAATTCGGGCGTCCTTCAATCAGCCTTCTCCCTCACCACCGCCACTGAAATGCTGGCATCCGGAGAAGACGAAGCGGACTACACGGGGCTGCAATCGATCGCCACGAATCCCCTGACTGCGGGAACCTACGAGCTTTCAATTGATCTCAAGCTCTTCAACGACTGGAACGGCGATAACGATGGCATCCTCGCCAAAGATCACTTCCAGGTGAAGATCAATACGAATGTCATCTTCAAACAGTCCTTCAGCAATGACAAGACTTCTCCGACCGCCACAGTCTACGGCCAAAGCTATTCCCCACGTGCGGACGCCGCTCATCAGACGATGGTCACGGACCCGCTCGATCCGGCCAACGGTACTCCGATTTCCAATGCCTATCTGGATTCACACTACGTCCTTCAAATGACCTTCACGCTCGCCACCTCGACTCCTCCGGGCGGCCTCAATCTGGAGATCGGCAGTCCGACGGGCAAGAGCTACCATGCCTGGACCAGGATCAAGCGCATCCAGACGTGCGGCATCAAATACTCCTTCACCGACAGCAATCAGCAGAAATCAAATTACTGCTACCGGTTCACGCCACGTACGCTCAAGACTCTGAGTGCTGGCGCTGGCCCAGGTGCAACTGCCACCTACAGCTGCTACGCAGTACCCGTTCCTCAGAATTACTGGACCGGTGCGGGCGAAAACGAAACCTGTTTCTAGGCGCTGCATCAAACCCTGCACTCATGGCGGTTGGCCCATGACCTGCAACCTTTTGGCGTCATGGAAAATTTCAATCAGAACTCAGTGAAGGCATTTGTTCAGGGAAACCGGTCACTCAAGGGCCTCAGGATCGCGGTGATCGCCACAGATGGCTTTGAAGAGTCAGAATTGACATCACCGGTCGCGGAACTTCGCCAGGCGGGCGCCCAAGTTTCAATCATTGCGCCTGAAAAAGGCACGATTCAGGGCTTTAAGCACCACGACAAATCGATTGAAGTACCTGTGGACATCGAGTTGAAGGATTTTCACCTCCATCAGTTTGATGCACTTGTCCTCCCGGGCGGTGCACTGAACGCGGATGCTCTTCGCATGATTCCTGAAGTGCAGGCCATCGTGCGCGAATTCGAAGAAGCGGGCCGCCCAATCGCGGCGATCTGTCACGGGGCCTGGACCTTGATTTCGTCCGGCATTGTCGCCGGTCACACGCTCACCAGCTATTCGACCATTCAGGACGACATCCGAAACGCCGGTGGGAACTGGGTCAATCAGGAGGTTGTCGTCGACAAAAATTGGATCACCAGCAGATCCCCGGATGATCTCCCGGCCTTCAACCGTGAGTGCATCCGGGTGTTCTCGGAGTCCTTCCACAACCGCCTTCAGGAAAGTGCCTGAATATCGAGGGTCAGCGTTCTGATTCGTGTTCAAACTGCTGACAACCGGCTTCATCCGCTTCGCAGGCCTGGTACACGCGCACATAATCGATGTGATGAGTCTGCGGAGTGAAGTGATCCGGCTGGGGCTTTCCTCGGCCTGGAATATCAAAGAAGCTTCCGACCGCTGAAGTGAGAGTCAGGTAGAAAGCCTGACTCGGCACTTGAAGGGTGTTTCTTTTGAGCAGGCTGATGCGACCCTTGGCTCCATCGTGAATCACGCCGATCAGATGCTGATCCACATAAAACCTGAGTTCAAGAGGTTCCCACTCCAGAGCGTATACATGGAATTCTTCGTAGAAAGATTTTTTTCCATGCTCAGGATAGTCTCTTGAAGTCGCTGCATAGATGAATCTCTTTCGAGCTTCCTTACCCGTGCCTTCGAGCGCGAACTCCAACCCGCTGCTGATTTCGCAGGAGTTGGTGGCACGTGCGTCCATCAGAGAGATGATCGTGTTCTGAAGATCCGCCGGACCATCTTTGTCCTGAGGCTGAAGTTGATAGGCCGGCCAGGAGCCTGGACCGGTGGACAGTTTCGCGCGGATTTCAAAGCGTCCATACTTCTGGCGGAAACCGGGAAGGATTCCCTGCGCGCCCTTTTTTCCGGTGACCAGGATCTTCGGTTTCCCGTAACCCTTCAGTTCATCCGGGATCTGTCCCCACGCGCGTGACTCCAGCCCGCCGGAAATGAATGGGCAATCCATCGTGCGGTATTTCGTGACTGGATTTCTTGGGTCATCGTGAATCACTTCAACCGTTCTGCCGCAGTCTGAATGATCAGAGCCGACGGATTGAGACTTCAGAACGAGTTCCCCGTCGCGGACGATCAATTGATGAGCATTGAAAGCATTGATCGGGGCGCCGTCGCGATTTCCCAATGAATTGAAGAGATGATAGACCGCCCAGTTGCACTTGTTCAGGTCTCGGAGACCGTTCCAGCTCGACTCAGGACAGTCGAGGGGCGCCGTATTTTCCCGGTAGAGGCACTGGGGAGTGGTTTCAAAACAACTCGGATCATCCCCCGGTTGAGGACCGTTGAATTCGTCATTCCAGGTCATCTTCCACTTGAGAGTGGGTGGAGCTGCTGGCTCATCCGCGCGGGCGGATGAAACCTCAAGCCCTGAAAACGCCAAAAGCGCTGAAACGAAAGAAACGGCCAGGATGAATTCACGCGAGGTTTCGAACATCATACGGCGGAAGGTATACCGTATAGTTGACTCATTTAGTATTAAAATCTTAACGCGGCAATTCGCATGAAATGATGAGGGAATTTATGCCTGGATCCAGTGGCATTTTGAAACTGGATCCCTTACGATCAGGTCACTCATGAGCTTAAAAATTTGGAATCGGGCATCAGGCAGGATTGAAGAGGAACTGATTTTTGGCGAAAGCGCCATGCGGTGGCTTTATGAAAATCGCATCGGACAGAACCTCGCGCAGCAGATTCTTTCCCGAGCCTGGTTGAGTCAGCTCTACGGAAGCTATCAGAACACGTCCTACAGTGCTCGAGGCGTTCCGGATTTCATCAGGAAATTCGGGATCAAGGTGGAGGAATATGAAGACCGGAACTATTCCTCCTTCAATGACTTCTTCATCCGGAAGTTCAAGCCCGGCATGCGGCCTATTGAAGCCGCCTCTGAAGTCATGCCGGCATTTGCAGAAGGGCGATACCTGGCGTTCGAAAAAACTTCGCTCAATTCGGAGTTGCCTGTCAAAGGCGCGATTCTGAATGCGGGCGCATTGCTCGGCAGTCGTCCTGAACTGGCGCATTTTATCGGAGGTCCGGCCTTCATCGCGAGACTCTGCCCCGTAGACTATCACCGCTATCACTATCCAGATGATGGAAAAACCCTCGAAAGTTTCCGCTTGAGTGGAAAACTTCACTCGGTGAATCCGATCGCGTTCAGTTATCGGGGAGACATTCTTTTCACGAATGAAAGAACAGTCAGCATCCTGGATACGGAAAACTTCGGAAAGCTGGCGTACATTGAAGTGGGCGCCATGTGCGTGGGAAAGATCGTTCAAACCCACCCGGCGGAAAAAAATTTCCGCCGAGGGGATGAAAAGGGCTATTTTCTCTTTGGCGGCTCTACCGTGATCCTGCTCGGTGAAGCCGGCAAGTGGAAACCTGATTCGGAAATTCTCAAACAGTCACTTGTGGGACGCGAGACTCTCGTCAGGCTCGGCGAAAAGATCGCCCAGGCACAAGTCCAACACGGAATCAGTTAGATTCTTGGACCAGAACGTCTGCCCGAGAAGAGGGAAACGACGAAACTGACGACTGCGAGAGCCAAGAATACGAACAACAGCAACTTGCCGGCTTCCGCTGAAACCCCTGCAATATTGTTCAGGCCCAGGAACATGGCGATCAACGCGATAACAAAAAATGCAATTGCTGCTCTTAACATGGTATGAATCTCCTTTTTCTGGACTCACTACTAAGCAAGCGCAGTGCCCGAGCGGCTTATAGAAATGAAAAAGGGCTCAATACCTCGTCGTGACTTGCTTTTTTGGGATTGAAAGACTTTCAGGCGGCAGACTGCCTGCGGAGAAATTTGAGCATGGCGCCTGAAATGACGTTCAAAGAGTGCACTTCGCAAGCAGCTCCCAGCTTGATCGCTTCGGCAGGCATGCCAAATACAACGCAACTTTCCTGATCTTGCGCGATCGTTCTGGCTCCGGCATTTCTCATCTTGAGAAGTCCCTTGGATCCGTCGGCCCCCATCCCGGTGAGAATCACTCCGACAGCACGTTTTCCGACCAATTCCGCGACCGAATCAAAGAGCACGTCCACCGATGGTTTATGGCGATTCACTGGAGCGGAATCCTCAATTTTCACTCGAAGTCCGGGACCGGATCGGATGAGGCTCATCTGCAATCCGCCCGGTGCGATCAGAACCTGATTGGGCAGCACTTCATCGCCGTCCTGCGCTTCTTTCACCTCAAAGGGGCAGAGCTGATTGAGACGATCGGCAAATGCCTTCGAAAAAACGGCGGGAATGTGTTGCACGACCAGAATGGGTGGAATTTTTTCAGGCAGCTGAGTAAGAACCACTTTGAGAGCTTCAGTACCACCCGTGGAGGAACCGATCGCGACGATCATCCCGTCCTGATACATCTGAGAAGCATGGCGAACGGTCGAGCTTTTGGAACTGAGCAGCTGGGCTCGGGTCTTGAGTCGCACCTGGGCGGCGGTCTTCACTTTCTCGATGATGAGAGGCGCCACGCGAGCGAGCTCCTGAAATGACGGCTTCTGAATGTAATCGACCGCTCCGGACTCGAGCGCGGTCAGGACCTGCGTGCTTTCCTCCATGCTGATCGAAGTGATCATCACGGTGGGAACCGGGTACTTTGGCAGGTATTGACGAAGCAGGGTCACGCCGTCCATTTCAGGCATGTGAATGTCCAAAGTGATCACATCCGGCTGATGGCGGCGAATCAGATCTTCGACCTGCGAAGGGAGTTCCGCACACGCAACTACCTGCAGCTCAGGATCTGAACTCAAGATCTTCGTAAGCAGTTCACGGATGGTCTTAGAATCGTCGACCACCAGCACTTTTTTCGGACGCTCGGCGACTGCCGCTGCCGGTGTGGAAAGCCGGAGACGTGCGGACTGACTCAGAAAGAACACTTCACGCGGTTCATTTGGACTCAACACGACTTCCTTGAATGCCTTGAAGGAAAATCTTTCGAAGAGCGGCCTGAGCCTCTGCAGCACGTAGCCGACGGCGATGATCTTGAGCTGGCAATCGCCGGCGCGCGTTCCGGCCTTTTCAAAGAAAGGTTTGAGAAGAGTCTGCTGAATGACTTCACTGGCAGTGGCGTTTTCCCAGACGCCAAGCGAATTTGAACCGGTCGCTTCATCCTGGACGCAGACCAGAAAGTGATCGCTCAGGACCGCGTGGTAGGTGTCGTCGTCGCGATTTTTACCCAGGTGAAGGGTGACTTGAGAAGGCCCGAGCGACTTCACGGATGCGGTCACTCGATGCCCCTGGCTTCTGCTGCCGGTGCCGGTGGCTGCCCTGCCCCACGTGAAGAACTCGTAGCCCCGGGAGCATTGACCTGACTGGAAGCGCCTCTCGCTTTAACCAGATCGGGAAGCTCAAGAATGAGGGCAGGTCTGCCGTCCCCCAGAATCGCGCTGCCACTGAAGCCCTTGAGATGCTGGATTTCCTGGCCGAGACTCTTGATGACGACCTGGTGCTGACCGATCACATCATCCACCAGCACTGAGAAAGGCCGCTTTCCGGAACGCACGACGATGGCGATCATTTCTGATGCCTTGCGCTGGATCGTCTTCCGACCCAGAAGGTTCGAGAGTCTGAAGAGAGGCAGGTGCTCCCCTCGCAATGAGAAGACTTCACCAAATCCAGTTGCGAAATGAATGTCAGATTCTTCAGGCTGCACGCATTCGTGAACTTGAGTCAGCGGGATGATGTAGCGCTGTTCTTCGCAGCGCACTACCATTCCGTCGATGATCGCGAGCGTGAGAGGCAGCGTGATCCTGAAACAGGTCCCCTTCCCCACTACCGTATCAAGCACGATCTGACCCTGAAGCCTTTCGATATTGGTTCTGACGACGTCCAGTCCGACTCCGCGCCCGGAAATGTCCGTGACTTCGGATTTGGTTGAAAACCCGGGGTGAAAGATCAACATCTGCGCTTCTTTTTCAGTGATTGGGGAGTCTGAACGGATCAGACCCTTCTCAATCGCCTTCATCTTGAGACGAGCCGCATCGATCCCGCCGCCGTCATCCTTCACTTCGATGACGATGCTTCCACCTTCATGGAATGCCGCCAGATGAATCGTTCCCGCTTCGGGCTTGCCATTCACGATGCGCTGATCCCCGGATTCAATTCCATGGTCCACGGCGTTTCGAATCAAGTGCACCAGAGGATCACTCAGGTGTTCGAGCACAGTCTTGTCCAGTTCGGTTTCTTCGCCATGAATATTCAGGTGAACCTTCTTGGAAAGTGCGTTTGAAGTGTCACGCACGATTCTCTGCATCTTCTGAAAGGTCTGCTTGAGCGCGACCATTCGAAGACTCATTGAGATATCCTGAATTTCCTTGGTCACTTTTCCAAGCTGATTGACGGTCTTTTTCAAGAGAAGTGGATTGCCGGTCTGCGCCTGCTCACTCAGAACGGTCTGAAGAATGACCATTTCGCCCACATAATTGATGAGCTTGTCGAGTCGTGCCAGACTCACGCGGATGCTCTCTTCAGCAACCCCGCTTTGTCCGGATCCTGCAGAGGCTGAGGGCGCCGCTGCAGGAATCGAAGCCTGAACCACAGAGTGCAATTCATCGAAGGAGGCGGCGGATGGAATGAAATGCGGTGGGAGTTCGCCTGCGAACTGGGACGGAAGGTCTCCTGCGAATTGGGATTCCATGGCCTGTACTTCCGCAGGAGCGGCAGCCTCGACGGAGACCGGCCCGTTTCCGCTCAGAAAAGCTTCGAGCTCGCTCATGAGAACTGCGCTGTCAACGCGTGCGCCCAGATCTTCCTTGAGGCGCGCGACCATCATCAGGAGCTGATCATTGCAACGAAGAAGCAGGCTGACCGTGGCCGAGGCGATCTTGATTTCGCCCTGCTTCACTTTCAGCAGGAAGGATTCAAGCTTGTGAGTGAATTCACCCATGTCTTCAAAACCCACCGCTTTGGCGCTGCCCTTGAGATTGTGCGCGAGACGAAAAAGCAGATCAATGATGGTGGGATCCTGGGGGGCATGCTCGAGGTTGAGAAAACATCGCTCAGCGTCCGAGAGGAGCTGGCTGGCTTCTTCGAGAAATCCGATCTTCAATTCTTTTTCAAAATCATCCACAGCACTGTCTCCCTGACCCTAAAGGTCCTCGTCGCGCAATTTCATCACCGGGTTCTGGACTGGATTCGCCAATGGACTCTTCGGAGGCGCGCCGGGATCTCTCAAGTTCTTTGATATCAAGAAACCTTCTCAAGTGCCCAGACAGGCAAAACCCGCAGAAGCGCAGGCATCGACGATCAGCCGAGCTGTTCAGGAGACAGGCCGTGAGCGGCTTCCACGACAGCTTTTTGACGAATCAGTCGAGCCTGTTTCTGAAGGTACAGGAAAAACGCAGAATGGAGCCCGAGCTTGCGCTCAAGGAAGCTCCAGGCTTCGACTTCGCTCACTTTCAGCGAATCGCTCCAGAGTCTTTCGAAGACCACTGACGTCGCCCCCAGCGCCAGAGACGGAAAAGCGCCGTCGTCAATTTCGCCGTGGCCCACGATGAGAAGTCGATCCCAAAGCTGCTTGAGCGCCTGGGTGTATATCTTTTCGTTGTCCTTGCCAGTGAGTTCACTGAGTTTTCGGATCATCTTTCCGGAGAGGGGAGAATCACTTTGAAGAATTTCTAAAACGGTTTGGGCGGCTCTGGAAAGATCCCGCTTCAGGATTCTCTCCTCGAGGCCGGAGCTGAGGACCCGAAGCGCCGAAGTGAACAGCTTCTTTGAGAAAAAAGTCGCGCGTCCCCGGTACCATTTCGCATAGACGACTTTTCCGGAACGCGAAAGTTCCTCACGCAAGTGCCAGAGT
>JACMNQ010000046.1 GCA_014378465.1 Oligoflexia bacterium | reverse complement strand
TCGCACAAGTTGAAGCTCACGAAGTCATAGCGGCACAGGCTAGGCTCAACCAAAGGCCCAGGAAATGTCTTGGATATAAAACACCTGACGAAGTATACCATGCGGAACGGTCAACTGTTGCAATGGCTCTGATAATCTAAGTAGAGCATGTGCAACGATCCACTCAGGTATGCAATCCAATGAGAACTAAAGAGAGCTCTTTCGACCGATCCTCTCCTCTCAGGCGCGCGACTCGGCGCGAATTTCGCATCGTCCCCAGGGATGAACTTCTATCAAATCCAGTTGAGCGCGGGGCAGTCAGTCAATCAAACCGATCTCATGAATGCGATCAAGACGCATGGAGGAGATACGGTTCAGTCCAGCCAGGGGCTCTACGCACGGATCAATCTGTCCACGCAGGAATTCAAGGACGTGCTTCCGCCCGAAGACGTGAAGCACCTGAACTTCAGGGAAATCAATCCGGATGAAGCTCTCTCGGACGAGAGCCTCGAACAGAACGTGAAACTGTTTCTCACTTCCTACCCTCAGGCCGCCTGAGGGGTCGCAAACTCAGCTTGGCTTCAGTCTTCTTCGTGACTGGGTGATCCCAACGTCAGACTCGCGAGCACACTCAGATCCTCGAGAGTCGTCGTATCTCCTTTGACCTGACCACCGGCCGCGAGTTCTCTCAGAAGTCGCCGCATGATTTTTCCTGAACGAGTCTTGGGCAAGGCATCAGTCAGAATCAGATCATCGGGACGCGCGAGCGCGCCGATTTCATTTCCCACATGGATCTTGAGTTCCTTCTTGATCGCCGCCAACTTGACTTCGTCCTTGCCTAAAAATGCGGCAGCATCCGCTTTGAGAGTGACGAAAGCGACCACGGCCTGACCTTTGAGTTCATCCGGTCTTCCGACGACCGCAGCTTCGGCAACCTGAGGGTGAGAAACGAGGGCACTTTCGATTTCCATCGTGCCCAGACGATGCCCGCTGACGTTCAGCACGTCGTCCACTCGACCGAGGCACCAGATGTAACCGTCTTCGTCTTTTCTTGCGCCATCTCCCGTGAAGTAGATGCCGTGACCGTGCTGAGGGAACTCGGAGAAATAAGTCTTCTTGAAACGTTCCGGGTCTTTGTGGATCGTCCGCGCCATCGAAGGCCAGGGTTTGCGAATCACCAGGTATCCGCCAGTCCCCTTGGGAACGGACTGCCCGTGCTTGTCCACGACATCGACATCATAGCCCGGCAAGGGCAGAGTCGCTGATCCCGGTTTGGTGGCGACGACTCCCGGCAACGGGGAAACCACGATCGCACCCGTTTCCGTCTGCCAGTAAGTATCGACGATCGGGCAGCGATTGCCGCCGATCGTTTCACGGTACCACATCCAGGCTACCGGATTGATGGGTTCTCCCACGCTGCCGAGCAACCGGAGCGACGAAAGATCGTGTGCCTTCGGATGGTCCGTGCCCAGTCGCATGAAGGCGCGAATCGCAGTCGGTGCCGTGTAGAGAATCGAAATCCTGTGACGTTCAATCATGTCCCAGAAACGATCCGCCTTCGGAGTGGTCGGTGCTCCTTCGTACATGAAGATCGAAGCGCCGGCAGCAAGAGGACCGTAAATCACGTAAGAATGACCCGTGACCCAGCCAATATCCGCAGTGCACCAGTAGAGATCGGTGGACTTCAGATCAAAAACGTCCTTGGAAGTCTGTAGCACTCCCGTCAGGTAGCCCCCAGTGGAATGAACAATGCCTTTGGGTTTGCCCGTCGTCCCACTCGTGTAAAGAATGAAGAGGGGATGTTCAGAATCCACTTCTTCGGCGTGACCTTTTTGGTCGCGATCGCTTTTGGATACTGAAGAGAGAAGATTCGCCCAGTCAAGGTGCTTGCTCGAATTTTCAGCATCGCCCACGGAATTTTCCTCAGAAAACTTTCCAGCCTGATCGCGTGCGGCCACGATCACTTTCTGAACGCTTGGACATTCGGCGACGGCCTTGTTGACCTGTTCAACGAGGCCCACTTTGGCGCCCTTTCGGTAACCGAAATCGGCGGTGATGACGATTTTGGCTTCGGCATCCCGAATGCGGTCCTTGAGTGCTTCCGAACTGAAACCACCGAAGATCACGGTATGCGTGAATCCACCGCGAGCGCAGGCCAGCATGGCCACCGCGGCTTCGGGAATCATGGGCATGTAGATCGCGATGCGGTCTCCTGATTTCAAGCCGAGCTTTCGAAGCACTGCGGTCAGGGCTACTGTCTCTGCGTGAAGATCGGCATAGGTCCAGGTGACCTGTTCACCGGGTTCGCCTTCCCAGATGATCGCGGCTTTCTTCGCATTCGCGGGGAGATGACGATCGAGGCAATTGTACGAAGCATTGATTTTTCCACCGACAAACCACCGAGCCTGCGGCGGTTTCCAGTCAAGCACCCGGTCCCACTTTTTGAACCAGTGAAGAGATTCCGCCGACTTCGCCCAATAGGCTTCGGGATTTTCAGCGCCAAATTTCACCGCTTCCGGCCAGGAAGTGGGAGAAACATTCGCTTTCGATCTGAAATCCTCCGGAGGAGGAAAACTCCGGTTTTCCTTGAGAGTGACGCTGAGGTTTTGATCTTGAATCGGCGCAATCGGCTCGGAAGGTTTGGATGTGTTCGCCATGGCTCAAATATAGGCCAGGCCCATTCAGAGTCAATGGCTGTTGATTAGCGCATGTGCCCACGAAAAAGCCCGCTCCCCTGCACGCACAGACTGCGTTTTGGAAAGCGTGCCTGAAAGTTTATTATTAAACTGCGTTTAGGTAATCAGCAGGCCCCACGCCGCAAGAAGAATTCCGCCAAACACCATCGCCGGTAAACTGTGAGTCAATAGGATCTTCATGTCATGCTCCCCGTTTCAATCACTCCCAGGCATCCTCGATTCCGTGAGGGACCTTTCAGAAGGCATGAACAGTTGGAGCAACGGATATGCCACGAAAAATGAGTGTGGTTGCAGGCTAAAGTCGACCTGAAGAACTCCCCCTATCCAAGGATCAGTCAATCGGAGTCAAACTGCCTGAACGATCGACAATTTTCGTCAGATCTTGCCGGCAGTCTTGAGTCGGGTCACCGCTTCCATCAGACTTTCGACCTTTTGATGCGTGACGGGCAGACTGTCGACATGACTGAAAACGAGAGTTCCTTGACGGACGACGATGAAGTTCGCGCGGGTCGGTGCGCCGAGGAGCCATGAAGTGGTTGCACCGAAACTGCGCGTTATTTCTTTCCCGGGATCCGACAGAAGCTGAAACTGAAAGCGATGCTGCTCCTTGAACTTTCGGTTTTTTTCCGGCGTATTTCCGCTGATTCCCACGATCTGCATGCCCAGATTCTGAAACTCGCGCCAGCTGTCCTGGTAACTGCAGAGCTGTTTTGTGCAGACCGGAGTGAAAGCTCCGGGATAAAAGACAAAGACAGTGGGCCCAACTTTCAGCAGTTCTTGAAGCGTGACTGTCTGATTCTCGGTATTTTTGAGGCTGAATTCAGGAGCTTTCATCCTCGCGACTGTAAAGCCGGTTGCAGGGAATAAACAGCTAAAACAAAGAGTTTGAGTCCTCGAGGATCGGAGTTAGCAATGTGCGTTATTTGTTTTCTAATTGAAGTACAGGTTTACCCCGTTGCACGTCTGTCGAAAGGACCTTACCCCATGTTCAAGCTGAAGGCACTTCTCCTGGAGAAGCGTTCCATTCTTCTCATCAATCCAAAATTTCAACTGGTCTTTCTGGGTTACATGCCGGGACTCGCCCTCGTCGCGATCGGGGTGTTCTATGTCGCCAATCTCCACTTCTTCTGGAAGATGAATCAGATAGGCGTCACCCTTCAGCTCGCACCGGACCATGCTTTCTTCACTTTTCTGAATGAACAGAAGGGAATGATGAATGCCCTGTTCGTCGTGACCAGCCTGGTGAGCTTCGTTTCACTCATTCTGGGAGGAACGTTTCTCTCCCACCGGGTGGCGGGTCCCCTTCACAGACTGACTCAGCACATGAACACGATTTCTGAAAATGAAACCCTGACTGAAGTGAAATTCAGAAAAAGTGATTTCTTTCCTGAGCTCGCGGTCAGCTTCAACCGGCAATTGAGAGCCCGCGCTGCAGATGAATTTTCCGACGACTCACTCGCTTCCTGATCGCCCACCCCAAAAATAAAAAGGCCCGCTTCCCGTGAGGGAAGCAGGCCTTTTTCAAATCTTCAGACCGACCTTATTTCAAGGTGTCTTTGAATTCACGGCCTGGGCGAAACTTCGGCACAGTCATGGCTGGGATTTTGATTTCCTTGCCGGTCTGTGGGTTGCGGCCCATACGAGCCTTGCGCTTGGTCTTGGTGAAGGTTCCGAAACCGATCAAGGTGACATCATCACCCTTCTTCACGCTCTTCTTGATGGTATCAAGAGCTGCATTCAAAATATTTTCTGCGTCCACCTTGGTCACGTTTGCATGACTGGATACTGCTTCGATCAATTGGGCTTTGTTCATTTCAATCTCCTTGAAAAATCGGTACTGCATTTTTTGAGAGCCACCGGACTCGCTGATCAAAAGCGCTTCCCGCAACCGCTCTGCCAAAACATTTCCTGAATCGTCTCTCCACTACGGTACTGCCTTGAGCGACGTAGGCGATGATGTCCAAGGACAATGTTTCTGTCAACTTATGTTTGTGAAGTTTGTTTTGATTTGTTCGCGTTAAACTTCACGAACGATTTTCAAATGATTGATCTTGAGCTCTTCGCGAGGACGATCCATCGGGCCGGTGGCTGCTCCGCCGATCGCGTTCACGGTCTCCATTCCTTTGACGACTTTTCCGAAAACGCTGTGCTTGCCATCCAACCAGGAAGTCGGGACGAGTGTGATGAAAAACTGACTGCCGTTGGTGTTGGGTCCGGCATTGGCCATGGAAAGGATTCCAGGAACATCATGCTTGAGGGATTTGTCGAATTCATCCTTGAAGCGGTAACCTGGGCCGCCCGTTCCCTGACCGAGACGATCGCCCGCCTGAATCATGAAATTCTTGATGACCCGGTGAAAGACCGTACCGTCATAAAAAGGTTCGGTACCCTTCTGATTGTTTCTCGGGTCCGTGTATTCCTTTTCGCCCGTTGCGAGACCGACAAAATTCTTCACGGTCTCTGGAGTCTTTTCTTCTTCAAGCTTCGCGACAATTTCACCGAGGGTGGTATCGAAGATCGCGTAAAGTCCTTTGCCGAGTCCGAGGTTCTGTTCCTGAATTGCATTTGCCATGGTAGGGTCCCTTTCGTGGTTTTGAGATCGATTTAAGGTATAATGTTCCAGCGCTGCAGAAGTCTCTGAAGCCCTTCCTGATTGGATGGGAATTTCAGCAGACTCATCGCTTTTTTGGGAGTCATCCATTCATACTCGACATGTTCGTCGGGATCGAGCGTGATTTTCGGAAGTGCATCACGGGTTTCGACCTCATAGACGAACTCGTGACAATCACCGCGTTGATCCTGAAACTTGAAATCGTACTCCAGGGAGCGCGGCTGTGAAACCCACGCCTGAATGCCGGACTCTTCAGTCGCTTCCCGGAATGCCGCGGCCTCGAGACTTTTGTCGAAAGTTTCGACGCCTCCCGTGACCGGTTGCCAGAACCCTCCGCGATCAGGTCTGACCCTCAGCAGGAGCAAGTGTCTGACGCCATGCGCGTCCTGAGAATGAATCCAGACTTGAACCTTCGAGCGCGATTGCATGTGCTCACCCTAGGCCAAGGCCGAAGGGGAAGCAAGAAAAGTAAGTGCGTTGCGCTGAGCTGAAATCCATCCTAGAGTCAGGCTTCTGTGAAATCGATTGTGACGAAAAATCATCTGCTCGCGCTTCTTGTTCTCGTCGTTCTCGCAGGCGTGTACCTGCTTCCCGCTTCGAACTGGCTGCTTCATGGCCGCACCCGTTATTTTCTCAGCATCGGAAACGATTCGACTTCGCTCCCGTTCCAGTTTCACGTCATTCGGGAAGCCTTGAAAAGCTCGGTCACCGAACTGCTCTACGGAACGATCCACACTTATCAGCTCAACGCTCCCGATGGATACGGGATGTGGATTCCGTGGCTGGATCGCCTGATCATCGGACCTGCGTCACTCGTGCTGCCGCTTGAGCTTCTCGCTGTCTACCTGATCTGGGTCGTTTTCGTGATCAACGGAATGACCTTCTATGCTTTCGCGAAAAACGAAGGTTGGAAGAACTGGATCTCGCTGTCACTCGCGATCTGTTTCGCCTTCAATTCCTACGTCCGTGCCCGGGCGGTCGTGCACAATTCACTTTCGGAGATCTACTTTCTCCCGGCCATCTTTCTGGCCCTTCGAATTCTTCAGAAGCGGACCTCCCGCAGGAGCTTCGTGATCGGTTCAGCTCTTCTTCTTTTCGCGTCGCTGACCGCTCATTACTACATCATGATCTCGGTCGCGCTTGCGCCCCTCTACATCTGGTTTTATCTCCGGGATCCAGGTGAAACGAGGCTTCCGATCGCCAGACGTTTCGGAAAACTCCTGCTTGCGGCGCTGCCCGCCGTGCTTTTTCTCGTCTGGAACGTCACTCACCCCGTCCATCCAAAAGTTCCGGCGGGATCCGAAGTGGTTCAGAAGATCCCGGTCTATCCCCATTTTCTGGAGCTCTTTGCAGCGCACCCGATCGACTACCTCGCTCATGACGTCGGGATTGGAGCCCTGGACCTGAATCCTCTTCGCGAACCGATCAATCGCTTCGTGCTCAGTCACATGGATTACAGCCTGCCCTGGGAAAGAAGCAACGGGATCCGCTGGTCCCTGCTCCTCCTCTTTGGCTGTGCGGTTGTCGGTTATGCTCGCAGCCGATTCCGAAAGTCTCATCCCCAACCTTCACGCTCGACGCTGCTCTTCTTCATCCTTTTCACGGCGGCGGCGTTCTGGCTTTCGTTGCCTCCGCATTTTCTATCCTGGAATGGGTACGCCCTCGGACCTTCGATCTGGGTGCAGCGGTTGATCCCGAACTTTCGGGTACCCAGCCGTTTTGGACCCGCCGTTCATTTTGGAGTTCTCGCCGTGGTCGGAACCTGGCTGACCCTTCAGCAGGCTCGCTTGAAGTCGGAGCGATGGGAAGTCGTTTTCGCGTTTGCCTTCCCGCTGATCCTCATTCTGGATTACTCCCCGCTTCAGCCGATGCCGATGAGGCCCACACTTTCCAACCTGGCATTTCTGGAACGTGGACCGACGCGCGAGTGCGGCGGAGGTTTCTACCTTCCGTTTCTCGGGGGCCAGGGGCTCACTGCGGATCAGGAGATCGAATTTTACTCTCAGATGCAGCGACTGAAAGACACGCACTGCAGTCTCGCAGCAACGACTTCCGAATCGCAGCTGGATTCGCAGCTGATGCGCACTTATGGCGAGCAAAGCCCCGTCAGCGAATACGTGAACCGGTTCCGCAAGTATGTTGAGTGCGCGGGGATTGACTGGATCGGCTTTCAGGCAATGATGGGTGAGAAGGATCGGCAGCTGATCTGCGATTACCTGGGCTGGAAGCGCAACGGTTCTGATCATTGCCAGGCGCCACAGCTTCGCACTTTGAATCCCCATCCGGCAGAGTGCCTGTGATCAGAATCTGGGACGCCCTCGTGTGGATCCTCGTGATCATCCCGCTGGTGACCGGGGGCTTCTGGTTCAAAAAGCCGGGGCTTTCGATTGAACTCTCGCAGATCAACGCCCCAGTCATCCTGCTCGGGGTCTGGGCGGCGGTTCTGCACTTTCGCTTCAGGAGTTCTTTGAAGGACGCTTCTTCGGTCAGGCTCGCGTCTGAGCTCTGGGCAAAGTGGTGCGACTGGACTTCGCGAAGTCCGCGTGTCGCCTTGTGGAGTGGTGCGCTTTTTTTCGGGCTTCTGATGGCGTGGGGTGCGGTTCAACGTCACCACGGATTCGGGAGTCATGCCGAGGATCTTGGGATCTTTTCGAATACGCTCTGGAACCTCACTCACGGCAACGGCTACGTCTCTTCTCTCAAAGACGGAATCAACCTCTTTCAGGATCATCAGTCACCGATACTCCTCACCTTTGCGCCTTTTTTCAGGCTCTTCCCTTCGCCGGTCACGCTCCTGATTCTTCAGGCGCTGGCGCTTGCGTGTGGCGGGCCCGCGCTCTACTTTCTGTTTCGGCAGTACCGGCCTGAATTTGATGCTTGCCGTGATCCTGATGTTGGCGGTGTTTTTCAAACTCAGCGCGGCTTCTTCCAGACTTATTCACCTCTCCTGCCGCTGATGTACTGGAGTTACCTTCCGACTCGGAACGCGAACCATTTTGATTTTCACCCCGAAGTCGTGATGCTGCCCCTTTATCTGTGGACGGTCTGGGCGCTTCAATCGTCTCGGGCACGGGTGCGGATGTCGGGTTTCTTCCTCCTTTTGCTTTCACTCGCCTGCAAGGAATCCGCGGGAATCGTTGCGGCGGGCCTGGGCGCGGCCTGGGTGCTCGGTCTGGGTCCGAAATCGACGCAGCGCTGGACGCGGCCACTCGGTGCGGCCGTATCGCTGCTCGGGATCGCACATTTTCTCTTTTGCCTGAAAGTCGTTCCGGGACTGCTCGGATCCGGCTACGCCTACATGTCCACTTACTCTCACCTTGGATCGAGTCTTGGCGAAGTTCTGCTTTCTCCCATTCAAAAACCCGAAATCTTCTGGCCACTCATCTTTCAGAAGAACCGGATGGTGTTTTTGCTGGGTACTCT
>JACMNQ010000045.1 GCA_014378465.1 Oligoflexia bacterium | reverse complement strand
GACCGGCGCGAGCCAGGGCCAGCGCCTGCTCATCAGAATGAGCGACCTGCGTGGACCAACCTTCGTTTTCGAGCACGAGGGTCAGGATATCGGTGATCTGCTCATCGTCATCAATGACCAGAATCGACTTCTTGAAAAGGTGATGTACGCTCATCGTCACTGAATCTCCTGAACGTCGATGTTCTTGAGCGCCTTGAGCTGTTCACCCATGGCTTCACAGCGCTGAGTCCGGACATGCTCCTTCCGGAACATTTCCCGGAGAGCTTCCGTGGAAACGACCACATGCTCCGAATGAACCGAAGAAATCATTCTTTCGGCATCTTTCAGCGTGTTGTTTTCATTGAGCACCACCGCTTCAGCCACGGGAGCCGAAGTCATTTTCTGCGGGAGCGCACACGCCGTCATCAGCCCTGCCACGACCACTGCGCCGACAAAAGAATTTTTAAACTTCATAGATTCTCCATCTGTGAAAGGTGAACGCTCGAAAGCCCGGGAATGCCGACCAGGCCACCGGCACCCGCCGGCAGTGAAAACTGCAGGCTCGTCTTGCCCGCACTCGAAGAAGCGCTGACTTCGCCTTCATGCGCTTCGATGATCTTCTTGACGACATGAAGGCCGATCCCGAGTCCTTTCTGCTTGCTTGAATTCGAGGCCCGGTAGAATCGGTCAAAGACATGAGTCGTTTCCAGGTCTGAAAACCCGCTGCCGACATTGGAAACCGTGCAGATGATCTTCTCACCCGTGGCGTCCGCGGAAACTTCGACATCCACCACGGAATTTTCCTGCCCGTATTTGATGGCGTTCAGGAGCAGATTTTCGAAGACCTGCACCATCGCGTCCCAGTTGAAGAGGACCATCACGTTCGGAGCGGCCTTGAGTTGAAGCTGAATCCCCTTCTTTTCAGCCAGCGGCCTGACTTCATCCATCGCGGTCTGAACGGCGAGCGGAAAATTCTTCTGGGCCTTTTCAAAGTCAAAGAGGTTCTTCTCCGCGCTCGCGACGCTCAGAAGATTGTTGATCATCGTCTCCACTCGCTTGGAAGCGATCAGGCAGGCGTTGAAACCGCGCTGCCGTGAAGCTTCAGAAAGATTCGCATCCTTGCGGGAAAGAAGATTGAGACCTTCCTTGAGAGCGGCCAGGGGATTCTTGATTTCATGGGAGAGGGTTTCGAGAAACTCAGTCTTGGCCTGATCGAGCGATTCGAGCTTTTCCGCCATCCTGTTGAAAGATTCGGAAAGATCGGCGAGTTCAGACACGCCGTGTGTGAAACCGCTTCGCATCGAAACGCGATGAGAGAGGTCCCCCTGGCGAAGCTTTCCAGTGGCTTCGCGCAGAGCGCGCAGGGGCTCAAGAAGACCGTTGTAGAACAGAAAGAGCAACCAGCCCGTGACTCCGATGCAGAGCAGGAACGAACTGATGATGAGCCTGACCATGCCCTCCGAGGATTCATGAGCACGGTTCATCTTGTTCTCGCGCTTGAGCTCCAGTGAACTGCGCATGGCCTGGATCGGATGCAGCTGGGCGGAGGCCTTGAGTGCCTCCGTGTCGCCTGCAAGCTCGGGATAGGCGGGAGCGATGACCTGACTGAGGGACCCAGCCGAGCTCTTCAGGGCAGCGTCGTAATAGCTGACGAGATCCGAATAAACCCGGTCCTGCGTCATCCGGAATTTGCGCTGAGCCTGATCCCGGGAAACGGCCATGGATTCCATGCGAGTGAGCAGGGTCTGAGCTTTGAGGTCATAGGCAACCAGATCGCGGGTGTCCTGGAGCTGGTGGCGAGCGACCGAGTACGCTTTACCACCCAAGAGAGCAGTCAGGCAGATCATGGAGCCGGAAACAACGAGGACATGAGTTCGCAAACGGATGGAATGAAACACTGCCCTGATTGTACAAAATTTAAACTCCCTGCAAAGGATTCATATGCAAAACCCATCTAAAAAGCAGGAGAAGCCCTTAAAACTCGATCAGTCAGCCGAGCGCTCGCTCGAAAAGGGGTGGGAGCGTCCCGTAAATTAACGCGCAAGCATATAACTCTTCCATTTCACTTGCTCCTCGCCAAGCGGCCGGCATATAAATGAGGATATGCTCAAATTCGCGGTTTCCCGGGTACTCACACTCCTTTCGGCCAGTCTCATTCCCGTGTTTGCCGTGTCACTCCTGATCTGGACTCTGAATCTGACGAGTGAAACCAGCTTCGCTGCCATCCCAGCTGCCCGCCTCGTGCCGGAAGTTTCCGGTTTCGGGTGGCTCTTTCCGGAGGGAAGTCTCCCGGAAAACCTCGGCCTCTATCCTTCTCAGAACAACATCGCGCTCGAGTACTTTCACAGTCGCTTTTACGTGGCGTTCCGGAACTCCAGAAATCATTTCGCATCGGATGAAGCCCGCATCATCGTCGTCTCCAGCGAAGAACTCCCTTCGAGAACTCGCAGCATCCACTGGAAGCTGGAGCAGATCGTCTTCATGAAAACGGACCTGCGCGAGCCCTACTTCCTCATCACTCCCTCGGATCAATTGGTACTGAGTTTCTTTCAGGGCGGCGTGAAAACGACGAAGTTCGAACCTCAGCACATCTTCCGCATCGCCAAAGCCGGATCCGAAGCCGATGGCGACGCGTGGAGTGCTCCCGAAGTCTGGGGTGATCCCCACGAAATCGCCTGGGAAATGAAGGAACGGAGCGGCAAGTTCTGGATGACCTCCTACATCGGAAATCACTATGGGACCCAGAAAGCGGGACTGGACGTGCGTTTCAAGGAATCCACCGATGGCTTTCACTGGACTTCACTGGATCCAGCCAATCCTGATGGAAACGTCTACCACGGCGGAGTGTCCGAAGTCGGTTTCGAGTTCGACGATGCGGGAAACCTCTGGGGAGTCGGGCGCAATGAAGACGGCGACGACACGGGTTTCGGAGCCCAGCTCTATTTCGCCGACAAAGATCATCTGGGGACCTGGAGTGCGCTCTCGAAGAGCGATCCCAAGCGCTACGATTCACCCCGCATGTTCAAACATGGCAGCGAACTCTACCTCGTGGCCCGCAGAGACACGGGCAAAGCCTTCGGACTCCTCGATCGTCACCTGCCCTACCTGGCGAGAAAATGGATCTCTCTGGCGCGCTACTCTCTCCGCCCGAAAAGAACGGCTCTCTATCACATCAATCAGACCACTCATGCAGTGGAGTGGCTGATGGATCTGCCTTCGGCAGGAGACAATGCATTTCCCTCCATCGTCAAGATGAGCGATGACCGCTATCTCGTGGCGAATTACACTTCGCCCCTCAAATACACGCACTGGAGCTGGATCACGGGACAAGTGAGTCCCAAGGGTACGCAAGTCTACTGGCTCGAACTCAACTTCGCTCCTTGAGCCCACGGACGCGCCCTCAGGAGAAGAGCATCTTCTCGGCTTGTTCGGGAGTCATCCGGTGCTCGGCAACGGCGTGCAGGATCGTGATGCGTGCCTGGTGCAGATCCATGTCATCATGAGCGGCACCGTTTGCCGTGCCTGCAGCACTTGATGATGCGGAAGCTTCGATCACGGGTGCGTTCGCCCCTGAAGCCATGCCGCCTCCACCGGTGAGCGTCTGGAGTCGCACGAGCTTCTCGCGGAAATCAGCGGGAAGGGATTTCTCGAAATCCGCCATCTCGCGGCTCACGTCGTGACCTGCCATCATGTTGTGCATGAGAGTCTGCATCTGATTGAGCTTCTCAGGAGGCAACTGCTGAATCACCTGGGAGACTTCCATGAGGAGTTTCGGATCCATCTTGCTCGGGTCAAATTGATAAGGATTCATGATCTCGTTTTCATCGCTTTTTGACGGTTTGTCCAGAGCTAAAGTGTGTGGATTTCGTTACACGTGTCCTGAAAACTTGTCAGAAAAACAGGACGAAATGGACGGCAACAATTTGACTTCGGCGCGAATTCATCTCGAAACTCGCTTTCAATGGAGAAGAAAAAGTTTTGCCGCATGGCACGGCGGTTGCTTTGATTCACTGCAATAGCCAAGCAACACCCGGCAGCATCCATCCCGCGCACCTGTTCAGGTTCGCTCAACTCACGAAAGGACTTTCATGAAGAAAATCTTCCTCGCTCCCGACCTCTCGCTCAAAACTCCCTCCCTGGCGCGCATCCCGCGCAACACCGTCCGAAAGCTTCGCTGCAACATCTGCGAGCGCGTCTACCGCGCCCGCACACGGTTTCAACGGTTCTGCCATGATTGCAAGGAAACCAGCGAGCTTTTCCGCTTTTACGAAAGCTCGCCGGTAAGCTGAGACCCGCCTCGCATCAACTGGAACGTTTACGGAATGTCATAGGAGTCCGAGCGCTCTTCATCGAGTTCAGAGAATTCTCCCAGGGATCTTTTGGTCGTCACGATGACCTTGATCCGGCGGCCGGATTCAAGCTCGGACATTTTCATTCCGCTGATCTCTCCCAGACGCAAAGTGAACTCAGACCCCGTGCGGGTGACATTGTCCGCCGGCACGGCGCCTTCATAGATCACTTTCGTATCCAGAAATCCTGAATGACGGATCCGCACTTCGAACGAAGTGTGAACGCGGTCTGAAACATGTCCCTGATCCTTGATCGTCACTTTGAGATTTCTTCCGGTGCCTGAAATCTCTCCGAAAGCGAGATTGAGCGCTTCACCACGCGTGACCGCTTCGTTGATCGTGATGAGTTGAGTGAGAGTCTTCATGCCGCCCGAAGAAGTGGTCCCCGTCGTTTCAGCCTTGGCCTCGTACCACAGTCCGGAACGAAAACCGAATTCGGTTCCGGTGCGTTTTTCGTTCAGAGAGATCTCACCTTCGAGAGATCTGAAGTCAGAAATGGGACGGCTTGAATTCCATCTGAATTCAGTCCGGATGGTCTGTTGCGAAGTCAGCAGCCGGTACTCATCATCCACCTGAGAACCTTCACCCAGAAGTCCATTCGCGCCGTTTCGATTTTCCCAGACGCTTGAACTGAGGACCGCGACTGGACGTGCCGGTGCAGCAAGATCAAACTCCGCGTGACTCACGTCAGCTTCGATCTTCGCAAGCGAAGGGATGATCGTCAGACGTCCCGCTTTGCCATTGGCCCCGAAGGCCGTGGGGGTGGGCTTGCCATCGAGGCCTTCCTGCCCGGCCTGGCAGCTGAACGGGAAATCACCACAAGTCTGTTGATTCTGTCCCGTCTGAGGGTTGTAGACCGTTCTGCAACCATGCGCGATCCAGCGAGAGACGCGACAAGTGCAGGGATGTCCGCCATAAGCGGAACGACCGGAGCGTGCGCCTCTGCCACCGGGGGCATAGATCACGATGCGCTTGAGTTTTGAAAGATCGTCCGTGTGCAGAACCGCATTGCCCCCGGCGCCGCCATTTCCACCCAATCCGGCATTTCCACCCGCTCCACCACTGGCTCCGATGAGATCGCTCGCGATGAGATCCTGGCGACAATCCGTGCCGTTTTCACCGGGATATCCATCCGTTCCATCCAGCGCCGAGTCACCACCCAGATCATAGGACAGGTGGTCACGGGCACTCACGAACAGTTCGATGTTCCGACCGGGGTCACCGCTTCGACCGTCCACACCATCCCGGCCGTGTCGACCGGGAGCGCCAAAGGGACTCGCCGCATGAACGTCTGCAATCCCCACCAGACATAAAACGCTCAAAAAAAACGCAAAACTCAGCTCGAAATTCAAAGATCTTTTCATAAATTCAGTCATCCCCACGTGATTGAACTGCATTAAAACTCCAGAGGCACCCTTCAAGAGGTAGAAGACGGCTTTTGAAATGGCAAGCCGTTTGTCTCCACGCGCCGCAGCCAAAATTCATTCGTGAATCCCGACGCGCGGACGAGTGAAAACAGAATTTGACAACTCGACCCGACCCGATGAGATTTATAGGATGAGAATATCCACGGTCTTTCTCGCAGCCGTCGTGAGCTCGTTGGCAATCCACTTTGCAGACCCGCACTTCAGTTTCGCCCAGACTTGTGCGCGTCCCTGGGTATTCTTCGATGTCGGAAACACGCTGATCGTCACGAAGCCTGACCCCTCGCGGCCGGATCACCTCAAGGACATCCATTACATTCCGGGAGCGCTTCGCTACCTGAGAATCCTGAAACGCGACTTCTATCCTCTCGGAGTGATCTCGAACCTCCCCGAAGGCTGGGGCGATGAAGGCCCTTACAAGAACGTTCAGGACAAGCGCACTCGGCAGCTCCTCCAGACCCAACTGAGTTTTTCTCAGGACTGGCAGGCAGGGACACCTGAGTTTGACTGGACTTACTTTGGAAAGATGACAGGTTCCGGGAATGGACGCACCTACTTCGGAAATGTCTACTTCCCCAACCTCACCGGCGAGCGAAAACCCGCCGTGTGTGCAACCTGCGTTTTCAATCGCGCGCTGGCAACCGCGCAGGACGCAGGGTGTCCGGCCCTCTACGTCGGGGAGAGTGAAGACGAAATGAGAGCCGCCGAAAAGGCAGGTTTCATTCCCTTTCTGCTGACTCTCGATCATGGCGAAGGCGTTTTTCTTCCGCCGGGCTACATCGAAACCTACATCAAGAACTATCAGCCGGGTGGCTGGAAGCCCTGAGCGGCAGTTTGACCGTGAAGGTGGTTCCCTGACCGGGTTCACTGAACAGGTCGATATGCCCCTCATGAGCGACGACAATCTGCTTCGTGATGAAAAGCCCAAGACCGAGTCCGGAATAGGATCTTTTTGAAACGGCACGTTCAAAACGCCTGAAGATTCTCGCCTGGGCATCAGGCGCGATTCCGATTCCATGATCGCTGACCTGAAGAATGCCATATCCCTCTTCCTGCGAGACCGTCACGCACACGGGTTTTTGAGCCCCGTACTTCAATGCATTGCTCAGGAGATTGGTGATGACCTGCCCCACGCGCAGGCGATCCCACTGGCCGATGACGTGAGGGTCCAGTTTGAACTCCAGGGTACACCTCGACTCTTGAAAATCCCCGCGGAGACTTTCCGAAGCTTTGACCACCGCATCCGCGAGACTCATCCGGGAGAACTTCAAAGTCATCTTTCCCACACGGATGTGCGAGACATCCAGCAGATTGTCTACCAGATGAATGAGTCGATTGAGCTGGTCATCGGAGATGTCGAACATTTTCTGCAGCTGTTCCCGGCTGAGTCCCTGACCGCCGCCTTCGAGAAAAGCTCTCCTGAGAACGGTCAAGCCGATCTTGAGCGGCGTGATCGGGGTCTTCAATTCATGGGACGCGATGCTGATGAAATCTTCTCGAAGCTGCACGGCCTGTCGAGTCGCTTCTAGCGAACGCTCGCGTTCGGCTTCAATCTTCTTCAGTTCAGAAATATCGACGATGATTCCGGTCATGATTTCGGGCTTTCCGGCAGCGTCCCGCAGCACCACTCCACGGGACAGGCACCAGATCACTTCTCCATTGGCTCTTTTCAGTCGAAACTCAACCGCATACGGGTCATTCTTGACAATGCTGTGCGCGACCGCCACACTCACTTTTTCACGGTCCTCTGGCACGATCAGATTCACAAATGCCTCATGGGTTCCTGCAAAGGTGCCCGGATTGATTCCCAGAACTTCTTCGGCGTTGCCCAGCCAGGTCGCTCGATCGGCCGGAATGTCAAGATGCCACGCCGCCATGTTGGCAGAGCCAAGGGCAAGCTCCAACTGAGTACGAGCCTGCTTGAGTGCAACTTCGTTCCGCTTTTCGTCCGTGACATCGATCATGATCCCCCGCCCCGAAGCAATGCCGTCCCTGATCTCGACCGTCATGAGGTCGCGGATCCAGATCGTGTGCCCCCCTTCCTGGAGAAAACGAAATTCAAGCTGATGGATTCCAGGCAGTTTCAGGAGTTCCGGCATTTTCTGCTTCATTCTGTCGCGGTCATCCGGGTGAATGCGCGACCACCAGAGATCAGGATCACTCAGCAGCGTTTCAGACGTGAAACCGAAAATCGCCTTCGCCTGCGAACTGAAAAATCTGAAGAAATGAGTCTCCGGGTCACCTTCCCAGATCACCCCATTGATTGAACTCATCAGATTTCGGTAATTTTCACTGGTTCGAGCCAGTTCTGCCTCAGCACGCTTTCGTTCCGTCAGATCAATGCCCGTCGCGATGATGGCGCGCACACTGCCATCCGGATTGCATACATTGGAGTTGGACCAGGAGAACCACAGGATCTCGCCACTCCGGCAGGCCCAGCGATTTTCAAAACTGGAGATCACTGCCCCATGACTGGCCTTTTGAACAGCCGCCTCACTGCAAGCACGGTCTTCAGGAGAGATGAGAAGATTCCAATAGTAGGTACCGACCATCTCACCGGAGGAATAGCCGCTGAGTTTTTCACAGTGAGGATTGAAATAAAGAATTCTGCCGTCGGGCTCAAAGACGGTGACAGGCGCATTCATGGAGTCGAAAGTCGCGAGAGTATTCAGCTGCCCAATATTCAATTTCTGCGTCATGGTCATGGCCAACTTACCCGAAGGACCGAAAAGTATCCACTGGGGTATTGCTCGACTCATGATCAGCTGATGTGAAATTCATCCACACGACATGGGTCAGTGCAATCCGAAAGAGCCCGGGCGCGAGGTAGCCGCATACTTTCAATTCAGTTCTGGCATGTGCTCAAAATTCATTCCGCACACACTCACCAGGAAAGTGAGCGGCAGGAAAAAGTGGAGAAAATGATGCGCATCCGGACCCCTTCATGGTTTCAATGGCTTTTTCCCATGGATTCTTTCAGATTCTGACCCTGCGGACTCACGGGTTCCTGATAAATGCCCCTCTTGGGAGGCCAGATCGCGCAAAGCGAAAAACTCAAACTGAAAACTCAAGTCAAGCCCGCATCTCACCGACAAGCCAGATGTGAAGTCTCCCTTTTCAAGAATCATCAATTTTTCCTGCCTTTGGGCTCTGATGACCGTGGGAATGACCCTGGGAATGACCGGTGCGGTCACTTGGGCAGCGGGTCCATTCGTTCCTCCGGGCGCCGGGGACAAAGCGAAGCTCCTGCTGGACGATGCTTCCGCAGCCGAAGCGCGTCTCCTTCTGGTCGGACAGGCCAAAGAAGAAGTAAATGTCGCCTACTTCATTCTTCACGAAGATGATTCAGGGTTGATTACTCTCGCCGAACTCCGCGACGCCGCTCGAAGGGGCGCCAAGGTCCGACTGCTTCTGGACGGCTCCACTCACCGAGTCGGCAAAGGCATGATGACTCACCTGTTGAAAAACGGGGTCGAAATCAAGATGTACCATCCCCTCATCACCAATCCGATGCACCGGGAAGAAAAACCCGGTGACTGGGTGATCAAGGTCCCGGGAACAAAGATCGAACTGAAGCAGTCGGCGGTGGAACCGTACAACGAAAACTCGTTTGAGCATCCATTCTCCTGGGAATGGCGACGCATGCACGACAAGCAGATCATCGTGGATGGAAATCGCGGACTTCTCGGCAGTCGCAACATCAAAAACGGGTACTTCACGGACAAGCGTTACCAGGGCTTTCGCTCTTACGACGTCGACGTTTATGTCGAAGGCCAGTCACCTCGCCGCGCCAATCAGTATTTCATGGAACTCTGGAGAAGTTCTGAAGTGGAGCTGCCCCCTGATCTTTCCAAAGTCACCCAAGTGATGGAAGATGAGGCTGCCGGACGCCTGAACCATTTCAAAACCGTCGTGGATCGTTGGAAGGTTCAAGGCGCGACCAAAGACCGGATCGCCAACGCCCTCGATGACCTGGTCGATGTCGATGCGGCCAAGTTCGTTCACGATCCCTTCGACATGAAAGGGATCTGGGCGGGAATGGAACTGGATCTTCTTGAGATGATCCGTGATGCGAAGGAAGAGATCATCATCGAGAACCCCTACATCCTGCTGACTCATGATTTCCGCGTGGAATTCGAAGCGGCCATTTACCGCGGCGTGCGGATCACCGTGCTCACCAACTCACCTGAGACGATGGACATCGCGATCGTGGGCAATCAGTACAAGCGCGAACGTCACGAACTCGTTGAAATGGGAATGAAAGTCTATGAAAAGACCGGTCACGGGATGCTTCACGGCAAAGTCCTGATCGTCGATCGCAAGAAGATCGCCGTCACCACGTACAATATGGATCCGCGCTCCCACGATCTGAATCTGGAGATTGGAATGATCTTTGACAGTCCAGCGCTCGTGCAGACCTACATGCCCCGCATGGAACACTTTCTTGCCGAAGCGGTGCCGTACCTGGGCGAACGATTCGAAGACCCGAAGCCTGCCAACTTCAAGGAGCGTTGCATGCAGCTGCTCCGAAAAATCGGCCGGGGCCTGATCCGCCATCAACTCTGAATCATCGGCAGCTGAACCCGGAACAGGGAACCTTCGACCGGGGGACCTTCAACTCCTCTCGTTCCCTCATGGGCTTCGACGATCTGCTGAGTGATTTAGAGGCCCATTCCACGGTCCCGGACTTCAAGAACCGCGAAGTCCCCTTTCCTGAATGTTGCAACGTTCACGATTTGAATTGGATCAAAAGTTTGAGCGGAATATCAGAAATCTCGAATATCTGCTTCAGCTGGTCTTGGGTGAACTGGCGGGGGGAACTGCCGAAAAAAGCTCACTTCAGGACACTCAACCCACTTCAGCTGGGTGATCGAGTGAAACGATAAAAGCCGACCCTTGAACAGGATCGGCTTTTAATGAAATGGTTGGCTCGCCGAGGGTTGAACTCGGGACCCCTACCGTGTCAAGGTAGTGCTCTGCCACTGAGCTACGAGCCATCACAAGAAGTGGTCGAGGCTTGGGTATAGCGCGGGTTCCCGGACAGGTCAATAAAACTTCTGACGGATTTCCTTTAAAAGCTGCTCCCCAAGCTGCTCGAATTTCTCCTCTGAATCGAGCAGGAAACTGACCGGAAGATCCAGTCCGCACGGACGCAACCCTTGGAAACTCAAACTTGTTTTGAAGCCGTTGATCGAGAGGCCATGGAGCAGGATGCCGTCCCGGATCTTCACGCCCACCGAAGCGAACTTGCCTTCGGGCAGCCAGACTCCAGTCTCAGCCCCGTCTCGAATTTCAGCCCGGGAATCCCGGCTTTTCCCAAGCTGGAGAGCGACATCGAGCAGTCCTTCGACCGCTTTTCGCACACCGCGTCGATCACCTGTCAGGCGCTCAAGGCGGTCCACGACGAAGATCACCCATTGTCCGGGGCCATGATAAGTCGCCCTGCCTCCGCGCTCGCAGGAGTAGAGATCGATGCCCAGTGCTTTCAGGTGCTCAGCGGAAAGCAGCAGGTCCTCAGGGCACGGACGCTTGCCAGTGGTGATCACGGGTGAGACTTCTGAAAGAAGAACGGCCCCTTCCGAATCCGGCGAGTGCCGGAGCTTCTGGTGAATGGCCTCCTGACGCCGATCGAGATCCGCATAGGTCCAGGGGGTGGAGGGGGTGTGACGCCGAACTTCAATCATGGTGATCTGAAGTACGAAGAAACCCCGAAAAGATCAAGGCTGAGCATGCGTTCAGTGCAACTGAACCGCCAGACGCGTTCAATAAAGTTGAACGACGTCCCCTTCTTGAAAATTGCCGCCCGTATGAACTTCGGTGACGGCGCCGTCGGTACCGATGAAGTCCAGAACCTCGAGCGTGCCCTTGAGCTGTCCCTGGGAGCGACCGAGGTACGCACCCGTGGCAGGATCATAGATATCATCGCCCGGACTCAGAACTTTGAGGATGTCCCCACCGACCAGACCCGAGGTCTTGCCAGCATTGACATAAATTTTCGCGCCTGAAACTTTCGCGATGTGTCCCTGCCAGGTCATCTTTTCCACGGACCGCAGCACATCGGGAATGACCTTGCCCACCGCTTCGCGAAGCGCGAGCTTCGTCAGCTCCGCGCGGTACTGCGGACTCTCCAGGTTCGTGTCTTCGAGAGCGACCATCGAATTGCTCGAGGACTCACCGGATTTACCGGTGGCAAGGATTTCGCGCCCTCCGGCCACGTCAAAAAGCTTGAGTTCCACATCCACGGCCGCGAGCGACTGCTTCTGACGAAAAAGACCGACGTCGTCGCCGCGCTGCCGAAAAGTGATCTTGCTGATTCGTCCGATGACGAGCACGGAGACGCCCATCCGGCGGCCTTCGCGAATGAGCTGCGCGACCTTGACTTTGTCTCCATTGATGAAATCTTCGGTCGCAAGCGCCGTCTTGACGTCAGCGGGAACGATGATCCGCTGACTCTGAAAGAGTCCCCGCCTGAGTTCATCCGCTGCGAAGATTCCGAGGCCGTCGGATTTGACCGGAGTGTCGTTCCAGAAATTGAAGACGATCAGGCGCTTTTTCGGCTGTCCCATCGACTCCACTTTCTTCGTGCCTGTCTTGTTCGCATTGTCATAATAACTCGTGCCTTCGGACTTGTAGTAATTCTGGTCCTGCTTGTAGGCAGGCGAACGCTGACAGCCTGAAAGTGCTCCGGTCGCGGCCGTCATCGCAGCAGTCACGGCGAAGAGCAGTGGGAGTGTCGATCTGTTCATTGGACTTTTACACGAAGTCCTCATTGGACTT
>JACMNQ010000044.1 GCA_014378465.1 Oligoflexia bacterium | reverse complement strand
TATCAGCGCCGACGATGAAGACGTCCTTGCCGCTCGTCAGGAGCAGTCCGCGAAGTGAAGTGTCCGCTTTGAGAAGCGTGACGGCTTCACGCAGTTCATTCAGGGTGGCGCCGTTGAACTTGTTCACTGGGTCGTCTTTGGCGTTGAATGTGAGCTCCACGATTCCTGCGTCGAGCTGCGAACATTGAATGGTTTGGCCTTCGTATTTCATGGAAATGCACCTTTGCATTGCTGCGTTAAGTTTGAGGCAATCGATTGAATCCGTTCGGTCCTGATCATGCAATCTGATCCCGGAATTGAAAAGAACAATCAAGGTTGCCGAGAAGCCTCCGCAGTGCGCGCGAGCAGCCACGCTTCGCGGTGCGCCGGATTTTTGACGGTGCAAGTCTCTGGGGCCATTTTTGGGCTGATTTTCCGCCTATTTTTTCACTTCAGCGACTCGAGAGGGATCTTCTTGCGGAGGCAGCGGTCTTCGAGCTCACCTTGCAAGGTAGCCCTGCGCGCAGTGGTTGATGTGCAGAGCTTGTCGGTGTTGCGTCTGAACTCCGTGTCGTCAGGACCCAGCGAATATTGTTCGCAGACCCCGAGTCTGGACGGAGCTTTCATGCCGTGTTTCTGCGCGAGCTTTCTCAGTTGCGCCAGTTGGGGACTGGCGATCTCCTTCGTGCGTGCAGCCACGTCGACCAGGGTGCCCATGGCGACATTGCAGCTGAACTCGGCAAACCAGAGACTCTCCGAGTCTGCGTGATTCAGAGAATAGATCTTGAGCTCATCAACAGTACCACTCACAGCCCTGCGGCCCGAGGTGCCGGAGAGCAGGTCCAGGCGGTGAATGGGCAGCGCCGGGTTTCCGATGAAAGTTTTTGAAATCACTCTCCCAGTGCCGAAGTCAAACAAGGTGGGAGCCCTTCCCGGCTCTCGGTCTGAAGTCATGGGATCAAAGCCCACTTTGGGGCGGGATGTTTTGACGCTGAAGGATTCAGGTGGAGCTTCACCGCTTTCAGGATCCACGGTGGCCTGCATTTCTTCCTTCTCCTCGACCTTGATGCTGCGAAGGGAAGTGCTGGCTGCACTCAGTGGAGTGCCGTCGATGATGTAACTCAGGGAACGTACGCCTTCATGCGTGAAGATCCTGACTCCGAAATGAAAGGCTTCCCCCGTGTGAACCAGGCCCCCATGTGCCTGTTCCTGATAGCGCAGCGGATTTTCATCCGCTTCCGGATTGAAGGAGATGAACGACTTTGAAGTCATTCCGATCCACGAATGGTCAGAGAAGTAGAGCAGCACTCGGACTTTTTCGTCATCCAGTTTCTTCGGGCGAACCCAGAGACCGATGTACCAGTCCGGAAGGGCGGGCTGCGTCGGGTATTCCATCTGCACCACTGCATGATCATCGTCGAGCATTGCCGATTCACCGAGACCATTTCCGCTCGAGCCTTGTTCGACGCGAGCTCCTCCGGACAGCCGGATGTCTGAATCGAGACGAATGGCCCGCTTTGAAAAGATGGAATCGGAAATCTTCGTGTCGAGGTTCCACTTCGCGATCGGCGGCCGGGAGGTCTCATCCGGCGTCTCCGCAGTCGCGTTCCACCCGGGGAATGCAAGCAGCAGAAAAGATGCAGCAGTCGAAGTCAGTGCTGATTTTTTTCCGAAAATCTTTTTCACTGCAGTTTTTCCATGGATTTCATTTTGGATGATCTCAGTTCACTCCTGAGCATACGTGAGTACTCGGCGTGGAGTAAGTCGGTCAGGGCAGACACAGGCTTGATTTTTTGAAGAGTTAAGTTTTGCCACCTGACTCACGCGCCTTCACGGGGATGCCGATGAGTGAACATGAGGCTGCCGTTGCAAATCAGGTCCATCCAGGCGGCGGTACTTCTGAGTCTGGTTCTGCTGGGAGCGGGACAGCTTCGTCCCGCTTTCGCAAATGAAGGGCCTTTGCCCTGTTCTCTCCATCTGACGAAACTTTCGACTGCAGAAGTGAGGGGTCGGAGGGTGGCCGTTCAGATGTTGCCGGCGGATCTGTATTCAAAGCATGATCTCTCCTTTCTGCCCGCGGATGTTCGTGTCTATGAACCGACTGTGGACATGGCCGTTTTCAATCACGGTTTAAAGCATCAGGTGCTGCTCGGAATTCAAAGCCCTCAGCACTACTACCTGATTGTGGACTCGGTCCGGTACGATGCGCGCATCCTGGCGCCGAGCACCGTCTCCGAAGGTGCAAACGCCCGAATGGTGGGTTCGGGCATCGTGGTTTCTCTTCTGAATCTTTCGAGCGAGAAGATCGAACTCCTGAAGAAAGAGATTTTGAAGCCAGAAGACGAAGTCTCTCTGAGCTGTGCCCAAGGGTCGCTTTTGAAACTGGCCAAGGCGGGAATTCGACTCAATGACCGCGAAGGCGTGGCTTTCAGGGCGGATGATGTGATGGAGCGCATTCTCGGCAACGGGCTGATCGATGAACAGGGAAACGCCATTCAGCTTGAGTTCTATCAGAGCGGGTCCCAGACTCTTGAAGTCAAACTCACCGAGATGAAGCAGTGGACTGACCGGATGGTGAAGGCCATTCAGTACAATTTCAGGGACCTGAGCGTCGACGAGCTCCAGACCAAAATTGGCCATCCCTTTCATCCCGAGGCCGAAGCTTACGTGAAGACCCTTCTGCTTTCGAGTCCTTGACCGCTCATCACCCGTAAGGTGGAACTTCCGGAAAATTCAGGGAGATGGCAAGATGATGAAAGCGAAGGTTCAAGTGGTTCTTTTGATTTCGGCCGTGCTTTTCGGCGGAGTTCTGACAACTCGTGTTCAGGCAAGTGACGTCCCTCAGCCGGTGACTCTGGCCGAGCTGGCGGGAACCTGGAAGACTCCGTGCATGACTGCCGGCGCGATGAGCGAAATCTCTCAGCTGGACTTCACCGCTCGCGGAGAAGTGACTGACAAGGCTTCAGTTTTCGCGGACTTCGAGTGCGGATCATCTTATTATGCGAAAATCGCCCAGTTTTATTTTTCGATCAACGCTGACCAGGTGTCCGCAACTGCCTGCGCGACCGGAGACTGCGTTCGAGCGAACTGATCAGTCCTTCCTGAGGGGGTCGAGCCAGGCTTTGATCGAAGGCTGGGCGAGCAGGATGACGTCCTGTTGGCCATCCGTGAGCACCCCCACGAGGTAGTCCTGTTTCGTCGCGGCATCGGTGCAAAAAAGAGATCCGCCTGAATCACCGGCGAGGTACTTGTTGTCGCCGAACTCCCTGTCCGACTTCGCGAGGTTCTTCCACTCTTCAATCTGCGCTTCCGCTTTTTTGCGCTCTTCCTTGATGACGGATTTGTCGATATTCGCCTCTTTCATTTCATCCACGCGATTCTTCAGAAGGTACTCCATTCCCTTGGATGTCTGGGAATTGATGTAGAAAAGGACTTCGCGGTTGAGGTCGGGACGCTTTTCGTTCGTGATCTGCGCACGTACATAATTTTTTGATACATGAGCCACGCGAAAATCGTCCACTCCCGAAGCTGCGAAGTGGCAGTCGCCACTGTTGAGCAGCTCATCCGTTTTTGCAAGCGATGGGACAATGGCAGCGGGTGCAAGTTTGGGTGCGCTGCCCTTGCATTCCGATAGGGGAGGCTTTGCAAGGCTGACCAGCTGAACATCAGAGAAACTGCGTTCACTGATTTCATCCGTTGAGAGATTGATCGTGGGTGACTTTGCGCTTGCGCGAGCTTTTTTTGAGCTCGAGGGGATGAATGCCTTGTTCACGACTCTGCTCTTGGGCTTGATGGCCGCGAAGCCCTGGTCGGACGTATCTCCACATCGGCAGAGCACGCGGGTGGCTGGATCGTGAAAATCGATTTCGGAATGCCCGGCGATCAGAAGCTGTGAGGATCCGATCAGCGTTCCCGAAAAGGTGTCGCCGGAAGTTTCGACTTTGCAGGAGGCGAGAAATCTTCGGTCCGACTCCTTGCTACCGTTCGAGAGGGGCTTGGTCAAGACCGCGGCATCTGCCGAAAGTTTCTTCACGATATCCATGGTTCCATCAGGGGTCACACAGGCGGCAGTCGCGGCATGAGCCTCACTCCAGGAAGTGAGAGCGAGAAAGGAGAGGGCGATCATTCCTGGCAACGTGAAACTTTTTTTGAAGGTCATTCTTCCTTGATTGTTTCACTCTTTGCCGGCGGGGTAAAGCAGGGGAAAGCGTCATGGATTTGGCGCAGCTCACTTGGAGTCTGCGACGACCCGCCAGACTTTGCCGCCTTCATCGTCGGTGACGAGAATCGAACCATCGGCAAGCGCCTTCGCAGCCACCGGTCTTCCGTAGACCTGATGCTTTTTCGCATCCGCGATGAAACCACCCAGAAAGGTTTCACCCTGCCCAGCCGGTTTTCCTTCTTTGAACGGAACCCAGTAAACCTGATAGCCTCGCATGGCGGAGCTGTTCCAAGAGCCGTGCTGCGCGATGAAAGCTCCTCCGCGGTACTTCCCAGGGAAGGTTTTGCCTTCGTAAAAGTCCACGCTGAGCGAAGCCGTATGACTTCCCAAGGCAAAATCAGGTGTGAGAGTCTTTGCCACGAGATCGGGTCGTTCGCCCTTGTGACTCGGATCTTCGTGATTGCCCCAGTAAGCATACGGCCAGCCGTAGAATCCACCGTCCTTCACGCTCGTCAGATAGTCGGGAGGAAGTTCATCACCCAGCTCATCTCTTTCGTTGACGGCGGCCCAAAGTGTAGTAGTGCCCGGATAGTACGTGAAGCCAATGGGATTTCGGAGTCCACTTGCGAAAACTCTTTCTCCGCTGCCATCGGGATTGATCTCCAGAATATTCGCCCGGCGGACTTCGTCTTTCATTCCGTCTTCGGCAACATTGCTCGCTGAGCCGACGGCGATCATGATCTTCGTGCCCCCCGGATTGGCGATGATGTTTCGCGTCCAGTGCCCGTGATAGCCTTTGCTCGGAAGGTTGAGAATCTTTTCTCCGTTTCCTCCGAGTGAGGTCTGTCCAGTCTTGTAGGGAAATCTCACGATGGAGTCCGTGTTGGCGACATAGAACCAGCCATTCAGAAGCAGCATCCCGAAGTTGCGATTGAGACCTTTCGCGAAAATCGTCCGCATCTGGGCAGAACCATCGGGCTTGAGGCCTCGAAAGAGCTGAATGCGGTTGGCCGATGTAACCGGATTGCCACTGGCTTCAGAAACGAGGATGTCGCCATTCGGGAGTGTGTAAAGCCACCGCGGACTGCGAAGATCGCTTGCAAACAGCTGCACTTTGAAACCGGGAGGTGCAGTGGGAGTTTTCCCTTTGGGCCACCCGACGACATCCGGCGAGTTGCTGTTGGAGGGTCCCACTGGCGGAATGACCGGACTCGGGCCTACTTCAGAGCGGGGCAGGAGGGGCGGCTGAGGGTTGCCGTTCATAACGCTTTGCGCATGACCCGCGTATTGAGCGTAAAGGATGGCAAGTGTGGTGAAGAACAAGGTGCTACGAAAAGTGGGAGCAATCATGCGACTTCACCTTTCAACAACTGCGCCGTTGACGCGTTGATCCGGGCGAATGGAGTGGTCGGAATAAAACCAGACAGATGCTGCGCCGGCGGAGTTGAACCCCTTGCAGCTCGAGACTTCAATCAGCGCAAAGCTTGAGGCAATCTTCCGCACTGGAGCGTCCAGCGACGGCACGCACGGAAGTCGTGAGAGTTTCCTGCAAGCAAGTCAGCCTCTGCCGTTTGATGGAAAGCAGGTCCTTCAGCGCTCGATCGTCCGAACAGGGTCTGAAGTCTACCCGGGTTGGATCCAAGTCTTCAAAACCTGCCCCTGATTTTAAATATGAGAATGGTTCTCCTATTTGAAATTCGGTGTGAAGAACGGATCTGGTGGCGCATCAGGCTATGGCTGACTTCCTTGCTGAAAGGGAAAGAATCGGGTTGAATATCATCGATGGATCAATCAATTTCGAACGAAATCAGCATCTCCGTTTCAGACATGAGGGATCCTGCTCTCTTCGAAGAAGTGCAGGAGTTCTTTCACCGGCACACGAATCGTTCTTTCAATGAGCACAACATGCTTTTTCAAGCCCGCCTCGACGGAGAGTTGATCGGACTTGTTCGCCTCTGCCATGAAGAGAACCGCTTCATTCTGAGGAGCATGGAAATCAAGAAGGAGCATCAGCGAAAGAGGATCGGGACGCGGCTGCTCCAGAGTTTTGATGAGTACCTCCGGGCCCGCGAGATTTCACTCTGCTACTGCCTCCCTTATGATCATCTCGTGAGTTTCTATTCTCAGATCGGTTTTCGCACTGTCGAAGTCGAAGCCGAGCTCCCGACTTTCCTTCGTCTGCGTCTGGAAGCTTATCGACGCAAAAGACCTGAAGCACGCTTCCTGGGCATGGTCCGGCCCTGAGCCTTGGCCTGCCCGAGGCCATAATGACATTATGCGGCACGCGAGCTGCAATCTACTCCTTGAGAGAAATGTGATCTTCAGGAGAGAGAACTGTATGTTCCCGAAAAAACTCAGCTTTTCCGTAAAAATTCTGGTTTTGGCAAGCTTTGTGGCCAGCGCCCTGGGCTTGTCGACTGTCTATACTTTGGACGCTTCTGCCGGTAACCGGGCGAGAAAGCTGATCTTTGCAGTGGATGGTCTTTCCTACGATGCATTCATGGCCGCGCGAAGCCGAGGACTCTTCAAAGGTCTTGATCAGGCGGGGCGCCACATGGCTCCTTACCCTTCGATGAGTGAAGTCTCCTGGACGGAGCTGATGGGTGGCCGCAAACTTTTCCCACTCCAGGGCAACGTCAAGACTGCCGAAGCCAAGACTTTCGACATTGATACCCTGACCACCGTGGATGATCCGCGCCTGCTTTTCAATCGATACGCCAACCCCTACAATTTCACCCGCGCTTTTGATTACATGTTCAATCCCGTGATGGAAGGGCTGATGTACTTTCCCAACCAGTCCATCATCAACATGGAATTTGAAGAGCTCGAGAAGGAAATTTACGCCGGCTTCACGGGCGATCATTTCATCGCTTACGTCAGCAGTGTCGACGCCATCGCGCACACACAGAAGGACTCCTTGTATCCCGTACTCGAAAAACTGAGTCACCTGATTGACCGCGTGAGTGATCATTACGGCCGGGGCGTCGAAATCGCTCTCGTATCCGATCACGGCAACATCGGTGCTTTTGCCGAAGGCGAAAAGGAAATTTATCTGCGTCCGGTCTCCCCGGAAGCTCTCGTGGGAGACTCGGGCCTCAAGATCGTGAGCACGAAACTCAAAAGCAGTCGTGAAATCGCGATGCCGATTCTCGCCCTCGGAAACTACGCGAATGTCTTCTTCAAGGATCTCGGGCAGCGCCGCAGATTCGCGGACGCCGCGCTCAAGAACCCTGCGGTGGAACTCATCACTTACGTTGACAACGGATCTGGGGCCGCAGGTTCGAAGACTGTCATTCTCGGTAAAGACAGCTCCGAAGCTGAACTGACTTTGCACGGTTCCCTTTACCTTTACCGCACCGTGAGCGGCAATCCACTCGGCCTCGATTCAAGCGTCATGAACCGTGAATCCTCCGACTCTGAAATGCTTCGTGCTTCCCTGCAGACGAATTACCCCGACTCTCCTTTCCGCCTCGCTCAAGTCATGCGCAAGCAGGTCGCGACTGAAGGGGATCTGATCCTGAACCTCAAGGATGGCCACTGCTTTGAAGGCGCCTTCTCCAAGTACGTGCGCATGGTCAGAACTCATGGCTCGCTGTCGGCGAAATCCACTTACGGGGTGGTTGCATCCAGCGAGAGAAAGATCCCCTCCCACATCCGCAGTTCTCAGTTTCTGAGTCTCTTCGGGATGTCGGCCGCCAATGCCTTTCACAAGCAGGATGATTTCTTTCCTCCTTCGGCCAAAGACCCTCTGGCCAATCTGAATCAGATCAAGGCCCAGGCCAAAAAAGGAGTGGCGACTCGCATCGACGACCTTTCTCCCGACATGATCTTTCTTCGCCTCAACAAGATCATCGCCGGTACCCTTGATGTTCTGACGATGGATGATTTCAGTGATCTGATGGCCGGAGCAAGCTCAGGTGCCGAGGGAACCCATGGAGTAAAGCTGAGCAAGTCTCGCCGCGCGTCTCTCGAAGCTCAGGCGAAAACTGCGGGTGATACGGTTGGGAAACTTGATGTGAAGACCATCATGGGCAATATGGATCGCCTGGTCGCGCTCAAGGACATGAAAGCGGATCCAAAGAATCCCGGTGCAGCGGCTTCAGGCCTCAAGCACGAAGTGCTCAACATGCCCGGTTTCGGCGGCATCAAAGCGCTTGAAGGCCAGATCAGTTCTGAGTCCAGAGGCGCTGAGTCCGGACAGCTCCAGATCGCTCGCGCGGCGGATGGCATCCGACGCATGGTCATGAAGCTCTACAGCATGCCCTACCTGATCAACCAGACCTTGAATCTCCCGGAAATGCCGAATGTTCCGGAAACTCGCGATCTGAAATTCGCCGAAACCTGGCTCACTTCACTCAAGGCGAAGACCAATGAAACTCCGGGACAGCTCCTGCAGGAGCCGGCGATCGCGCGCAAGCTCTTTCGTTCCGTGTTTGATGAGCGGATTCTGTTTCATGACATCTCTCCCGCGTCCCTCCCGCTGATTTACAATTCCGTACCGAAAGACCTCACCGTTGTTTTCGTACCGGGAGTGTACAATGAACTCTTTGACAAGGAGATCTTCGCCAAGGGACTCAGGTCTTTGCGGGATGAGCTCGGCCTGCGCGTCATCTATGCGGATGTGGATGGTCGTTGTTCGAGCGAGATCAATTCTCAGCAGATCCTCGACCTCATGAAGAAAGATGCTTCGAACCGCATGCAGCGCGGTTATTCAAAACCCAAGTACCTGATTCTCGGCTACTCCAAAGGCGGAGTGGATTCGACCCAGGCCCTGCTCCTGGATGAAAGCTTCACCCGAAGCAGCATTGCAGGTCTCGTTTCGATCGCGTCTCCTCATTCTGGAACTTCAATCATCGAGACTGCGGATCTTCCGGCTTCAATCCTGGATCAGGTGGTAGTGAAGCCCATTCCGCAGGAATGCCGCTCCCAGACTTCTTCGAGCTCCATGCTCCGAGCCACTCGTGAAAACTTCTGGGCCAAGAATCTTTCGAAGCTTTCCGGAATCACCCGTTTCTTCTCGCTCACTTTTGAAGCGGATGCGAAGTCGGCCCATCCCTGGATGAAGATCACCAAAGCCATCGGCCGTTTCAGAGCGCCGAATGACGGTGTGGTCACGACCGCAAGTTCGAAGTTTCCGCCGGAACTGAACGCCATTGACCTTGGCACCATCAAAGCCGATCACCTGGCCGGCATCGTGGCATCGGATTTTCCTCAGGATGCTTTTTTGGAAAGCATTCTTCTCACTCTTTTTGAAATGAAAGCCTTTGATGCCAAAGTCGCCCACCGCTGGTTCGAAGCCGTGGCATCGCGTTCAACCGCTCTGCAGGCGGATTACCGCGAAAGGCAGATGGAGCGCTTTGTCCTGAAATCCCTCCTGGCTTCCGGAGCGAAGAGTCTCGTCAATGCTGTGGGTCCATTTCCGGATGCCAACGCGCCTGAATCCGATGACTGGTACGGCATCATCGCTCGTGAGAAAGCTTTCCTGAACTCAAGGCTGAGCTGCAAGGCTGGAGATGAACACGAGCTGGCGCGTGCGACCGACGCTCTCGAAGCTGCGCTCAAGTCGACTGATTATGCCACGCGTGACATCAAACTTTCCTGCCAGGACGGCAAAGTGATGCTTTATGTGCAGACCGGTGAGCGTGAGTTCTACAAGGTTTGGGAAGACCAGCCTTCCGAGTGCAAGGCGGTGGGGACTCTGAAGGAACTCATTGATCTGCTTCTGGGCAAAGGGATGAAGAGTGGCAAGGATCTGCTGGATGTGCAGTCCAACAAAATCGACACGATTCCGAAGTCCGCTCGTGTTCCGTTTGTGCTCCCTCAGAGCTCACTCAAGTGGAGTCCGGAAACTCTGATCGATCTTCGTAAATTTCCACAGACGATGGAAGCGAATAAGGTGGGACCTTTGACTCCTCAAGATCACAAGGATGGCCTCAAGATCGTTTTTGATCACGCTCACGCTGTGGACTTCCGTCGCGAATATGGCTTCTCCTATGAATCCACGTCGCCAGGCGCAGTGGATGACAACCTCCAGAACGGCTATGCACCCAAGCTGGATGCCGACCTGAACAAGGCGGGAGGCAATGCCGCCTCAGCCTTGCGCATGAAGACGAAGAACAGCTCCATCCGCATGACGACTCCGTACTTGCGCTTCAAGCCGGCAGATTTCAGCAAGATGGCCTTGAAAGTGAAAGTGGTCCAGGGCGTGCCAGGCGGTGATTCGGCCAAAGGCAGCACTGGCAAGGACGACTCAGCGTTTCAGATCTGGTTCACTCTGAGAAATATCAAAGTTCTGAAGGACCGCGCTCAGTACGTACCGGGCGGCGAAGCGAAAATTCTGGGCTACTACTGGGGAGAGAAGTCCCCGAGTGGTCAACCTCTTGCGCCGAGAGCCATGATTGAAAATTACTACTCGAAGAAGAACTTCGTGGTCGCCGTTCTTCCGGAAGCGTGGCAGTTTGTCATTGGAGCAACGGGCTCCACGGCCGCTGGTGCACCGAAGCTCAATCAGTGGTTCGATTTCAAGACGGATCTGAAAGCGGACATGAAGAAAGCTTTTCCTTCGGACAATCCCGCCGATTGGGAAGTGGTCGCCATCACGATTCAAACCGATTCGAACGATACGAAGAGTCAGTCTGAAGCCTACTTAAAGGAAGTGTCTTTCACTCCCTGAGCCCTCAGGCTCTGGAAGTTGAAGCGAACACGAAGGAATCTGAGATCAACATGCAGCAGCCCACGCAGAGAAAACAAAGCCGGTTCTGGAGATTCGTGTATGCCTGGTGGCCGCGTGTCCTTCGGGTGCTGGAGCGGATCAGAGTCCACAGTGAACGTCAGGAATTTCTGAGGGGAACTCTGGCCAAGCCCTTCAGTCCGCACGAGATTGAAGCTTACCTGCTCCGGCAGGGCTATGAGCATGTCATTCTGGCGTGGATGGATCCGGGCGAGCTCCTCAGCATGAGGAAAGTGGACCGCGAGATCTATCAGTACCATTTTCGACTTTTCAGCGACGGCGAGATTCGCTGCCACTATGAGTTCTCTTCAGAAGGCAATCCGTGGGGACACGTGACTGAGCAGAGTTTTGAACCGAGAGCCGCGGAGTTTGATGCTCTCCTGGGCGAGTACCTGGTCAAGACCGGCCTTTCACCAGACCTGAAAAAAGGGCCCGAAGCCGAAGCGCCGAGCCCGATTGCAATGACGGTGGGAACACTCGGTACTGAAAACTCAGAGTTCGATCGGGGTCACGCCGTCTCCACCCCCGCCGCCGCCCACGCACTGGCCGGTGAGGTGAGAGATTCCATCGAATGAGCCTGTGACCGTCGAAATGGAGATTCGCGATTCCATGCCGATGCAGATCTGTGTAAAATGTGAACCATGGATATTGAGGAATTCACTTCCGCTCGAGATTTCCGGACCTGGCTCTCAAAAAATCACGATGGTTCAGAAGGAATCTGGCTCCGGATCTTCAAAAAAGTGCAAGGAAAGTCCTTCACGTATGCCGATGGGCTCGACGAAGCGCTGTGCTTCGGATGGATTGATGGTCAGAAGAAGAGTCATGACGAGATTTCCTGGCTGCAGAAGTTCACCCCTCGACGATCGAAAAGCGGATGGTCGAAGATCAACCGGGATCACGTGGCGCGGCTCATCCGGACTCGGAAGATGCGGGCACCCGGACTCAAGGCCGTCGAATCGGCGAAAAATGACGGAAGGTGGGATGCCGCCTATGATTCACCGAAGAATGCGACAGTTCCTGAAGACTTCCTGAAAGAGCTGAAGAAGAATGGACAGGCTCACGAGTTTTTCAAGTCCCTCAATAAAGCGAACATCTACTCAATCACCTATCGACTTCAGACTGCGAAGAAACCCGAGACGCGGACGAAGCGGATGAAATTGATTCTTGAAATGCTTAGGCGTGGCGAGAAGTTTCACGAATGAAGTACCGCAGGCTGGAATTGCTTCAGGGCTCAGCCGAGTGGAAAGAAGCTCGATTGCAATACCTCACCGCTTCGCAAGTCGCGGTCGTGCTGGGACACAGTCCCTACCAGACCTTGACGGCACTCTATGAAGAGAAGGTCACGGGGCACGACGCCCCTCTGACCGAGTACCAGACTCGCCTTTTTGCGAAAGGGCATGAATCCGAAACCCTCGCTCGCGCCGCCGTGGAGAAGTTTCTCAAGACGCAGCTGGAAGCTTCAACCCTCGTGTCTCTGGAGCATCCCGATCTCCTGGCCTCTCTGGATGGTCACTGCGAGCGGACGAAAGTCATTCTCGAGGCGAAGTTCCTGGGAAAGCTGAATTTCGAAAGCTGCCGAAGAGGGGAGATTCAACTTCATCACTTGATTCAGATCCAGGCTCAGCTCCGGGTGACGGGTGCGGAGTACTGCCTCTACCATGCGACTTCGACTCTCGATGAAGTGGTCTGCCTGAAGATCCTCCCGTGCCAGGAAATCCAGACACAGATCGGACTCGCGGCCCGAACTTTCATGGCGGATGTCCGGGCTCGCCGAGTTCCGGGTTCGGCCCTTCGATACACTTCCGGGGTCGATCTCCTCCTTCAGAATCGGATCTTTAAACCGATTAAGTTTACGTATTAATTGCATAATTACGAAGGTTTAACCTAAAAAGTCCCACCAAATTGGACAGGTGCGTCAAATTGAGGTACTCATGGCCCCATGAAAACATCCATCATGCAAAATCGTAAGAGTTCGCAAGTGGTTCAAATGCTCGGTTCTTCCCTTTGTGTCGCGAGCATCGTCTTCACCGTCGCAGCCTGTTCAGCCCCGAAGTCCCAGTTCAAAGCTTTGCCTGAGGCAACCCCTCCCCAGTTTGCCAGCCAGTCCACGGATCCTGTCGATGCTCCTCGCGCTGCCGAGGACGTGGGTCCCTTTGAAATGGCCGAAGGCACTTCCGTCAGAATTGAAAAAGTGAAACTCCTGAAACCCGAGCTGAGCGCTCCTGGCCAGGGTCTCGAATGGGTCTCCCAGCGTGAGCCTTCGAACGGCACGCTTGAGGAGGACGGCGACTCCGTCACTTTCACTCCGAAGCATGGCTTCGTCGGGAAGGTCAAATTCACTTACGTCGCCAAAGACAAGCAGGGTCGAATTTCAACGGGCGTCGTCACGGTTGAAGTGAGGCGTCCTGCGGCTGAACCGGTTTACGGAAGTTCCGGCTCGAAGTTGTATCGCTACGACCTCGCTTCCGCAGGGAGTGTCGAGATCGGCAAGTTCACGATTGATGGCGCCTCAGTGGACAACGTCTTCGATACGGCCATCTCGTCGGACGGTCTCATGTACGCCGTGGCTGGAAATGCCCTTTATTATGTCGACGCGAATTCCGCGAAGATGACTCTGGTCACCGCGGATGGACTTGCGAGTTTCAAAACCATCGCCGGTCTGACCGCGCTCCCAAGCGGTCAGCTCGCACTTGCCGGCGACGGCATCAGTCTCTATGACATCACGACCAAAAAGCTCACGACTCTCGTGGCTCCCGGTCAATACGAAACTTCAGGAGACATTGTCGCACTCCCGGATGGCTTTCTCTACTGGGTCGTGAAAACTGATGGAAACAATCACCTGATCCGAGTCAATCCAAAGACCGCGGCCCTGGTCGATGTCGGTTCCCTGGGTCGAGATTCCATCTTCGGCCTCGGTTATGCCGAAGGCAATCTCTACGGCTTCGCTAAAAATGGCGACGTGTTTCCGATCAATCCCGAAACCGCTGCCGTCGGGCAGAGCAGTCGCTCCGAAATTTTCTGGTACGGCGCCACGACCAATCCGGTTCGTTGGTAAAGCGGTCGTTAAAGGCAGAATACAGGAAATCGCCGCAGTTGGGATGGGGGGGGGCTATCGCAGTGGCCTTGCGATCAAGGGGCGGCTCATTGAGCTTGAGCG
>JACMNQ010000043.1 GCA_014378465.1 Oligoflexia bacterium | reverse complement strand
ATGAAGATTCACAACACGCTTCCGATATTCGTGGATTGTCTCAAACGCTGGAAGGAACTTCCGACAGCTGACCAGTTTGAACGTGAGTTCGCGAGCCAGCTGGCGCCGGTCGTGGGGGATTTCTTCGAAGACTTTCACTCGGCACTCGAAGATCTGAACTGGGAGGACTATCGAGGTGAGGCAATGCACATCGATCCGGTCCGCGAAGAGGCCCGCGTTCGCTCCCGACTTGCGCAGCTGGAAGAACTTTTTGGATTCAAACTCGAAGGTGAAATTTTTCTGCTGGGCGCGTTTACCACGATGGACGGTTTCGCGCGCTTTGATCGGGGTCGGCACCGCGTGTATCTCGGAATGGACGAAAGTCATGGCCGCGGCCAGTACCTCGACGTGCTCATCACTCATGAGCTCACGCACGTTGCCCGCGAGACTCGTCCGGAAATCTGGCATGCCCTTGGACTGGATCCGAAGATGCCGCGCGAAGTTTACCTCGAAGCGATGTCGGCGATCGAGCACCTTTTTTCAGAGGGCTTCAGTTGCGTGATTTCCGAACTCCTCGTCCCTGACGAAAAACCGTGGGGATATGTCTATCAGACCGAAGACAGCCTGAAGCAGGTGCTGCAGCATGGGCCGGCGATCGACCGGTACATCCACCGGGAGCTCAAGCGAAGGGACGGCGGCGATTACGGAAATTTCTACGACGTGGACTCCTATGGCCCCGAACTGCCGGACTACACTCATTACGTCTGGGCCTGGCAATGGGTGAAACACCTGCTGCGTGAACGAGCGGGCGGAGACCCGCGCAGACTGGTCGTGATTCCTTCAGCGTCGTTGCTTCAGGACGCTCTGAAGTTCAGGTTCGTTGCTTTGACTTAGTTCGTTGCTTTGACTTAGTTCGTTGCTTTGACTGATTTCGTTGCTTTGACTGAGTTCGATTTTTTGGCGCTGTCCGAGTTCAATTTCGTGACTTTCAGTCAGTTCAACCTCAGATCCCCGACTGACCCGCACGCTGACGGCTTTTGAAGCCAGCGCCCCGACTGGCCGACTTCACATTTCGCTCCGTCGGAAGCGCCTTGGACAGAAAGAAATTCATGCGAGCTTCGTTGAGTTTGAATTCCCGCTTCGCTTCGAAAAGTGGCAGGGCCTGAGGAAGAAGCGTCTGCGACTTTTTCACGATATTCCAGAGCATGGGCTCGGCTTTCGCGAAATCCTGCGGATTTTTCTTGGCCGTGACGGGCAAAACTTCGAGAGGATCACGCGGCTTGAGCTTGGGAAACTGGATATCCTTGAACTTGAATGCCTGGGCCAGAACTTTCCATTCAGATTTTCCGAGCGCGACCAGGGGGTAACTGCCGTAACCCCCTCTGGGTTCGACGAGCCTCATCTGATTCTCCTGCCAGGAGTCGAGCCAGGCTTTGACCTGTTCGGCTGAGCCCTGCACCTGAGCTTCAATGAAAATCTTTTCGACCAGCTGATCTTCAGTGAGTTTGAATTTCTGATCGGTGATCACTTCAGCCGGGATCTTCTGCGCGGCGGTCGAAGAGCGTCCGATGATCCGGAGATTGACAAGTTTCACCTGCTGCGCCTTCGCGCTTTGATCCATCTGCAAGGTCAAGCTGTCGAGCTGGTCTTTGAGCGGGATCCGCTGATAGAGCTGGAGCGCTTCTTCGTCGCGCTTCTGGCGATTCAGGTCTGAACCATCGGCTTTCTGGTTTTTAACCAGAAGCTCGAGCTCATTGGTGTTGTTTTCGAGACGGAAGCGGAGCTGATCGCGCTGTTGCGAAGTCAGGCTCGTACGCGGAATCGAAGAGTGGCCCGGAGTGGTCAGGAAGAGAGCGGACAGTGCGATTGCGGCGAGCACTCCTGGGAGAAGACTCATTTTTTGGACCGGTTTCATGAAGTTCATGGTGCACTCTCTCTTTTCTGAAATTCTCTTAAAGCGCGAATGCCGCTCCAGGGCAAGCAATCTCGACGCTGCCTTTCAACCTGCTTTTCACTGCGAGCGGTCATCACCGACCAAGCAAACACCACGCCATGTGCCAGAGCTCGGGTGCCTTGATGTGCAAGAATTTCCATAAATCGGCACAAGACTCATCTCCTTCAATTTCACGAATGATCCTGGTGACTTGAAATTAAAAGTTCAAATGTCTTGGCAACTTTTTGGACTTCGTCTAGGACTTTTAGACACACATTCATGCTGCAACCTCCAACGTCCCGATCATCGGCGCCCGCACCTTCGGGTGGGTCCTCACTTCTGAGCAAACTCAATGCGAAACAGCGTGAAGCCGCAATGCATTATACTGGTCCTCTTCTCATTCTTGCAGGAGCCGGTAGCGGAAAAACGAGCACGATGGCCTACCGAATCGGGCACTTGATTTCTCAGCGCAAGATTCCGGCCTACTCCATCCTGGGTCTGTCCTTCACCCGGAAAGCAGCCACTGAACTCAAGGAACGTGTTTCCAGGATCGTTACCCAGGCCAGTGGCAAATCCGCCAATCGCGGGCTCACGATCACGACCTTTCACAGCCTCTGCGTGAAGATTCTTCGCCAAGGCGCCGAGAAGCTCGGTTTTCAAAACAACTTCACGATCATCGACCAGAATGACCAGATCGATATCCTCAAGGGGATTCTCAAGCACATCAAGGTGGATGACCGGAAGTTTGATCCCGCCACGATCCTGTTTGAAATGGGCCAGGCCAAAAACCGTTTTCTCGGACCTGAGCAGGCGCGAGAGTTCTTTCTCGAGTCCGGTCGAGTGGCAAGCGACTACGCGATCATCTGCGCTACTGCCTTTGAGCATTATCAGGACAAGCTTCGCGGCCTGAACGCGATGGACTTCGATGACCTGCTTTACAACTGCGTGACACTCCTTGAAAAACACGAAGACGTGAGAGCAGCCTGCAACGAGCGCTTTCAGTTCATCCTGGTGGATGAATATCAGGACACGAATCCCGCGCAATTCAAACTGCTCAGACTCCTGACCGAAAAGCAGCAGAACATCTGCGTGGTCGGAGACGATGATCAGTCGATCTACTCCTTTCGAGGCGCCGATGCGACTCACATCCTGGAATTCGGCCGTCACTATCCGGGTGCGAGAACCATCACGCTGGATCAGAATTACCGCAGCACGACCACCATTCTCGATGCCGCCAATGAAGTGATCGCGCAGAATCGCCATCGCCATCCGAAGCGTCTGTGGTCTGACAAGGGTGCGGGCGAACCCATCCTTCAGATCATCGTCGAAGAAGACCGCGCTGAAGCCAAAGCCGTTGCTGAAGAAATTCTGAGACGCGCTCAGGGGGTCTCCCTCACCGGCCAGGCCGAGGAGAGTCAGGAAAAACTGAAGCCTTGGAAGGATTTCGCGGTCCTTTACCGCTCCAACCCGCAGTCGCGCCTGTTTGAAGAAGCCCTTCGCATGTGCAAGATCCCTTACAAGATCGTCGGCAGCATGTCGTTCCTCGATCGCAAGGAAGTCAAAGACGTCCTCTCCTACTGGCGCCTCATCGTGAATCCGAAAGATGATCCATCCGCGCGCAGAATCCTGAACTGGCCGGCGCGCGGGCTCGGCAAGACGACGCTCGACACCGTGAACACTTACGCCCTTCAGCAAGGCATCAGCTTCTTTGAAGCCCTCGGGATCACTCCAGGTCTGTCAACCAAAGCTCAAGTCGCGACCCAGGCTTTCTGCACCACGATTCATCAATTGAGAGCGCAGCTTCAGAATGTCGTCGTCACTTCGCAGAATCTTGCGGATTGGGGACGCAGATCGTTGACTGCGCTCGGGATCAAAGACGCGATTTACGACGACAACGAAGACGACCCACTCGCCGCCCAGCGAAAGTGGGAGAACGCCGACGAGATGTGCAATGCTCTCGGACAGATCAATCTGGCCGAGCTCGAAGAATCCGAGTCCGCCGATGACAACCCTTACATGAGCTCAAACAGTCTCCCTGGAGCACCGATCTCCGCACTGCTCGCGTTGCGTGAGTTTCTGGGCAAGATGACCCTTGAGCCTGAAGATGATCGCAAAGACGACAAGAAGGAAGAGAAGAATCAGGTCACTCTTCTGACTCTTCATGGCGCCAAGGGGCTCGAATACCCGGTGGTCTTTCTGGTGGGAGTCGAGGAAGGGTTTCTTCCGCACAAGCGCACGATTGAAGAGGCGGCCGACTTCAGCGAAGAGCGACGCCTCACTTATGTCGGGATCACGCGAGCGAAAGAGCAATTGATCATCACCCGCGCAAAGAACCGAATTCGTTACGGCAAACCCGTCCCGCGTACTCCCAGCCGTTTTCTGCTCGAAATTCCGCCCAATCTGATCCTCACTCAGGACGAATCACTCACTCCGGACCCGACATCTGACGAAAAGCGGGAAGAGCATGAAGTGAAGGTCAAAAACTTTCTGGCCGACATTCGCGCGCAGCTGCTCAATCCGAAAAAGTGATCGCCAAACCAAAAAAATGCTCCCCTCGCACTCGGCAAAGGGAGCTTTTTCTTGGTTGAAATATTCCGGACAACTCGGATCAATCAGCGCATTCCACGTTGGACTTCTCCAGGTTGATGGAAAGGTTCGGCTTGAGAGCGATAGTTCCCAGAGACTCCTTCATCATGGAAAGCAGGTCGCCGGTTTTCTTGCCAGCTACTCGTGCGGCAGTCCAGGACGCAACCACTTCTTTCATCTGGTCAACAGGGCTTTTGATGAAGTTCGCACTGTTTTCCGACTTGATACGAATACTCATCGAACCCTGATTCGCAACTTTACCTCGAGCTACTTTCACACAGCTGCCAATGTTCTCCACCGATTGGTCCGACTGCATTGCAGAATTCAGACGAATGGAGAGGAGTGGACTTTCCTGTTTGGCCTCGGCGCCATTCCCACTGGAGACGTAACTTGAACATTTTTTTAGATTCAGCGACAGCTGGCGCGCTTCAGTTTTCGCTGAGAAGCTGCCTAAGTCGGATCCAGAAACTGCAAGTTCGCAGTGGATCTCCGCATAACCGCCTGACTGATCCTGTTTTTGAGCGATCTGCATCAACTCAGAATACTGGCCAGAGCCTTGGATTTTCCTCAGCTCCTCGTTTGTTGTGACGATACTCGATTTGGTCGCGGCACTCGCCATGGATGAACTGAAAATAATCGTGGAAACGAGAACTGACATGGTTTTGTTGGTCATGGATCGGCCTCTCTACTTACGTACTGCTGTTGAAGGCAACGTGCCCTGATCAGTTAATAATACGCGGCGCGTTATAAAGTGCTAATGGTTTTTTGTGAAGTTTTCGCCACTTTTTGCAAGGATGAAGCTCCCGCATGACTCATCGCAGACACACCTGAATAAGATGCGTCTTTATGCCGCATGGCAGACCGGGAGAGATCAATCCAACTCGATTACTGAGGTACCGCAACGGTCGGACTTGGAATCCTGAAGTGGGCATAGGCCGCAGCGAGAACGTAAGCCATTTGACCGAGGACAAACGAAAGTACCCAGCCGTACCCTCCACTTGCGAAGCCGTAGGAATGGAGGCCGACGCCAAGGACGAAATTCACTCCGTACCAGGCCATCACGACCAGAACGAAAGCGACGACCGTGCAGGCGGCGAAGCCGAACTGGCGCATCCAGCCCGTGAAACGAGCATGGAGCACGACCAGGTAGCCGAGAAGCGCGATCAAAGCCCAGACTTCCTTCGGATCCCAGCCCCAAAACCTGCCCCAGGAGTAATCCGCCCAGATGCCACCGAGAATGGTTCCGGCCGCGAGCAGGACCACACCAAACTGCATCGCGCGGTAAGTGAGCTGATTGAGCCCGTGAATCTTTGCACTCGCAGCCAGCGTGTCCCGGTCCCGTTTGAAAAACTGAAACAGAGTCACGTTGCCGATGCCCAGTGTGAGCGCGAAAGCCGCGTAGCCGAGAGTGATCGTCAGCACGTGGATCGTGAGCCAGTAATTGCTGCGAAGGACGGGAACCAGGGGATGAATCCCGGGATCCATCATCGCGGGTGCGGCGGCCGCAGCGACAAGGCCAAGGGTGGCCAACGTGCAGGAAACCGCGAAAAGAACGGCCTGGCGATGCATCAGATAAAGAATCGTCGCGAAGATCATCACTCCCAGGCTGACCCAGATGATGGACTCGTACATATTGGTGACCGGCGGACGACCTGCGATCAGGCAACGAAACGTGATGCCGGCGATGTGCATGAAGAGCGCAAACGCCGTGAGACTGCCCGCGAACTTCCGAACGGCGGACCCCCTTTGCGACTGGACCACTCGGACCGCTCCCCAGAGCAGGGCTGCGATCAGGTAGCAGATCCAGGCGATGAGAAAAGGATTCACGCGGTTGTAGATCACTTCATAACGAAGCATGCGGCTGGTGGCGTTTTCAAAGGCTGGAATTTCACTTTCGACTGCCGCGCGAGTGGTGAGCACCGACTGATCAAATACTTCCTTGTTCTTTGTAAGATGCGCAGTCAGCATGACGGCGTACTGAGAGCGAATGAATTTACCGAGAAACTCAGACGAGTTGAGGTTGAGCCAGGGAGCGGGCGCCTGAGTCGGAATAACGGGCCAGCCGTCGCCGGAGATCAGCCCCCGGTACATCCCGATGCGTTCGACCAGGCGTCTGAGCTCCTGATCGCGAGGGTCCGGCTTCGAAGTGACCGCGATCGGTACGGACTGAGTCGCACCATTGGGACGCCCCAGTCCTTCGGCATATTGCGCGAGAAAGGAGTCGGCGTAGATTTCCTTGGGTGAAAACTTGTTTCGCTTTTCATCCAGACCGAGCTGCCTTTTGACATCCAGGCGGGAGATCTGAATGAAAGGATGATTTTCCCACTCCCGAGGAGCGGTGATCCAAGAAAAGATCAGATCCACGGGATCCCAACCTTCGAAGGAGCGCGAGCCAGTTTCAAAGAGCACGATCTCGCGAGCGAAAGTGTCGAGCGGTTTGATTCGCCCATTGCTTTGAACCGGGATGAGGCCCGCATCCCTGAAGGACCAGTCCTTGCGGGGTTGCCCGGGTTCGACGGGAGTCACCGGCCGTTCGTTTCCCTGGGCAGCAGTCTGAGCCGGCGCCTGGCCAGAAGTTTGAGCGAAGGACACCGATGCCGTGAGCAGAGTCAGGGAAAGTGCGAAAGCCTGCAGGAACTTTTTCATAATTGAACCTCATGCTGAAATGTCGGAACCTTGGGCGCGCCATTGACGATGGCCTTCTTTCGAGCCGATCGGCCTTTGACGTACTTGTCACCGAAGAGCAGGAGCGTGCCCAACACGATCAGAAAGGAACCCAAGTACTTCATCCAGCGCCCCGGATCGCGGTTGATCGAAAAAATGGAGACCACCGGGCGTGGTTGCCCGTCTTCGTAGCTGGCCTGATAGAAAGTCACACCGTTCTGCGTGAGGGGTTCATTCATGCTGATCGTGACCGGTTTCCCTTCCCCACCCTTCTCAGGAGCCTGCACGACGGAAACTTTCGAGGAGAATTCAGACGGATTATTCGTTCCTTCGTAATGGTTGATATCAAAACGATGAAGTTTGATGCCAAACGGCAGAACAATTCGCTTTGGAAAGTAGCCAATGCTCACGGTTCGTCCTTGGGACGAGAGGCTCGCGCGGTCCCCGAGTCCAAGCCAGATCTCAGCGGAGCCGGGCTTGCCCGAAGTCGTCATGCCGTTCTGACCCGCGATGATATGAATGGCCGACTGAGGAGCATTGTTGCCATACTGAATCTTCGAGGGCTTGTAGTTCACGGAACTGACCGCGCGCGGCAGAACGGATTCGATCGTGAGTTTGACGGCCATGCGCCAGCCGGGATTGATGACCTGCCCGACGATCTGTCCTTTCTTCAGGCGCCCTTGGAGCGTCTTGCCTTCGGATGTTTCGGAGACATAGGTCAGGTCGCCGTTCGATTCAAACTTGAATTTGATCTGGGGAGAGCCGGCCTTCTCGAGCTGCTTCGGAAATGGCATGAGCTCCGTCTCGAGATTGAGGCGAGCCGGGCCCGCCTGAATGCTTCTCCAGGCTGGATCTCCGGCCCAAAGCCAGTATTCCTGAGAAATCCTCATCACGGTCTGCCCTGCGTTTTTCGGCTGGGCGGCGAGCTTGAGCTGAATCGCCGGCTGCGCACTCGCGGCGTCCACGTCGGCGTTGGCGGGCACGAAGGAAACTTCGGCATCCGCGTGACTGAGAAACCGGTCGATCTTGAGACCGTACTCTTCAAAAGTCCGCGGTTTGAATTCAGCGTTCGGGGGCAGCCACTCCATCGGGATGGACCGGACCTTGTTGCCTTCACTCAACATCAGTTGAGGTGAATTGACTTCGACCGTGTTGCTGGTATCGCCTTCAGTCAACCGGATGCTGCCGTCGAGGCCTTTTTGATCCGTGAAGTAGGAACCGGCCAGCAAGGTGAGAATGCCCAGATGAGCGATCAGAAAGGGAGTGTGCCTCTTCTTCCAGGGCAAGCGGCTGAGAGCCACGGAGAGTATGTTGACTCCGAGCAGAGTGAGGAGGAGATAGAACCAGGCCGAATGATAAACCCAGTACTGCGCAGTCGGAGTATCGTATTGAGACTCCATGACCGTCGCGACGATCAGAGTTGAAGTGAGGGAAAGCAGAACGAAAATCGCGAATTTGAGAGACCACATAAAGCTGAAGTATTTTTTGAGCAGCGTGGGCATCTGGCGGGTGAAACTCCTTGCTTGTACTTCTGAATATCAATGCCTTCGACAGTTCGCCGAAGCGAGGCCCCCTCTCTGGGGCTCAGGTCCTTTTCATCAGGTCCTTTTGAGGCTGGGCAGATCCAGAGCAATCGTCTTGCCTGTATCTGGAGTCAGGTCTCCATGTTGAGCCATCGGAATGCCGGCCATCGCCAGCACCTGTTTTTGAACCAATCGCTCGCGACCCAGAAGATCACGAGGCAAATCTTTCAGCTTGGCCTTGTCGTCAAAACACTGGTCGTAGATTTTAGCGCGGAAGAGTCCTGCATTACGGCCGATCGCCACGCGAGCCATGCTGCGCAATTTTCTGGCGTAGAACCAGCCCTGACGCTGCCCGGGTCCGGTGAAGTCAATCAGGAGATCGACCTGCTTGGGGACCGGAGTTCCGATCGCTTTTCCGATCGTGGTCAGGAAATAAACCTTCGCTTCAGGATAAGTGAGCAGAACCTTCTGACGAAGGGATTCCGTATCGAAAACCATTCCACGAGAAGAGAGAACCACGAGAACAGATTTCACGCCGGGAACTTTGTGAGTGCGGACCAGCTGTTCCTGACTCAGGAGATTGAGAAATCCTTCAGATTGCGCATCGAGGTCATGGCGAGCGTCTGTTTGGATCTCTTTCACCAGTTCGCCGCGCGGAGTCGAATTTTTCATAGTCCAGGGAATTTATCAGACTTCCTGTCATGCGCATAGAGACTTAATGTCGCTCAGCGCCGCTGAAGGACGCTTTCAGTACAAATCATACTTCAGCAGTCGGCACTCGATCGCTCCATTAAAGAGGACAAATCTGCGACTGGCTTTGAGGCCGATCACTTTGGCCAATTCGGGTTCGCCGGTGAAGACGTAACCCTGCCAGCCCTTGAATTTCTTCTTGAAACCATCACCGATATCCTTGTGCAGGACCTTGAGCGCTTCCATTTCCCCAATACGCTCGCCGTAAGGAGGATTGATGACCACCAGACCCAGAGGACCCTGTTCCGGCTGACTTGCTGCGGCCAGGGGATGGGGAGCGACTGGCTCGCAAGCACTCCAGTCGCGTTTTTCGATGTGAACTTTGCCTCGCATCCCGGAATGCTCAAGGTTGTTGATCGATTCTCTCACGGCGTTGAAATCGGCGTCGTAACCGATGATCGTCGGAAGAAGCTTCTTGTCGTGAATCTCCCGGGTTTTGGCTTCTTCGATCAACTTCTGCCAGACCTGCGGTTCGTGTTTCTTCCAGCCGGTGAACCCCCAGAACGCTCTTGCCAGTCCGGGAGCCCGGTCCGAAGCGATCATGGCCGCTTCGATGGGCAACGTTCCTGAACCGCACATCGGATCAATGAAGGAAGCACCCTTCTTTGCAGCTTCGGGCCAGCCTGCTGTCATCAGAATCGCGGCCGCGAGATTTTCCTTCAGAGGAGCCAGGTGGCCCTCTTTTCGATAACCGCGTTTGTGCAAGCTGTCGCCCGAGAGATCCAGACTCACGGTGGCTTCGTCATTGTTCAGGTAAACATTGATGCGAAGATCCGGCTGGGTCGGATTGACCGAGGGACGCTCCCCGTGGATTTCACGCATCTGATCGACGATCGCGTCTTTGACTTTCAATGCGCCGTAATGAGTGTGCGTGATCGCTGACCGCGGTGAAGTGGCGCTGCCCGTGGAAGCTGAAAAATCCACCGCGATCGTGTTCTGAGGAGTCAGATGATCGGACCAGCGGATCTGCTTCACGCCGCCATAAAGTTTCTCAGGGGTGGGAGCCGCGAAAGTCGCGAGCGGCAGCAGGATTCGGTTGGCGATCCGGGACCAGAGACAGGCGCGGTAGCCCAGCTCAAGAGTGCCCTGAAAGTAAACTCCGGCACGGGTTTCATGAATGTCTTGAGCTCCAAAGGACTGAATTTCCTGCAAGAGGAGAGATTCCATCCCTTTGGCGGTGGTCGCGAAAAAACGGTAGGTTTGTGGCACGCCTCACCCAATAGCAGGGTGCGGCAGAAAACTCAATCCTGCGTCTGGGCAATGGACTCAGTCCATTGTGATGTCGACTCGGTTCAAGTCGCTGATGACGGCAAATCCTTGTGAAATGAGTTGAATGCGACCTTCGAGAGAGACCTGGGACCCCTGCCGAATGAGGGCGCCGTTCACGTTCATGGCTTCGGGAGCATTTTCATTTCCGAGGGCGTACACGGTATCCAATTGGTATTTGACCCCGTCCTGGGTCACGGTCAGGACCCAGTAGGGATGCGACTTCACACAGGGAAGAGACTGGGGCTGGCACATGATCATCGGGACAATCGTCCAGCGACGTTCAAAAGTGACTTTACCGGAAACAGTTGCTCGCGTGGTCAGGGGGACTTCCGGATTGGCCTCAGGCAGGGCCTGCGCCTGGTCCAGACTCCAGTGGGCGTAACCCAGATTGTTGGCCGTGGCTAAACCGGACTGGCCTGAGATCATCAGGAACAACCCCACCACGATCACCCAGTTCCAGGTACTCCACCCTTGCGATAGACTCTGTGACATCTCTTACTCCCCCCGAAGTTTCGCCCGTTCCTGAAAACATCCGTGCTGCAGACCGGGCTCGGCCTGTTAAGCAACGAATATGCCAGAATGGATATTTATTGAGGGTTGTGAAAAAATCGGGGGACACGTTCGCCAGGAGCGCGAAGCGAGTCAGATGCGAATGCCGTGGATCCGCGGACACCCAGGATTCGTGGTGTTTTCGAAGGAAATTTCCGTGAAGGCGTTCAGAACGCCCATTCAAAGTGCAAGGTCACAATCACGTCGAAAGGCTGTAAATCATTTCTTGAAAAGTTGCAGGACTTCGTCGACGTGGCCTTTGACTTTCACTTTTGAGAAAATCTTCATCACTTTTCCGTCACTGTCAATCACGACTGTGGTGCGAACGATCCCCATGAATTTGCGCCCGTAGAGAGATTTTTCCTGCCAGACGCCATAAGCCTCACAGACTTCGCCCTCCGTATCGGAAAGAAGCGGAAACGTCAGCGAGTGCTTCGCCTTGAACTTGGCGTGGCTTGCGACCGAATCCCGGCTGATCCCAAGAACCACAGCGCCTGACTTCTTGAATTTCGCGAAAGAGTCCCTAAAATCGCCGCTTTCCTGAGTGCAGCCCGGAGTGCTGTCCTTGGGATAGAAGTAAAGAATCACGGACTGGCCCTTGAAATCCTTCAAGGAAACCTGCACGCCCTCATCGGAAAGGAGGGAAAAGGCAGGAGCCTTTTTACCTTCCTCAATCATGATTTCTGCCCTTGCCCGGCTTTTCAGCGGAAACTGATTCACCGCTCTCACTGACGATTCCGACCCAGGCCTTCAGATAATGACCTTCAGGAAATTCGGCGAGCATCGGATGATCGGCAGCCTGCGCGCCCCGGCCGATCCACTGCACGGTTCGACTGTTTCTCCTCGCCGCTTTCGCGAGCGCTTTCAGAAAATCCGCTTCCTCAAGAAGTGCGGAACAGGAACAGCAGACCACTGCACCCCCGACTTTCACGATTCTGAAAACCTGCGTATTGAGCTGCATGTAAGCATGAATTCCGGCGGGGATGTCCTTGCGTCCCTTGATGAGGGCGGGAGGATCTGAGATGATCAGATCAAAACTCTGATCAGGAAACTGCGTGAGATCCTTGAGCACATCGCCTTGCACCGCGGTGCACTTGCCACCGATATTCTTTTTCGCCAGCTCAAGCGCTTTGTTGGAAGCATCAAAAGCGACGACTTCGACTTCGACGCCCGCATCGCGGTAACGCTTCATCAAGTGCGTGCTCCACTGGCCGACGTAGCAGCAGAGATCCAGGATGCGGATTTTCTTCCCGAACGCTTCCGGTCTGATCTTCGTCGCCGCCATGCGGATGTTCTCGGACTGATCCAGAAAAAAGCCGGTTTTCTGGCCTTCGACGAGATCGGTCGTGAACTCGAGGGGCTTGAAATCATACGAGGCCACAAGGATCGTGACGTGGTTGAAGTCCACTCCCGCGAGCGGACGAATGACTTCGACTTTGTGTTCAGTGAGGCCTTCGAGCTTTCTCACGCTGACATCATTGCGAAGCACGATCCCGGTCTTTGACCAGGACTCTGCCGCATGAAGTTCGAGTGCCTTGAAGATTTCAGGCAGGGCGCGGTCAATGCCTGCCGTATGAGCCTGAATGACGAAGGCCTGACCACCGGCCTTGAGGACATAGCGGTCAATGATGAGGCCGGGAAGGCCATCGGCTTCGGCGAAGCAGAGGCGGTAGGAAAAATCCTTCAATCCGACTTTTTCGCGGAGCTTCGCGGCGGCTCCAAACTTTCTGGCAAGGGTCTCCGGCGAAAGTGGATTCTTTTCGGCTGGATTCTTGGACAGGATTCGAAACGAAATGAGCGACGCAGGATTGCCATAGCCCCGCGCGAGAAATTTGTTGGACGCGTCCTGCAGCTCGACGACCTGGCCTGGCTCAATCCCCTTGGGGCTTTCAGCCAGCTCATTGGAGTACACCCAGGGGTGCCCTGAGTTGAAACGTCGGTCAGCACCCGGGCGAAGTCGCCAGATCACATCTTTATTAATTTGCGCCATAGGGTTACACCCTTAGCATGAGTCTGCATCTGAATTGGCGCGAAATTTCAGCCCTGGTTGAGCTTTTCAGGAGCCAGGGCCCCGGGGGATCCGGTGCAGCGTCCTCTGCCCTCTTCGTTGACCGAGTGGTGATCCCCGAGCGTTCCCGATTTCCCAAAGGCTACCTCAAAGGCGAATGGGCCCTCCGCCTCAGTTCCCGGAAATCCGAGCAGGTTTTTCTCTTCAGCGTGAGGCCCAACAAAACCTACTTCGCGTTTCTCGATCCGAAACGGGCGAAAGCTCTGAAGAATTCTCCCAAAGCCACCCACTCAGTCTTTGATCTCGCCCTCAGCAAGTATGTGAGGGGATCCAAATTTCTGAGTTTTGAAGCTCTCCCGAGGGAACGCGTGATCGTGCTCTGGTTCTCAGGAGAAGAGACCAGTGAGCGCAGCCCTGAACGCCTGGGATTGGTCCTCTCGCTCATCCCGGCAAGTCCTGAAGCCCTGTTGATTCGGGCTCCGTCAGACCAGATTGAATATAAATACGATTACCCGGTCCTGGCGCGCAGCCGAAACCTCAAAAACGATTCTTCCTATCAGTTTCCAGACGGAATGAAGGCTCCGGATGACCTGCCGTTACGGGTCGATCGCATCGGATCTTCTGAAACTTTTCTGAACTGGATTGAAGCCGACACGGATCTCGAAGCCTTTGAAACGCGCAAACGTTTTCTCGAAAAAACGCTCAAGGAACAACTGAAGCAGGCCACTCAACGCGTGCGTCAGTCCCAGACCACCCTCAAGGAAGCTCAGGCGGAAGCGGACTGGGACCGGCTCGGAACTGCCTTGAAAGCCGTCATTCACGAGGAGCCTCCAGTCATCAAGGATCCCATCTCAGGTGCCCAGGTCAGAGTCATCGTCGACTTCGCCGCCGAAGTTCCCGGCACATTGCTCACGGTCCCGAGTGATCCGAAGCTCAGCCTCAAGGAGCAGGTCGAAAAATTCTTTCAGATGTCCAAACGCAAGGCGCGGAGAATACTCGAAGCGGGCGCCCGTCGCTCAGGTTTCCAAGAAGCTCAGCTCCGTTTTCAGGGCTCGTTGGCCGAGCTCGAGAAAAATTCAAGCACGGCCGAGATCCTGGATTGGAAAGCACTCGAGCAACTGGAGAGAAGTCTCGGAGTCGTTCCCAGTCCCGCGCTTGCTCCCGCTGGTGGCGGCAAGAAGAATCAGGGCGCAGGGGCCTGGCTCGGAAAGACATTCATCACGAAAGAGGGCCTGCCCATCTGGATCGGGCGGAGCAGGGATGAAAATCTGGAGCTGACTTTCAAGCACTCGCGCGGCAATGACCTCTGGATGCACGTCAAAGGGCGCCCGGGCGCTCACACCCTGATCCCTCTTCGGGACCGGAAGTCAGCTTCTCTGGATACTCTTCTGGATGCAGCCGTTCTCACGGTCTATTACAGCGGCGGCGAAAAATGGGGCAAGACAGAAGTGGACTACACTTTCAAGAAGCACGTGAAACGCATCAAGGATTCCAAGGAAGCCAGTTACACGCACAACAAGACTCTAGTCGTTGAGCCGGATCCGGTTCGGCTCAAACGTCTTCTGCCCAAAGGGGACTGACGCCAGGAAACCGTGATCGTCACCTGCTCCAACATCCCGTGAGCTTCATGAAATGCAGGAACGCCTATTCCTTGTCTTTTCCAGCCTTCATTCCACGTAGATCAATGAAGGGTGTGGCACTGCCCGAGACTTGCGGCAATCTGCCATCCCACTTGTCAATGGCCTTGCTCTGAATCAAATTCTGACTCAAGGTCGATTGCAGGAGACGATTCGCTTCTGCCTGCGCTTTTGCCCGAACGAGAATCGATTGTCCTTCTCCCTCAGCCTTCGCAACTTCAGCTTTCGCGAGCATTTGCTGCTTCTGCAGCTCATATTCAGCCTGCTGAGCCTGCTGCTGCGCTGCCATCTTCTGCTGCATCTGAGTTTCGAGTGATTGCGGCAAGTGACTTGCCCCAAGATTCACCTTGTCCAGATGAAATCCCATCTTCTCAAGCTCCGCCAAAAGGTTCTTCTGAATGTTATCCTGAAGTTCATTTCTCTTCGAAGAGATCACTTCGGACAGAGACATCTGCCCAGCAGTATTCTGGGCTACCGTGATGATCGTTCTGCGAATGAATGTATTTTCAATGTCCGAGATGTCGGCGCCTCTGAAAGCTTTGAAAACCTGGCCCGCTCGGTCTTCGGATGTGTTGTAGGTAACCGAGATATCTTGCGTGATATGTTGGCCTTCTCGAGTGGGAAGATCAATGCTGTCATCGCCCTGTGATGATCCCTCTCCCGAGCGCCGAACCATCGTATAGGTTCGAAGCGCAGTGGGGTAGCTCTGGACTTGCGTGATCCAAGGCATTTTCCAGGCGATCCCTTGCGGAACAGTTCTCAGTGATCCCGTCCAGACATTGAAAATGACTCCGGTGTTCCCAGGTGAAATGATCGAAAAGGAGCTGAAGACAGCTACCAGCACGACCAGCGCCAAGAGTGCCGGAATCGCACGGCTGACAACTTTTGCAAGGAACTCGGGTGAATCGTAGGTATAACTCATGGTTGATCCTTATCCTTCTTACGGTAATCCGTGATGTCTATGACGCTCTTTTCCGAGCGACTTGAAACAGATCTAAAAATTTTTTTAAACCGAACCTCAAGATACCGTTGCAGCGGAGTCAGCAGCAAGTAGACTATCGCCAGAGCGACTGCAAAAAAAATGATCTCGGCCAAGGTCATGGGGGCCTCTCCTTCTTGAGTCGTATTTCACTCGTCGTCTCACTCCTTTTCAGTCCTGGCGCAATGACAGCGAATGCAAAGACAATGGAGGATATACGGGTACCTGCCGATGGATGGTGCGACGGCCTTCGAGCTTTCACGACTGGAGAACCTGAAAAGGATGCCCCCGAAATGGTATCGGAGGCACCGGAGGATTTCAGATCGGGTCTTTGCTCAGCCTGTCCACTTTGTTTGGGACCTACTGCAATGCGAAACTGACCCTTTGAAATTCGAACATACGACTTTTAGTGAGCTGCTGGAGCTGCTGGCGCTTCTGAAGCCACTGGAACAGGTGAAACTTCAGTGGTGGTGGTGGTTGTGGCCATCGCAGCTGGAGTGGACTCAGCGGTCGGTGCAGCAGTGGTGGTGTTCGTGGTGGTGGTGGTTTCTTCCTTCTTCGTGCAACCGGAAGCTGCAGCAACCAATACCAAAGAGGTCAAAGCGATTAACTTGAAGTTCATGTGATGCTCCTGTTTAAAGTTTCAAAAATGATGCGGTGACAATTCAGTTTACAAATCCTGGACCAAGTACCGTCCGCTGCTTCAGAGTATTACGAGTTTCTGACATTTACGAGACAAAATGCTTGACCACATACTCAAGAGCTTCTTCTTTATTCCGAAGTTTGCGTTCGAGAGCCAGATCCTCGATGGTTTTCAAGATTTCTGAAAATGTCGGGCCGGGTCGAAATCCAAGCTGGATCAGATCTTCACCCCCGATGAGCTTGATTTCATTCTGGGGCGGCGCATTCTTGAGATCTTCAAGCAGCGCTTTGCAGAACTGATAGGGCATCAGATTTCCATCGCTGGAAGTGGCGACAGCTCGGTGAAGGGCAAGCAGTTCTTCAAAATGGGGTTGTCTGATGAAGCGCTGCAACGTGGCCTCTCTCATTTGAAAGACATCCTTGAATTTCGGCTGCTCTTCCACCATCAGACTGAGCGTGATACTTTCACTGCGTGACATCTTGAGGCGCTCTGACAGCGCCAGCACGATTTGAGCAGCCTCTTTTTCGTGGCCACTGAAGTTCTTCGCTTCCGTTCGAGGTGCGGCGGCGGGCTTGCCTGTATCCTGTAGAACCACGGACCAGCTGAGGACCTTGGACCGGTTCGGTTCCTGCCTGGAGAGAACTTCCGTAGCTCTCAGGGTCTGGGACCAGAGATCAGGTTGCTGAACGAGCGCCACTTTCTGAAGTGCAGCCACTTCCGGCAGAATCCAGGACAATAAACCCAGCTCGGAGAGAAGCTGGAGAGCCAGATGAGGATTTTTTCCCGTCCACATCAGGCTGAGCTCGGATTGAATTCGCTCCGCGCTCACCTTGCGGATCAATCGGCTGTGAGCCTGGATGGCCTGAGCCGTCTGAGCTTCGAGGAGAAACCCCAGAGACGTCGTGAACCGGACCGCTCGAAGGAGTCGAAGAGCGTCTTCGCCAAAACGTTCCATCGGGTCGCCGATGGCGCGGACAATTCCGGCTTTGAGGTCTTCATACCCCCCCACGAAATCCAGAATGCGGGAAGTCTTCGGATCAAAGAAAAGTCCATTGATCGTGAAATCTCGCCTTTTTGCATCTTCCGAGGGACCTGAAAAGAGCACTCCGGTGGGATGGCGGTGATCTTCGTACTCAAGATCCTGTCTGAAGGTGGCGATTTCGAGAAACTCGGGACCCACACCTTTCATCTCAGTCTTCAGGGGAATCTTCAGAACTCCAAACGCTTTGCCTACCGTGATGGCTTCAGGAAAGAGCGTGGACAGTTCATCCGGCTGCGCGCTCGTCGCGATGTCAAAATCCTTGGCAGCACGTTTGAGCAGGTGGTCCCGCACGGAGCCGCCCGCGATGTACCCGATGTGCCCGGCGTCATCGAGCTTTTGAAGCGCTTCCTTCACGTACTGAGGGAGCTGAAAAGTTTCCTTAATCCGGATCCACTTCGAGGGGCTGTCCATCGACGCGGTACTTGCTTTTGATGACCGTGTCCGCTTCGAAGCGATTGGGGGCTTGGCTGCCGTCTGTTTCTTTTTCACCAGGGCGTTTGCCTCTCTTGGGTTGAGCGGAAGGAGCGGTTGCTTTCGAGGGTGACGACTCCGCAGACTCGACCTGAGAGGCGGGCGCCTCCGCGTCTGTCGACTCTTCAGCATGCAATCGCGGTGCATTCAGGAATGCCACGAAAACCAGTGTGAAAAGTAAAACGGAACGGACTCTCAAAATCTCACCTTTCGAAACATCTCAGCCCAACTTCTCCTGAGCGAAATGCTTATCGAACCAGTACCTCGCGTGGACGGGCTCCGTCCGCGGGCCCGACGATCCCACGATTCTCCATCGTTTCAATCATCCTCGCAGCACGGTTGTATCCCACTTTCAAATGACGCTGCAAGAAGCTTGCGGAAGCGTGGCCGGATCTTTTGACCAGTTCAAGGGCTTCCTGAAAGAGTGCGTCATCGTCATCATCCTCGCCACCCTCGTCTCCGTCGGCTCCGCCTTCTTCTTCGTCGACGAGAATGTCGTCTCGGTAGGCGGGTTTGCCCTGAGCTTTGAGAAAGCTGGCGATCTTGCCGATCTCATCATCGTCCACGAATGCTCCGTGAAGTCGAGTGAGCTGCGAAGTGCCCGGAGGAATGAAAAGCATGTCCCCCTGCCCCAGCAGTCGCTCGGCACCGGCACGGTCCAGAATCGTCTTCGAATCGATGTAACTGGCGAGTGAGAAAGAAACCCGCGAAGGCAGATTGGCTTTGATCAATCCGGTCACGACGTCCGTGGATGGACGCTGAGTCGCGATCACGAGATGAATTCCAGCGGCGCGAGCCTTTTGAGCGATGCGCGCGATCGAAACTTCGACTTCCTTCTTGGCGATCATCATCAGGTCGGCCAACTCATCGATGATGACGACGATATAAGGAAGCTTGGCGACTTTCGGGAAACCATTTTCATCCGGCTCGAACGCTTCAATCCAGTCCCCACCTGACATTTTCTCCATGCCTTCGGGCTGATTCTCAGGCGCAAACAGGAGGTCACGGACGACGTCCGCACCCATCTCATCCACCTTCTGATTGAAAGTCGCGAGATTTCTCGCGCCCATCATGGCCAGAATGCGGTAGCGTCTCTCCATTTCTCGCACGCCCCACTTGAGCGCGGTGGCGGCGAGTTTCGGATCATCCACGACTGGCAGAAGGAGATGAGGAATGTCCGCATACGCTCTGAACTCGATGAACTTGGGATCGATCAGGATCATGCGAAGTTCATCCGGAGTGTAACGGTAAAGCAGCGAACAGATGAGTCCGTTCATGAAAACTGATTTTCCGGAACCGGTCTGACCGGCGCAGAGAAGATGAGGCATGCGCGCGAGATCGGAGAGGTAAGTTCCGCCGCCGATGTCCTTGCCCATCGCGACCGGGATCGCGTGCTTCGTGCCGTGAAAATCCGGATGCTGCAGGAATTCGCGGAAATATACCGTCTCACGCACATCGCTTGGGATCTCGATCCCGACCACGGACTTGCCGGGCAGCGGGGCGAGAATACGCACGCTCTGCGCGGAAAGAGCCATCGAAAGATCGTCCGCGAGGGAAGCGATGCGGGAAACCTTCACACCCGGACCCGGTTTGAATTCATAGAGAGTGATGACCGGTCCAGGACGAACGGCAGTCACTTCGCCATCAATTCCGAAGTCAGCGAACTTCTGTCTCAAAATCTGGGAGTTGGCAAGGAGGCGTTCCTTGTTGATGTTGGCTTCGACCTTCGGTGGCTTTCTCAGAAACTCCAGTGAAGGCAGAGCCCATTGACTGCGTTTGCCCGGACGGGCGGAACGGGCCATTCTCGGAAGCTCGCGGTTCGCCATCGAAGCACGGGGCGCCTTCGGTTGCGCGGACTGAAGAGACTGTTCAGCGGCGTGAGCGATTTCCTCGATGCCGAGTTCCTGTTGAGCTTCAGGAGGCAGAATCTGAGGCGTGATCTCGAGCTCGCGCGAAGCCATTTCCTTGCGGATCTGGGCGGCGGTCGAAAGTGCGGGGACTTTTCCCTCGAGCTCAGGAAGTGCGTTGGGCACTTCCTGGATGTCAGCGCCCAGGACCGGAATGACTTTCGATGGCTGGCCTCTGGCGTCTTTGAATTCTTTGGCGGATTTCTTTTCTTTAGGAGTCCGAGTCGAAGCGGCTCCCGCTTCAATGATCTCGGCATCCTCGATCTCGTCATCACCAGACTCCTCATCGGAATCCTCATTGCTGCCTTCGATTTCGATGACGCTCGCCTTCTTGACTCGTGAGGCCCCCGGAGCGCCAGGATGGGCATTTTCCTTGCGCGCTTTTGCCTGACGGATCGCGGATTCAAGAATCTGCTGCATCACATCGCCTGCAGCATGAGCTGCCCGCATGGCAAGCATTCCGAGCAGAAATGCGAGGTAGGCCAGCACCACTTTGGTACCGCGAACAACCGCCACGCCGACAGTATCTCTCAGAGCGCGAATCACTTGAGCACCCATGTGAGCGACGCTCACGGGAGTCGAGAGTGCGATCGCGACGCAGAAGATCAGAAGCGAAACAATGGAGGAGCCCACTGAGTTGAACTGTCGAATGAGAAGTTCGGCGAACCAGACGCCGAATGCGCCACCTGTCAGAAGCAAGGTTCCCGCATAAGGCCAGTACTTCCACTGAAGGGTCAGGAAAACGGTGAGAGACATGACAGCTATGACCATGCCGCCTAGAGTTCCCCAGAGCCTCAGGGACCCTTCACGTTTGAAGATGGTCGCGGCAATGAAGAAGAGTGATGCCGGAAGCAGAAAGGCTCCCAGGCCGAAACACTCGAGCATGCCTGAAGCCATGTAGGCTCCGACTTTTCCACACGCATTTCTCGCTGCATCATGCGAGTTGGTGAAAAACGAAGGGTCATTCGGAGCGTAGGTGAACAGGGCGGCAACTGCAAACACCCCCACTGCAAAAATCAGAATGCTTCCGACTTCGACTCCTAAATGTTTGCCGTTGAGGCCTGCCTGGCCTGCTCGACTGCTGGGCTTGCCCTTTGCAGCGTGTACGAGTGAACTTCCGTGTCTCTTTTCCATTACACTATGGTACATGCTGATTTATGGCCCTGAAAGTACTCAGAAAAAAAAAGGTTTCGTCTCGCGCCAAGAAACTCCCGCTCATCCTGGCCTATGATCTCGGAGGCACCAAAGTTTCCGTCGGTGTCGTGGATTCAGCAGGCAAGATTCTGGCGGAGATCCGCGAACCCGTCGTGATTGAAAAAGGAAAAGCTGCGGTTCTCAATCAACTGGTGCTTCTGGGCAAGAACTTCATCCGCGATTTTCCGTCCATCGAGAGAGCCGGAATCGCCTCGGCAGGCCCACTGGACCCCGAAAAAGGGGTGCTCCTTGACCCGACTAACTTCACGAGCGAACAAGGCAGCTGGGGTGCGGTTCCCATCGCTTCGATCCTCTCAAGGAGACTCAAACTTCCGGTGACGCTCGAAAATGATGCCGCTGCAGCGATCCTGGCTGAACACTGGATGGGCGCTGCCAGGAACCATGACAACGCCATCATCCTGACGCTCGGGACCGGACTTGGCATCGGCGTGATCGCGAATGGTCAATTGGTTCGTGCAGGTCAGATGATGCATCCCGAAGGAGGTCACGTGATCATCGGCTACGGAGATCGAACCGCCCCATGCGGCTGTGGGAATTTCGGTTGCGCTGAAGCTTATCTTTCCGGTCGCAATTTCACCCGAAGAGCGCGTACCCGGTTCGGGGATTCGGAGCTCAGCACGAAGGACATCGCGGATCTCGCGAGAAAACGGGATCCGCGCGCACTCGCGGCGTTCGAAGAGTATGCGCTGCAGATGGCGTCGGCGCTTCACAACTTCGCAGTCCTCTACTCGCCTGAGATCGTCATCTTCACCGGAAGTTTCGCGGCCGCCTCGGATCTCTTTCTCAAGCAGACGAAAGTGCATCTCGAAAAACTTCTTGAGCGGAGACGCATCGGAAAGGATCTTCTTCCGAAGCTCGTGATCTCGTGCCTTCACAACAACGCCGGTCTTCTGGGCGGAGCTTATGTGGCGTTGCAATCGCGTGAACATGAATTGAAAGCCTGATCGCGCCACTCGCGAAATCAAAATTCAAAAAGCGGAGCGTGAATTTCGCGGAGAATGAGGGATAAACGCGCGACTGTATTCCTTCTGTCCTCATTTCGTTTTCAATCCTCATTCTTAACGCGACTAAACAGGACTGTTTATTAGTTGACACGCACTCAAGCCGGATGCAGTCTCATTCCATAAGCATTCGCTCTTCTGACAATAGCAGTACAGTTTGAAAGACCTCGAGGTGTACGCATTTTTGGAAAAGCTGCTCTGCAGCCAACTGACTTCGCGTACGAATGTACATCACCTGAACCACGGATCGGTTCGGAGCAACTGCATCTCACCTCCTCTTCTTTCGGACTGCCTGCCGCCTGAATGGACCCATGATGGTTCTGAGCTGGCTCTGCCTTGTTGTGATTGCAGGTGCTTGTTTCAGTTACAACTCTTTCAAGAGGGGAATTTTCTCGATGAATAAACGTATTTTAGCTCTCTGCTTACTCGTCAGCATGATCGCAGGTTCAAACGCATTCGCATCTCGTGCACGCCAGAGCGTGATGGGAACCGGCGACGCAGGCCTGATCCTTCAGGATGGATCGTTTTTCTACGATCACGCCTACAATATTTTTTACAATCCAGCCTACGTCAACGATTTCAAGAACTGGGCGATCATTGAAAAGTCCAATGGCAACACTCGCGGAGCCCAGGGCGGTTTCGTGACCAGCCTGACGAACTTCAATCTTGGTGTCTTCATGAACCGCGCAAGTTCACAGACTGGCGGAACAAATGCTGTAAACAGTCTGAACGCATATAATTTTGACTCCAGCCAGACTCGCCCGATTGATGTCATCATCGGCGGCGATATGGGTGTGAAATGGGGACTGGGCGCCACTTATAACAACTCCAGCGCAAACGGTGGTTTCAACGACCTCGTTCTCCGCGCCGGTATCGTGTACATGGATCTCGAGCCATTCGTGAACTACAAGATCAAAGGCGCACAGAAAGTCACTGGCGCTGCTGACAGAACCACGAAGGATTTCACCATCGGTACCAAATACCGCATGGGTGAGTTCACTCCTTATGCGGCGTTTCGCCAGCTCAAGGCCAACACTCTCACCAATAACGAAAAAGATACCATCATCGGTGGTGGTATCGGTCGTAACACCAAGCTCGCTGAAGGCGCACGTCTGGTTTACGCTCTCTCCTACTTTCACAGCAAGTTCAGCGGAAACTTCGCCTCCACCCGTAACGTGATCCCAGTGGACGTTGCAATCGAAGGCGATGCAGCCACCTGGTTGACCCTCCGTGCAGGCATTCGCTACAAGCTGATGAACAAGACCTCCGGAACTGGCACCCAGACTGACGATACCACTGGCCGCGTCGGCGCTACCGTTCACGCAAACAAAGTGGACGTGGATTGGGCATTCGGATCATCCAACTCTGCCGCTGGCAGCGCTGGTACTGAAAACATCGACAGTCCTGCCATTGGATTCGACAGCGGCACTTTCTCTGAAATTGCCCTTTCCTATAAATGGTGATCTGAGCTGAAACTTCCGTAGTCACCGCGCAAGCGGGACTCCTGAAAATTGAAAAGGGGGGACTTCGAAAGAAGCCCCCCCTTTTTTATTGAGAGAGAGAGAGAGAGAGAGAGAAGAACACCATCCCGGTGTTCCGAGGAGAGACCTTTTGAATCTTACTGAGGACCATCGACCGTTTCGAGCTGACTCGAATCAAAGCGCGCCACAGACTTGTCATTCAGACCGAAGCTCACACTTTTCATTCCAATATGGGGGAAAAATCCCACCCTCAGGCCGAGCTGATTGAATTCCGTGATCCTGTTGTTCTTCGCATCGTGAAGCTGAACCAGAAAAGGACTCGCTCCACTGACCTGTCCGGCGCGAAGATTCAAGACCTTCCAGTCGCCCTGACTGGCCTTGAATTCCACTGTGACTTCACTGATCAGATCAGTTCCGAACCTGGGCGAATGAATCGTCAGAAGCACTCCTGCACCTTTGACATCAATGGCGGTGATTCCGGCCTTGAGCTTTGCGGGACTGTAAACTCTGCAGGCATTGGTATCCAGCGTGTCGCAATACACGAGGGCGGACGGGCGACCGTTCTTCATGAAAGCGGATAATGTGCCCTGATAATTCGACATGAAGGGAACGCCGGCGGCGCGGACACTCACCAGGAGTCTGTGAGGCAAACCAGGTTCAGGCGCTTTCACGAGTTTACCGTCAGATGCACCCGTTGATGCCCTGCCGGCAGTCGCGAGGAGAAGACCGGAGGTGAAAAGTGCAGTCAGGAGCGTAGTATTTTTCTTCATGGCGAGGTGCAGTATACATTACCTGACTTATCACGTCAAGAATGGACTTCTAATTTTAGTACCGTTCTAACTCCTGGATACTACGACTTTAATCTGAATCAGATCCCGATGGAAACGCCGGCAATGATTACTTCATGGCTGATTTCACCGCGAAGGGTGAGGCCTGCGGGCAAGGTCCAGAACGCTCCCACGCCCAGACGTGGGTAGACTGAGAAACGGTCGCCGACACGGTTACTGCTCACGCTGTTGGCGCCCAGACCGCCCATCGCGAAGAAGGTCCACTGGTCATCCTGCTTGAAATCCCAGCGACCGTGGACGCTGTAAAGCCAGGCAGTGGTACCCGTGGTGAAAAGCGGCCCCGCTTCGACTTCCAGAAAAACCTGGTCATTGATGTCGTTGATGAAGCCGTGATTCACGATTTTCTTGGCGATCGCACCGATCACGGTGAAACCTCCACTGGTATCAATGAGACCAAAGCCGCCCATCGCGCTGGCGGTCACTTCTGCATTGGCCGGCGCTCCTTTGAAGTCATCGACGGCGCGACATTCAGTTGAGTTCACGAATGTGCCCGTCATTGCAAGTGCAGTGACGGCGACGACAGTTCCACGAGCAAAAAGTCCATTCCAATTTTTCATCTTCAATCATCTCCGTTTGAAATTTGAGTGTGTCGTTTTCATCACGAGGCCAGGCGGTCCAGCAGGTCGCGTATCATCGCTGCCGTCGCTCCCCAGACCCGGTGTTCATCCACCTGGAACACATGATTTTTATAAATCTGATCTCCATTGGGACCATAAGTGAGGGACTCTTGTCGATAAGTTTCGTCAGATTTCAGGGTACTGAGGGGCACCCAGAAGGCAGTCGCGATTTCATGCGGACTGAATTTCATGACCAGATCTTCGATGGGCTCGAGCAACAGGCCGACCACAGGAGTCACGACGTAACCACTCACGGTCCAGAGATCGGAAAGTTTTCCCAGAATGCGGATCCGGCTTCGATCAATTCCGACTTCTTCTTCGGTTTCACGCAGAGCCGTCGTGATGAGTCCCTGCTCTTCATGGTCTTCGGGATCCAGTGATCCGCCCGGGAAAGCGTATTGCCCTTTGTGAGTCTCCACTGACTCGGTTCTTTTCGTGAGCAGGAGCTGGGGTTCCACCGTTTCCAGAGAGGCTTCGGTGACGCGGACATGTCCGAACAGAAGAAGCACTGCCGCAGGCCGTCCCGCCGGCAAAGGTCGATGCGCTTTCAGGGGTTCGACTTTCAACGCGGTGAGAAGCTTTTCTTCAAAACGATCCATCATTTCCCTCGGAGATCGATTCCGTAACGCTGTGCTTTTCGGTAAAGGGTAGCACGATCAATTCCAAGAATTTCAGACGCCCTGGATTTGTTGTAACTCACTTCTTCGAGAACTTTCAGAATATGAGCCCGCTCCATCTCTTCGAGCGAATTGGCCTGATAGGGCATCTGCACTCCCCCACTTGAAGCACCCGCAGCATTCGCGGTTCCTTCACGAAGGTCCGAAACGATCTCCGGAAAATCCTCGGGATGGAGAACCGCAGTATTGGTCAATGCTACGGCGCGTTCAATGGCATGCTCGAGCTCTCGGACATTTCCCGGCCACGGATAGGACTTGAGGAGTGCCATCGCTTCATTCGACAGGTGAGAAACCTGCTTGCGATTCTTTTCCGTGTACCGAGCCAGAAAATATTCCACCAGTTCCGGAAGATCCTCAAGCCTGTCCTTGAGCGCTGGCAACTCGATGGAAATCGCACTGAGCTTGTAGAAGAGATCATCCCGAAACTTTCCGGCTTTGACGCTCTCCTCAAGATCCTGTCGACTCGCGGTGATGACTCGCACTTCCTTGTCCTGGGATTCAGCCCCTTCGATGGCGCGAAGAAATTTCATCTGGCCCGATGAATCCAGGTCATTGACCCGGTCCAGAAAGACTGTCCCTCCGCGAGCGGATTCGAACTGCTCGGCGAAAAGATCCGTCTCGGAACTGTTCAGGCTGACGAAGGTTTTTTTTCTGCGAGGACTGTTGTCATGGATCGCGTGAGCCACGAGTTGTTTGCCCGTCCCGCTCTCGCCCGTCAGCAGCACATTGCTGGTGGACAGGGCCGCGCGCGCGACGGTTTTGTAGACTTCGACGATTTTCTGGGATTTTCCGATCATGGTCTGACTGCGAAGTACCGGCTTCTCCTGCCCCGTGCTCTGATTTTTCGACTGCGCCTGCAGAGATTCCCAATGCTTGTGCGCTCGAGCGACGATCGCCTTGAGATCATCCATCTTGAAGGGCTTGCTGATGTAATCAAACGCTCCTTCCTGAATGGCCTCCAGTGCACCCTCCATGCTGCCAAAGCCCGTCATGAGAATCATCACCGACTGCGGCATGACCTTCTTCACTTCACGGAGAACCGCCATGCCGCTCATCTCCAGCATGCGGATGTCCGACACGATGAGTGGGTAGTGAGCGCCTTTGACCTTGATCTTCTTCGTGGCCTCTTCGCCACTCGAAGCGAGCTCGACCTGATAGCCGTCACGAGTCAGCACTTCTCCCAGCAGCTTTCGCATGACCTCATCATCATCGATCACCAGTACCTGTGTTTTCATCGGCATTTCCTCAAAGATTTCATTTCATGGGGTCGAGAGGTCAAGTGGCAGTTTCCGAGCGGTAAGGCAGTTTGACGGTGACGCGGGTCCAGGCGGACTCTTTCGACTCCACTTCAAGATGACCCCCGTATTTGTGCGCCAGCTCCTGACAGATCGTCAATCCGAGTCCCGTTCCCTCGCCCGGTCGCTTGGTCGTGAAAAACGGTTTCAGCACCTGGGAAATATCCTGCTTCTTGATCCCTTCTCCCGTGTCGTAGATGGAGATCACCGCCCAGTCATTACCGTCTTCCTGCTGCAGATGACTCGAAACTGCGAGCACCCGCTTGAAATGTTCCTTCGTTTCGATCTTGAACCTGAGGCTGTCGAGCGAGTTGTTCACCAGATTGAGCAGGATCTGTTCCAGATCCAGCGGCACGATGCGGATCGGCCCCATGAGCCGATCATAATCCCGCCTGATCTCGATGCTCATGCTCTCAGACCGGGGACGCACGATCCGCAGAGTCTGATCGATGACGCCGGGCAGATCCACCAGCTGCTTCTGAGAAGTTGGCTTGGCCGTGCTCTGAAGAAAGCCTTTGACGATCTGTTCAATCTTTCCCAGCTGGCCTTCAATGATGTTCATGCGCTCACCGGAGGCTGGATCCATTTCCTCCTTCAGAAGCTGAAGGTGGCCTCCAATCGCGTTCAGTGGAGTTCCGATCTCGTGCGCGAAGCTGGCCGTCAACTGTCCCATGACTGCAAGTTTCTCGGTATTCATGAGGAGTCGCTCGGTCTCGTGCAGCTTTGAGATCAGCTGAAGGTTCTGATTCTCCGCTTCTCTGAGCTTCCGGTCGTTGTAGACCGTCTTGCGCAGAAAGTAGCTGAGCCCCAGAAAGAGAAAGACGGTACTGAAAGTCGCGGCAGCGGCAGTCGCCCAGAGCAGAATGCCGATGATCTGATTGACGAGCTTCATGGATACGTTGACATGAACGACACCGAGGATCTTTTTTGGATTTTTAGGGTTTTTCGGCATCTTCACGATGGGTACCGTGATCTCCCAATCATTTTCATCGAGTTCATTGCGTCGGTAGTCGGCCGTGATCTCTTCGGTCAGAAGGATGGAGGCGGAGTGAACTTCCTCGGGCTCCTCTTCGACGCTTGAAGCGATGTTGTGCATGAAGCGCCTGCTGGGCGTCGGCAGGTAGACGTCCATGCGACGAATGGAGGGTTGAAGGTAGAGAAACTCGCGCACTCGACTTTCGAGCGCGGTGTAGTCGTCATTTCGCGAGAGAAGTTTCTGAGTGACGATCTCCGTGGCCAGAGTCTGCCCGGTCGTGATTCCGATCTGCTTGACCTGATCGGCGAGCAGAGGCTGCATGAGCTTGTTCTCAGCAACCGTCACGACGAGAAAAGTCGGTACGAGCACGGAGAGCAGGACCAAACTGATTTTTGCCTGAAGACTGAGTCGGGAAGACTTCAGCCTGAAAGAACGCCACATGGGAAACTCCTGGGGTTTGTCCTAGATTCATATAATTAAAAGGGTTGAATCAAAACACTGATTTTAGGTATGTCCTTGATCCATGTCCTCTTTGAAGCCGCCCTCGCCGCCCCCTTCAACGCCGCCCTCTTTCAAGCCGCGCACGACTTACCCTCATCTCCCTGGCCTGACACGGGGTCGGTGCGTGCACGTCGAAGCGAGGCAGGCAGGCGTCCGGTACTCCATTCAGAATGAAGCGGGGATCACATCAGTCGAAACTGCAGCTGAAAATGACGCAAAGCTTGGCGACATCGTGGAATATGAAGCGGGTCAGATCCGGGTTCTGACGACCAGCCACCGTGCGCCTACCTGGAACTCTCGGATCCTGGATCCCCGCAGACTGCACGGAACCCGAATTCGCTCCCAGGTCGAAAACGCCATCCGAGACTATTTTCTGAAGCAGGATTTTCATGAAACCCGCACCCCTTTGCTGGTGCCGTGCCCAGGAATGGAAACCCACATTCGGACGTACCAGACCACGACCGGCGCCCATCTTCCCACCTCACCTGAGTTTGCCATGAAGCGCCTTCTCGTGGGAGGTCTCGAGAAGATTTTTCAGCTCTGCCCGGCCTTTCGTCATGAACCCGAGTCCACGACTCATCACCCTGAATTCATGATGCTCGAATGGTACCGCGCCTACGCGGGATACGAAGAGATCATGCAGGATACGGAGTCCCTGTTTGAATTCATCGCGCTCAAGCTCTTTGGCAAACCGAGTCTTCAGTTCCAGGGTCAGGAGATCTCGGTCAAAACTCCCTGGCCGCGACTTCAGGTGCGGGACCTCTTCCTCGGACACGCGGGAGTGAACCTGCTCGAAGCCTCCACTCCTGAACTCCTGCGCGCGGAATGCGTTCGCCTCGGACTCGCTCCTTCCGATACCGACACCTGGGATGATCTCTATTTCAGGATCTGGCTCAACTTGATTGAACCCGCACTTCCGGGGCATCAGGCCGTGTTCGTCACTCGCTACCCGCCTTCGCAGGCCGCGCTTGCAGTGGTGGATCAGGATGCTGATGGTTCCAGCTGGGCGAGACGCTTTGAGCTCTACGTGGGTGGGCTCGAACTCGGCAATGCATTTGAAGAACTCACGGACCCTTTCGAACAACGCAGGCGTTTCGTCGCCGACATGAAAGCGCGCGAGATGATTTATGGCGCGGATTTTCCGAAGACTCCGCTTGATGAAGAATTTCTGCAGGCCCTCGAAGAAGCGATGCCGCCCTCCGGCGGAATTGCAGTTGGAGTGGACCGCATGGTCATGCTCTTCGCCAATGAACCGGACATCGAAAAGACGCTCTGGCTCAAAAGCTTTTCGCCCTGATTGCGTCGGTGCGATGGATGCACAACTTTGCTGAGGTGAGCGTACAGCGTGTACGCTCACCTCAGGATTTCAATGCTCCAGGCAAGCCCCTGTTTCAGGCTCCAGGAATGGACCTTTGTCACCGGCATTCCTGGGTTGGGGAGCCGCCAGCTCAGAGGTCAGTCGAAGTCCCCAGCTCAGGCTCCACCAGGTGCTCCTTCTCAAGCACGGACTGATAGCGGTAGAGTTTTGAATAGAAGCCGTTCTGTTCCAGCAACTCCCGGTGAGAGCCACATTCGACCAGCACACCCTTGTGAAGCGTGAGAATCAGATCGGCGCTGCGAACCGTGGCCAATCGATGAGCGATCATGAGGAGCGTTCGGTCCTTTGAAGCCTCAGTCAGCGCGGTATTGAGCCGCTCCTCAGATTCAGAATCGATGTTCGACGTGGCTTCGTCCATGATCCAGATCTTTGGATCCGAAGCGAGAGCGCGACCAAAGGCCAGGATCTGTCTTTCGCCTGTGGAAAGATTGGAACCGCGCTCGTCCAGGTTCAGGAGATGCCTGGAAGCCCCCAGGTTTTTCATGGCTCCTTCAACTTTGGCGCGAGTTTCAGGGGCGGGATTTTTCCAGAGGTGCAGGTTTTCCTCGATCGAGCCTGAGAAGAGAAAGACATCCTGTTGCACGATTCCGATCGAAGCTCGCAACGAACGCCGGTCGTAATCCCTGAGATCCTTGCCGTCCAGGAGAATTCTCCCCTTCTGAGGTTCGTAGAACCGAAGAAGGAGACTGATGAGCGTGGTCTTGCCCGAGCCGGTATGACCGACGATCCCCACCTGCATCCCCGGTTTGATTTCAAAACTCAGGTCCTTGAGAACCCAGTGCTCTCCACCGTGCTTGTCAGTCGTGTAGGCGAACCAGACGTTTTCAAAAACGATGTGGCCTCGGACGTCACTCAGGGCGACGGCTTCAATCGCGGTTTCAGCCACCGGCATTTCAGTCTCCCAGTCCAGAATGCCAAAAACACGTTCGGCGGCGGTCATGCCTGACAGAAAGACCGTCCATTTGTCGACGATTTCCCGCATGGGCTGAAACATCGCCAGAACATAGGAAAAGAACGCGACGAGGATACCGGGCTTGAGGCTGCCTTCGAGGGCCCGACTCCCGCCAAACCAGATGACGAGAGAAACCGCGATCCCTGAACACCAGGTCAGGGTCGGTTGAAAATAGGCGAATACCTTGACGGAAGAGATCTGAGCATCAGCGAGCGATTCATTGATCTGCATGAAGCGGTTCACATGGATCTTCTGCCGATTGAAGAGGTGAACGACTTTCATTCCGAGGATGTTCTCGGCCAGAAAAGCGTTGAGGGCGGAAAGTCGAGTGCGAGCATTGCGATAGGCGGTCGTCAGACTCCGGCTGAAATGAGCCGAAGTGATGAGAATGACCGGAAAAACGGCCGAAGCGATGAGACCGAGCCTGAGATCCAGGACGAGCAGCCAGACGAGAGTGCCGATCACGATCAGGATATTGCCGATCATGGTGACGAAGCCGGCGGAGAACATCTCCGCCATCGCTGAAATGTCATTGGTCACGCGAGTGATGAGCCGTCCCACGGGATTGCGGTCATAAGTCGATACGGGCAGCGCTTGAAGCTGCGCGAAGAGCGCGAGTCGCAGCTCCTGCATCACTCGTTGTCCGAGCTTTTCGAAAAGGTAGGCCTGCGCGATCATGGAACTCACCCGAATGCAGACCACCAGCAGGTAGAAGATCCCGATGTTCCTGAGCAGAAGCCAGTCTTTCGGGAGGATGGCGTCATCGATGGCGTAACCGAAAAGACGGGGCTCGGACAGTGCCGCGGCCGTCCCGAGAAAGATCAGGAGCAATCCCGCGATAAGCAGCTTTTTCTGTCCGCCGATCACGGCCAGGAGACGGCGAAACGTCTTCATCTGGATCTGCGGCTGAAGCGCACTGGAGGTCTCGTCGGTTTCGAGATTCAGATTCATGAGAACGTCCCTTCCAGATCCCTGAGGTATTCCGCCAGGTCGTCCTTCAGACGCTGCTGTTCATGGAATTTCCAGTAAAGACTGTTCTTCTCCGTGATCAACTGAGAGTGGGTCCCCTGGCGTCCGATTCCGCCATCAGCCAATACCACAATCCAGTCCGAATCCTTGACCGTCGAAATCCGGTGCGCAGCAAGGAGTTCCGTATTCCTGCCACTTCGAGCTCGAAGCCCGCTCAGGATCGTCTCTTCCGTCTGCACATCCACCGAGGAAAGAGCATCATCGAGGATCAGCACGCTGGGCTCTTTGGCCAGTGCCCGGGCCAGAGTGAGCCGTTGCTTCTGCCCTCCCGACAGATTCACTCCCCGCTCTCCGAGCCGGGTCTGCTCTCCATGAGACAGGAGTTTGACGTCTTCACGAACGGAGGCCAGCGTCATCGCCTGGTGAGTGGCCAGGAGTTTCTTTGGAGCATCCGTCCATTCATGAAGCCCATAAGCCACGTTCTCAAGAACGGATTCACTGAAGAGAAAAACTTCCTGGCCCACGTAACCGATCTGCCGCCTGAGTTCTTCGAGAGGCCATTGATTGATGTCCACTCCGTCCAGATGAACCATTCCGTCGCCGACGGGATAAAGGCGAGGCAGAACTCCCAGAAGCGCCGTCTTGCCCGCGCCAATCGACCCGACGAAGGCCACTCTTTGTCCGGCTTCGATTTTCAGGTCAATATTTCGAAGGACCGGATTCGCAGATCCCGGGAACCCGAAATGAAACTTTCGAAATTCGATTGCCCCTGCGGTTTTCCAGGGGCCTGGATGGGCGGCTTTCGAGGTCCTGAACGCAGCAGGCGGAAGCTCGGCGGGTGAAAGTGATTCCTGCACATCAGACTGGAGGGACAGGACCTCTTCCATGCGAATGGAACTGGCAACGGAGCGCTGATAGTAGGAAAGCGAAAGACCAATGGCCGTCATCGGCCAGACCATCTTCTGAATGTACCTTTGAAATGCGACGAAAGTCCCGAGAGTGACGAGGTCTGAAATGACGAAACGCCCTCCCATGAAGAGCAGGATGACGAGCCCGAGGCTCATCATGAAATCGAGGGTCGGGCCAAAGGCGCTTTGAATCTTCGCCAGTTCAAGATTGAGCCGGACATACTCCTCGCCCAGCTTCTGAATCCGGTGATGCTGTTCGTCTTCTCTTGCAAAAGCCTTGGTGATGCGGATGCCGTTGAGATTTTCCTGAGCCATGGCGGAGATCTTTGAAAAGGAAGCCTGCACACTCTGAAAGCGGGTGTGGATCTCCCGCTCATTTCGCATGACAAACCACGGAATCAGCGGCAAAGGCAGAAAAGCGAGCAGCGTGAGCTGAGGCGACAGAATCACCATCACCACTGGAACCGTCACGATGTAAAAGGCGGCATCCGCCATCGTGAGAAGTCCAGCGCCCATCGCCATTCGTACCGCATCGACGTCGTTCGTCGCCAGCGACATGAGCTCACCAATTCGGCGCTTGTCGTAAAAACTGGCCGACAGCTGAAAGAGGTGGTCCGAGAACTTCAATCTCAAGTCCCGACCTGCCAGCATGCTGGAGCGGATGAGGTAGATGCGCCAGCCATAGCGACAGAAACCCTGAATGAGAGACGTCAGAACATAGGCAAGGGCGAACCAGGCCAGAATTCGTCGGGGTTTGCCGCCCATCACCGCATCAATCGAATTTTTCAGAAAAATCGGCGGGGCCAGCTCCAGGAGATCCACAAGCAGAAGGGTCGCGAGACCGTAGCCCACGAACTTTCGGTACTTCCAGAGGTAGTGCCGCAGCAGCGCACTTTCATCGAGAAATTTCCGCCAGGCACTCCCGCGAGTCAAGTCGCCCCCGGAGCTCGCAGCCTCTGGAGGCATTGATTGAAGTCAGCTGGCACAGGGCTGTTCACTGAGGTCAGGGCGCGAGTGATCGGGTGAGGAAAAGTCAGATTGACCGCGTGAAGCATCAATCGTGGCGCGGCCTTCGCGGTCACCGGATTGCCATAAGTCGCGTCTCCAAGAATGAAGAGACCCGCTTCAGAAAGATGCACCCGGATCTGATGAGTCCTCCCCGTCCTGGGCTTCGCTTCGACCCAGAGACCACCGGGAGTCGTCTCCAGAAGTTTGAAATCCGTGTGGGCGAAGTCGCCGCCCGAAGTCACGGCGGTCATCTTCATCTTCTGCTGCTTGCTGCGCGCGAGGTAGTTCTTCACTTCCCACTGTCTGGGAGGAAGCGCACCGGGTCTCCAGGTGAGGGCATTGTAAGTTTTCACCGCGAGATGGCCAGAAAAAAGTTCCCCCACTCCCGCGTTCGCTTCTGTGGATTTCGTGAAGAGCACCACTCCAGAAGTGTCGCGGTCCAGGCGATGATGAAGTCCGACGTAAGCGGGACCCATTCCAGGCGTGCGACCCGTCAGAAACTTCTTCACTGCGGCGAAGAGATTGGCGCGTGCTTCGTCGACGGTCGGTTGAGTGGGAAGTCCGGCAGGTTTGTTGACTGCGATGATATACTGGTCCTCAAAAAGGACATCAGATTCCTGCATGTTGAACAGGATGTCGGTCTGGGGCCCGTCACTGTTGAGCTTGGCGAGATCCACGAACGCCTCGACGCGTGCGTTGACCTGCAGTTCTTTCGAAGCGATCCGCACTCGCTTGCCATTGAGATAGATCCCGCCCGCGACGACGAGCTTTCTGGCTTTCGCTTTAGAGACGGGCTGGGCGAGTGCGATCGGGAGCCATTCGGACAGGACCTGGTCCAATCTCTTGCCCTTGTGTTCGATCGTGGTCTTGAGGAGAAATTTCTTGATCGCCATTTCAGGATTTCTTCATTTCAGTTTCTTGAGGCCAAGCATCTCGCGAGCCTGGGTGATCGTGGCCACTTCGCGGCCGATTTCGCGGGCGATTCGGGCCACACGCTCCAAGAGCTGTGCGTTGGACTGGGCGACGACACCTTTGGTGTAGAAGATATTGTCTTCGAAGCCGACACGCACGTGGCCTCCGAGCAGAAGCGCCTGAACAGCCAGAGGCAGCTGAAATCTTCCCACTCCAGCCACTCCCCAGTGCACGTCCTTTGGAAGGAGGGACACGAGGTGCATCAGATTGCGCGGATCTCCGGACATGCCGCCTGGAACCCCGAGCACGAATTGAAAATGCAGGGGTTCACGCAGGATCCCCTGCTTGGCGAGCCGAAAGGCGCTTTCGAGCATCCCCGCTTCATAGATCTCAAGCTCTGGCATGACGCCGTGCTGGTGCATCCGGGAAGCGAGAGCGACGATGTCGCGGGGGTGATTGTAGAAGACGTCCTCGCCGAAATTCATCGTGCCAAGATTGAGCGAAGCCATGTCCGGCTTGAGAGTGAGAGGCAGCGCGCGATTGTCGATGGACTCCCCCACCGCTCCGCCGGTGGAGAGCTGAATGATCACATCCGGCACGCGTTTCCGAATGGCGATGATCGCTTCCTGAAAACGTTCAGGCCTCTGACTGGGTTTTCCATCTTCTTCTCGTACATGGAGGTGAATGATCGAAGCGCCGGCTCTGACGGCTTCCTCGGCGGCAATCGCCTGCTCCTCCGGGGTGATCGGGAGGTTGGGCTGCTTTTCGCGCGTGGTTTCCGCACCGGTAAGCGCACAAGTGAGAATGGCCGGGTGATTGATGGTGAAATTGCTCATGAGGATCTCCTGCTGTCGATCGCAGCATTTAAAAGTCGTTGCAGCCGGTTCAATACTTCCCAGGTCAGCCGATCCTGCGAACTCTTCAATGCCCAGTCGTGGTGAAATTTCAAGTCCGAGCGATTCCGCAGTGGCAGCCCGAAATCAACACCCAGTGAATTCGTCCGAACCACCCACTGGGCATACCAGTCGGCAAGCTGCCCTGGTTTCTTCGCTTTCGCGCTGATCACCTGCAGAGCCTCATCACTCAATACGCGTTTCAAAGTGAAAACTGAAGCCTTCGCGAAAAGCTTTTCATAACGGGCGGCCGAAACCTGAGCTTTGGCCGAGGGAGTCGTTCCAGGAGAAGTACCGGGAGCGGGAAATGATATTTCCGAAGGAGTATCAAAGACTCCTTTGGGCATCTCGATCTCTGCCAAAGGCAACGAGTCTTTTTCGCGAAATGAAGTGGGTTCCGGCAGATTCGATTCCAGCTGGGCCAACTCTTCACCGAAGACCTGAACCACTTTGGGCACCGAACCGGCCACTTCCGCTCGCGCCTGAGTGGCCGGATCCAGTTCGAGGGACCGGTATTCGCCGGAATGGGTGAAGCCGTTGAAGAGGCCTTCAAGAGAAGCACCCTGATTGAGGGAGTCCACGTAACTGCCGAACATCGACTTGTCTGAGGGATCCCGAAGGAAGACAACCCGGTACAGTTCGCGGAGCAGCTCTGAGTTCTCAGCGGACCTCTGAGCCTCAGTGGACACTGCACCTGCAGAAGCTGAACTCCCCGTCGGTATCGGCGAGTTTTTGGCCAGTGGACTTCGGCCGCCTTCAAACACGATCTTGATCGCTTCAAATTCCTGATTGAGACGAGCGGCAAAATCACCCGAACGCGAACAGCCGCTCAAAAGCGTGAGGCCTGAGGTTGCAAGGAGGACGGAGAGCGGAATTCCAAGCGATTGAGGAGCTCTGGATTTGCCGACGAAGCCCGCAAGGACCAGAACTGTCACGACATAAGGCAGAATCTGAATGAACTGCACGGGCACGGGCTCCGTGCCGAACAGGACGACACCCTGAAGCCGAATCTGAAGCGCGTCCGCAAGGCCAAAGAAAAGGCAAGCGGCCGCAGTCGGGAGAGGCCTCCATTTGCCAAAGATCATCGCCGCCAGAGCCATGAACCCACGGCCTGCAGTCATGTTTCTCGAAAAGGATGAAGAGAGAAAAATCGAGAGCGTCGCGCCGCCGAGGCCGGCCAAAGCACCACTGGCCAGAACCGCAAGCCAGCGCACACGACTCACCCGGATTCCGGCAGTGCTGAGAGCTTCGGGATGCTCGCCCGCGAACTGCAGCCAAAGTCCGGAAGCCGTGAATCGCATCCAGAGGAAAACCACCGCCACGAGACCCCAGACAATCCAGATCGGCGCTGACTGAAAGCGGTCCGCAATGGGGAGCGTGGGCGTCGCAGTGCCGGATTCAAAAAGAATCTTGCAGAGAAAAGGCGTGATTCCGGCAGCGAGAAGGTTGATCGCGGTACCTGCAACTATTTGATCCGCTTTGAGCTTCACGACGAAAAGCGCGTAGAACGCCGCAAGCACGATTCCCGCACCCATTGCGGCCAACGCCCCAAGTACCGGCGAATGGGTGTAAAAAGCCACGGAAGCACCGGCAAAGGCTCCGACCAGCATCAGTCCCTCGAGAGCGATGTTGATCACTCCGGCACGTTCACTCAGGATACCTCCGAGCGCTGCGAAGAGCAGTGGGGTGGAAACTCGAAGCGTGGAACCGATCACGGTCGAGAGTGTGAGGAAAAAGACATTGGATTCGTTCACAGGACCGCCTTTCTGACTCGTTCCCAGAATCCATCCGCTGAGACGGCCAGGATGATGAGAGCTTGCAGGATCAGGGACAGATCACGAGTGACTTTTTCAGTTTCCATGTCGAGATCCAGGCTGCCCTTGTGAAGGGCGCCGAAAAGAATGGCCGCACCGATGATTCCGAGCGGACGATTTCTTCCGAGGAGCGCGACTGCGATCCCCATGAAGCCATAGCCCGGGGAAAAGCCGATCTCAAACTTGTGTGAGTGTCCGAGCACTTCTCCCACTCCGACGAAACCGGCAAGTCCGCCGGCCAGAGTGAGCGCGATGATGCGCATCTTCGCCGAATCGATCCCGGCGGCACGAGCAGCCAATTCATTCTGCCCCACGGCGCGCATTTCGTAGCCGAGGACGGTCTTCCAGAGAAGAACCCAGAGTGCGAAAGCCGCGACGAGCGCGAGCAGAAAGGAGGGGTTGAAAGGCGTGTCGCCAAAGAAGGCGAAATGCGAAATTAAATAAGCGGGAGCGATCGTCCGCGTTTCCGGGTTCTGCGATTCCGTGGATTTGAGCAGGTAGAGCGTGATCCAGCTCGTGAGCCCGGCGGCCACGAAATTGAGCATGATCGTGTTGATGACTTCATGAGCGCCTCTTCGCGCTCTCAACCATCCTGGGATATAACCCCAGACCGCTCCTGCAGCGAAAGCCGCGAGAGTGGCCAGAACCGGAGCCAGGGGCCCGGGCACGTTCGGGTAAAGAATCCCGACTGCGGCGGCCGCGAGCGCACCGAACGCCAACTGCCCTTCCGCACCGATATTGAAAAGCCCGGCGTGAAAGCCGATCGCCACGGAAAGGCCGGTGAAGATCAGAGGCGTCGCGTAGAACAGAGTCATGCCGATGTTTTCGACTGAACCGAAAGCGCTGTTCGCCAGAATCTTCAGGACATGCCAGGGATTTTCGCCTGCATACAAAGTGATCAGGAGACCGATGGCGAGCCCGAACAGAATCGCGACGACGGGCTGAATGAAGCGAAAGATCCGTTCACGGCTTTTCATGCCGAGATGAACTTCACTCATGGTGACCACCACCCATTTTCAAACCGATCTGGTTTTCATCCGCCTGGCCTCGGAGGTGATCACCCACGATCTGCCCTTCGTAAATGACGAGAATGCGATCAGAAAGGGTCAGGATCTCATCGAGTTCGGATGAAATGAGCAGCGTGGCCACACCTTCACTTCTTGCTTTGAGAATCCTGCGATGAATGAACTCAATCGCACCCACGTCCACTCCGCGCGTGGGCTGGGCGGCGATCAGGACCTGAGGACCGCATTCAAATTCCCGGGCGATGATCAGCTTCTGTTGATTTCCACCAGACAGGCCTCCCACCGCGATGTCAGCTCGCCGAGGCCGGACGTCATAATTCTCGAGCGCTTTCTCGACGGATTGATCAAGCGCCTTCTGAAGAATGAAGCCGTGTTTCGCGAATTGCCTGCGACGGTGCAGGCCCAGCAGAAAGTTCTCTTTCACGGAACGCTCGAGCAGAAGCCCCTGGTGATGGCGATCCTGAGGGATCACCCCCACTCCGAGGGCACGAATCTCAAAGGTCTTGCGATCCGTCACATCCTGATCCAGCACTCGAACCTTTCCCGAAGTCAGGCATCTGGGATCCGAAGGATGGAGGATCGCTTCAATGAGTTCGGTCTGGCCATTGCCTTCGACTCCGGCGATCCCGACGACTTCTCCAGCGCGAACCTCGAAGGACACGTCCTTGAGGTGACTGTGCCCCTTCTGTTTCAGATTGAGTCTTTCGACCCGGAGCAGGCATTTTCCGAACGTGTGCTTCACGCCTGCCGCTGATTCGACCTCTTGAACTTTGAGGACAACTTCGCGCCCCACCATGAGGTTGGCCAGCTGTTGCGCATTCGTTTCGGACGTCTTCACACGCCCACTCACCTTGCCCCCGCGAAAGACCGTCACTTCGTCGGTGAAACTGAGAACTTCCTTCAGTTTGTGCGTGATGATGAGGATGGTCTTGCCTTCGGCCTTGAGCTTCTTGAGATTTCCAAGCAACTCCTCGGTCTCCTGAGGGGTCAGCACGGCGGTGGGTTCATCGAGGATCAGGATCTGAGCGTTGCGGTAGAGCAGCTTCAGGATTTCGATCCGCTGTTGAACTCCGACGGACAGAGTTTCCACGGGTGCGTCGAGATCCAGTGGCAGCCCGTACTGTTTGCAAAGAGCCTGAAGTTTCGTGCGAGCTCCGGCGCGATCCAGAACACCCAGATGGGAAGGCTCCGCGCCCAGGATGATGTTGTCGAGCGCAGTGTGTGGTCCCGCGAGCATGAAATGCTGATGGACCATTCCGATCCCGGCATGGATCGCGTCAGAAGGAGACTTGAACCGCAGCGGCTTGCCCTGGATCAGGATCTCGCCCTCGTCCGGAGCATACATCCCGTACAGCATTTTCATTGCCGTCGATTTGCCCGCACCGTTTTCGCCGATCACGCCGTGAATGCTGCCGGCTCTCACTTCGAGCTGGATGCCTGCATTGGCAATCACCGAACCAAAGCGTTTGGCCAATCCTCTGAGCTCGACTGCAAGGGGCTGAGTGGTCATTATTTTTTATAGTAATCCGGAACTTTGACTTTTCCAGAAATGATGTCGGCTTTGAGGGCTTCGACCTTTTTTCGGGTTTCAGAGCTCAGAAGTTTTTCGTTGTACTGATCGACCGCGTAGTCGATCCCTTTGCTGGCCAGACCGAATCTCTGGACACCAGCCGAGAACCTACCTTCAGAGGCTTCCTTGCAAGTGACGAAAACGGCTTCGTCAATCTTCTTGAGCATGCTGGTCAGGACGTGGCCGGGCTTGATCCAGTTCTGATTGGAGTCGACACCGATGGTGAATTTCTTCTGCTCTTCAGCTGCATCGAAGACTCCGGAGCCGGAAGCGCCGGCCGCGGAAAAGATCACGTCGACGCCGCTTGAGTACTGCGAAAGAGCGAGCTCCTTGCCTTTGGGAGGGTTGTTCCATGCATCGCCTGTCACTCCGATGTAATTTGAAATCACTTGAACTTTGGGATTCATTTTCTTAGCGCCGGCAGCGTAGCCCATTTCGAAACGGCGGATCAGAGGAATGTCCATGCCTCCGATGAAGCCCACTTTTCCAGTCTTGCTCGAAAGCGCGGCGATTGCGCCGACCAGGTAGGAGCCTTCCTGTTCTTCAAAGAGCAGGGAGCGAACGTTCGGCGCTTTGACTTCACCGTCCACGATCACGAAATGCTTCTGTGGAAACTGGGCAGCTGCTTTGCGAATCGCGTCCGCCTGAGCGACGCCGATGCCGATGATGAGATCGTAGTCCTTCTTTGCGAAGGACTTGAGCAGGGATTCGTAAGCGGTTTCATCCGTGGCTTCGACATACTTGATGGAAGCTTTGAGCTTGTCCTTCGCTTCCATCGCACCCCGGTACGCGGAAGAGTTGAAGGATTTATCATCCTTGCCGCCCTTGTCAAAAACGAAAGCCACCTTGAGCTCGGCGAAGGCCTGGGCAGGCACCAAAGTGCTCAGACTGAGCGCCAGGACTCCAGATATGAAACGGGGCGCGAAAAAACTTGAGATTTTGGCCAGACTTTGGATTTTGAACATAGACCCAAGATGCTCGAGGCCTGGTGAAATGTCAGCCCTTTTCTGCGTTTACCGTAACCCTTTCAAGGCTATTTTGAGACTTCTTTAGAGGTGATGATTCCTCAGGGTTGGCACTTGACATAAATGATTCAGCGCATTATACCTCTCCCAGAATAGATAGGACTCAAGCATGGAAATGGTTCATTTCATCCCACCCTCGCAGCGCCGCCTGGCGATGCTGGCTGCCCAGGCCGATACCGCCCCGGTATTGATCTATGGCGCCAGCGGAACCGGCAAAGGTGCGATCGCGCGCTGGATCCATCAAAACGGCCCAAGAGCAGGCCGACCTTATCTGAATGCGAAACAGGACATTTCACTTCTCACGCAGATCCCTCAGGCTCAGGGCGGGACCATCACCATTCCTGAAATCGGCAGCTGGCCTCTGGGCGAACAGAAGATCCTGCTCGATTTTCTGACCACCAAATCCATTTCCCATCCGGAAAATCCCGGACTTCGCATGCTCCTCAACGTCCGGGTCATCGGCACCACGAGCCAGACTCTCGAAGGCCGCGCTCAAGGCGGGCTTTTCAATCCCACTCTTCTCGAAAAGTTGAATGTCTTTCGCCTCGAAATGCCCCCGCTCTTCAGACGCACTGAAGAGTTCGAAGACATCGTGATGGGAATCGTGGGTGAAATCATCCGCGAACTCCACAAGGAGCACATCCGCAGCCTCGATAAACTTGCCTGGAATTCCCTGAAATCCTACGACTGGCCAGGAAATATCCGCGAACTTCGAAATGTTCTCCGTGTGGCCGTGATCAGCGCCCAGGGCGACCGGATCGAAGCGACGGATCTCCCGCAATTCGGTCACGACCGCATCGACTTTCACGCCACTCGTGAACATTTCGAGAAGATCTACATCACCGAGCTTCTCAAGACGTTCAACTGGCAGATCGACGAAACGTGCCGCATGAGCCGCATGGACAAAGCCACTCTGCTCAGCAAGATGAAGCAGTACGGAATCAGTTCACTCGATCAAAATCGCTGAGGCGCTTCTGACCGGGAAGCGATCACTCGCTCAAACAGTAAAAGCGATCACTCGCTCAAACAGTAAAAGCGATCACTCGCT